>JBJFIB010000181.1:5389-25652 GCA_051894195.1 Acutalibacteraceae bacterium
ATTACGCATTAAAAACGGGATTGCCTTGTGACAAAAAGAAGTCAAGGGCAATCCCGATAATTTTTAGTTTTCAGATTTTATCAGCCATTGTAGGAATAGTTAGGAGCTTCCTTTGTAATCTGAATATCGTGCGGATGGCTTTCTTTAAGACCTGCACCTGTAATTCTTACGAACTTTGCTTTGTCGTGCAGTTCCTGAATTGTTGCACAGCCTGTGTAACCCATACCTGAACGAAGTCCGCCGACAAGCTGATAAATTGTGTCAGAAAGCGGTCCCTTGTAAGGAACACGACCTTCAACGCCCTCAGGAACAAGCTTTTTGTTGCCTGCCTGGAAATAACGGTCGGCACTTCCTCTGCCCATAGCACCAAGGCTGCCCATTCCACGATAAACCTTGAACTGTCTGCCCTGATAGATTTCGTTTTCGCCCGGTGATTCCTCACAGCCGGCAACAAGTGAACCTATCATAACAACACTGCCGCCTGCGGCAAGAGCCTTTACAATATCACCCGAATACTTAACGCCGCCGTCAGCAACAACGGGTATTCCGTGCTTTGAAGCCTCATAAGCTGCGTCATAAATTGCGGTAATCTGCGGAACGCCGATACCTGCAATAATACGGGTTGTACAGATTGAACCCGGTCCGATACCAACCTTTACACAGTCTGCACCGGCATCAATAAGAGCCTTTGCAGCTTCTGCCGTTGCGATATTTCCTGCAACAAGCTGTACATCAGGGAATGCTTTTTTAACCTTTGCAACAGCATTTACGATATTGCTGTTGTGTCCGTGTGCGGAGTCAAGAACAAGAACATCGACCTGTGCTTTTATGAGTTCGGCAACTCTTTCGAGGACATCTGCCGTTGCACCTATTGCGGCACCACAGAGAAGTCTGCCGTTTTCATCTCTTGCACTGTTAGGATACTGAACGGATTTTTCAATATCCTTAATTGTGATAAGTCCCTTTAACAAGCCGTCTTTATCAACAATAGGAAGTTTTTCGATTTTATGTTTTTTAAGTATAAGCTGAGCTTCTTCCAGAGTTGTTCCGACAGGAGCGGTTACAAGGTTTTCTCTGGTCATTACATTGGCAATACGCTGACTGTAATCTCCTTCACTCATAAAACGAAGGTCACGGTTTGTAATAATGCCTACAAGCTTTCCGTTTTCACAGATTGGCACACCCGAAATCTTATATTTTGCCATAAGCTGATTTGCGTCGTTTACATAGTGTTCAGGTGTAAGATAGAAAGGATTTACAATAACTCCGTTTTCAGATCTTTTTACTCTGTCAACGGCGTCTGCCTGCTGTTCAATAGTCATATTCTTATGAATAATTCCGATACCGCCTTCTCTCGCAATAGCAATAGCCATTCTTGTTTCGGTTACGGTATCCATAGCGGCAGTCATAATCGGTGTGTTGAGCTTAATTTTCTTTGTAAGGTGAGTACTTATGTCAACATCTCTCGGCTCTACATCGGATTCTCCCGGAATGAGCAAAACATCGTCAAAAGTAAGACCTTCTTTACCAAATTTGTCCTTATAATCTGCGGTCAGCATCCTCTGGTTTCCTCCCTGTTCATATAAATAATTTCTTTTATTTAGTTTTTTATTATACCATATACGGTCAAAACTATTATTCTAATAAAGAACTATAATTTTAATTTTTGCATAGTTTTTTAAATCAAATTTTCAACTTTAAACGATAAGTCAGTTAAAAACTATTTTTTATAATTCGGGATAAATTTTCCACCATAACAGTAAAAACGGTTGAAAAATAAAACTACCGGTTATAATTTTACATATTCCGAACGGCTTATCGGCTTGTATATTCTCAACTTTACAAAGGATAAATTTTAAATCCGTTTTCAGTTTCAACATTTTGATGTCAGTCTGTTGAAAACCTGCGTTAATCTCAGTTTTAAGTTAAAAAAATTCCGCAGAAATCAACTTTCCACGGAATTTCATAATTTTTAATATATTTTTTAGTGGCAATCAGAAAAACATAAAACTTACTTAACAGGTTTAATAACATCAATACCCATATAAGGTCTGAGAACCTCAGGTACTGTTACTGAACCGTCAGCGTTCTGATACTGTTCAACTATTGCAGGAATTACACGGCTTGTTGCAAGACCTGACGCATTAAGCGTATGAGCAAAGTGCATTTTGCCGTCTGCACCTCTGTATCTTACATTACCTCTGCGAGCCTGATAATCTCTTGCGTTTGACGCTGAGCTTACTTCCTTGTAAATTTCCATACTCGGAATCCATACTTCAATATCGTATGTTCTTGCCATTGAGAATGAGCAGTCGCCTGCGGCAAGTTTGCTCAGACGATAGTGAAGTCCGAGTTCTCTTACAAGTCTTTCAGCCTTTTCAACAAGTTCTTCAAAAGCTACATCTGACTTATCGTCCTCTGTGTACTGTACCATTTCAACCTTGTTGAACTGGTGACCTCTTATCATTCCTCTTTCCTCGCTTCTGTAAGCACCGGCTTCACGGCGGTAGCAAGGTGTGTAGGCGATATATTTTCTCGGCAGTTCTTCAACTTTAAGAACTTCATCTCTGTGGAGATTTACAAGAGCGGTTTCGGCTGTCGGGAGCATAAATTTCTTATCGTCGCTTGTCGGGTTCTGAATCCAGTAAACCTCTTCGGTAAACTTCGGGAACTGACCTGCAACATAGCCGCACTGATAGTTGAGCATATGCGGCGGAAGAATAAACTCAAAGCCGTCGTTGATGTGTTCATTGATAAAGAAATTGAGCAAAGCCCATTCCATTCTTGAACCCCAGCCTCTGTAAACCCAGCTGCCTGCACCGGCAATCTTTGCACCACGCTCGTAGTCAATCATTCCAAGGCTTTCGCAAAGTTCAACATGGTTTTTCATCGGGAAGTCAAATTTCGGTTTTTCGCCAAAATAACGAACAGGCTGATTGCTTTCCTTGCCGCCGGCACATACATCGTCATCGGGCAGGTTAGGAAGTGAAAGAAGAAGTGATTTCTGCTTTTCGTCAAGTTCTTTGATTTTTGCGTCGCCGTCCTTGATTTCAGCAGCAAGCTCTTTCATCTTTGCCATAATTTCGCTTGCATCTCCGCCGGCTTTTTTAATCTGCGGAATCTGCTTGCTTGCGGTATTCTGTTCAGCCTTCATAGTTTCAATCTTGCCCATTTGTTCACGCTTTTGTGCATCTACTGCAATAATTTCGTCAACAACGGAATCAAGGTTCATTTCTCTTTTTTTGATTTTTGCTTTAATCTCGTCAGGCTTTTCTCTGAGAAGTTTAATGTCTATCATTTTCTGTTTCCTCGTTTCTGTAAATTTATTTCGATAAGCCGCCATACAGTGCTTATATAAACCGAAAATATTATAGCACAAAGTTTCGTCTTATGCCATACATTTTAGAAGTAAATAATAATTTTTTGATTTTATTTATCAAACAGCTTTGCAAGTTCATTGAGGTCATCTTCGCTGTAAAATTCAATTTCAAGAACACCGCTGTTTTCCTTGCCGTTTTTTACCCTTACCTTTCGGCTGAGATGTTCGTTGAGTGCAAGCTCGACTTCATCATAAAACGGATTGCGTTTTTGTACTTTAACAGGCTGTTTGTCTTTTTGTTCGTTATATTTTTTTGCAAGGCGTTCAATATCACGAACAGTAAGGTCATTCGGCTTGATAAGATTTGCGACTCTTATCATTTCTTCTTCATCACTGAATGAAAGCAACGCCCTTGCATGTCCCGAAGTAATTGTGCCGTCGGAAAGCATATTCAGCACTGCCTGTGGAAGATTAAGAAGTCTGAGTGCATTTGCGATAACGGGACGGCTTTTTCCGACAGATTTTGAAATCTGGTCTTGTGTTAAACCGTAGTCGTTGACAAGAGATTTATAACCGAGTGCCTCTTCAAGCGGAGTGAGGTTCTCACGCTGTAAGTTTTCAATCATTGAAATCTGCATCATTTCGGAATCGGTCATTTCACGGACAATTACGGGAACCTCCGTCAGTCCTGCCATACGGCTTGCCCTCCAACGCCTTTCACCCGCAACAAGCTGATAACCTCCGTCTGCAAGCGGACGAACAAGAAGTGGCTGTAATACTCCGTGAATTGCGATTGAATCCGCCAGTTCTCTCAGACTTTCCTCGTCAAAATCGTGACGGGGCTGTGAGCGGTTAGGCTCAATATCGGAAATTTTTAGTGTAATTGTACCGCCGCCGTCATCAATATTATTCTCCTGAAAAATAGCGTCCAGACCTTTGCCGAGTCCGCCTTTTTTTCCTGCCATTTATTTTTCTGCCCCCTTAACTGTTATTATTTATAATTTCTTTTGCAAGCTCCATATATGCAACTGAGCCCTTGCACGATTTATCAAAATACATTATCGGCATACCAAAGCTCGGAGCCTCAGACAGTCTTACTCCACGAGGAATAACCGTGCCAAAAACTTTTCGTGGGAAAAACTTCTTGACTTCTTCAACTACCTGCTGTGTAAGGTTCAGTCTGCCGTCATACATTGTAAGAAGTACGCCCTCAATTTCAAGATATTCATTGTAGCGGCGTTTAATTTTTCTGACGCTGTTCATAAGCTGAGAAAGACCTTCAAGTGCATAATACTCAGGCTGAATAGGAACAAGCAAAGTATCCGCCGCACAAAAAGCATTTGTAGTAATAAGTCCGAGTGACGGCGGACAGTCAATGAATATGTATTCATAGTTACCCTTGATGAGTGCAAGAGCGTCTTTGAGTTTTGCCTCTCTGTGTTCCTTTTCAACAAGTTCAATCTCTGCGGCGGCAAGATCCATACTTGACGGAATAATGTCAAGATTTTGAAATTCTGTTTTTACAATCGTTTCTTCTGCCTTTACATCTTCAATCATAATGCTGTAAGATGAACGCTTTACACTGCGTTTGTCAACACCGACACCACTTGTTGCGTTTCCCTGCGGGTCTATGTCAACGAGAAGAACCTTGTGTCCGAGCATAGCAATACCTGCCGAAACATTTACAGCGGTTGTAGTCTTTCCTACTCCGCCTTTCTGATTTGTTACTGCAATAATTTTGCCCAAATTTTTTCCCTCCAAAGCACAATCTGCTTTATTTTCTTTTTATTTATTTTATTGATTCCATTATATCACGAATTTACATATTCGTAAATTGCTTTTTTAATGTTTTTCAAAAAATGTTTCACATGAAACAACGAGTGGCGTGCCGCCACGGTCAAATCGCGGCGGAGTGCCTCCGGCGGCAAGCTGCCGCTGTCAAATTGCGTTCAAAGTTATTGTTACCATTAACTCATTTTCCGCACCAGCGGCAAGCCTCCGCTCCCAATTTGCGTTCAAACTTATTATTACCATTAACTTGTTGCCCACGCCATAAATTATTATATTATCCCACGCAACCAACTATAAAATTAACCCCTCATTCCTAATTCCTCATTCCTCATTTCTAACTCCACTCTCCACTCTCCACACTCCACACTGACAAAAGGCCGCCCGATTTTGTACGGACGGCTTTTTTGTGGATAGGGGGAAGTATAAACTTGTAGTCATTTCAGGCAGTCATATTTTTGGTGTTATCATCGGGACTTATGTTTGATTTAGAAATTCTGACTGTATATTCAATGAAATCATCTGTTTCGTTCTGATTTGAAACCGCCTCAATTCCTGACGAACGCATTGTATTTACAGCTTTGTTGATAGTGTTTTCAAAAATTTTTATATCTTTGATAACAACACGCTTTCTTTGAGTTTTGCGTTTATGGATATTTTTTTCGTTAAGGGCGGCGTCAATATATTTTTCCGACTGTGAAACATTCATATTTCTTTCAATTATTTCGCTGAGTATAATTTTTCTTGTTACAGGGTCGTCAATTCTTAGTAAAGCACGGGCATGCCGTTCGGTAAGATTTGCTTTGATAATCCACTCACGCTCTTCACGGCTGAGCTTCAAAATCCGCAACTTATTTGCAACGGTTGATTGCCGCTTGCCTAAACGCCTTGCAGTTTCCTCCTGAGTAAGTCCATAAAGATTCATAACCGTATTTATTCCCTCTGCCTGTTCAAAGATGTTCAGGTCTTTTCTTTGCAGGTTTTCGACGAGCGAATAAATTCCTGCCTGTTCATCATTACATATAATAACATAACACGGCACTTTTGATTTTCCGCACATTGCCGCCGCACGAAGTCTGCGTTCACCCGATATAAGCTCATATTCAACTACGCTTATTTTTCTGACGGTAAGCGGCTGTAAAATTCCGTTTTGATTTATGCTTTCCGCCAGTTCCTTTAAGTCTTCCTGTCTGAATATTCTGCGTGCCTGAGTACGACACGGACGAATTTGTACAAGCGGTATTTCAATAATTTTATTTTGATTTCTTACGGCAGATAACATTACAGCCACACTCCTCTCTGTGACTTTATAATATCACCGCCATTATAATTTTTCTGTCATATCCTGCCAGAGAAAAAAATTATAATCAGAGTGGAGTGTGGAGAGTGGAGAGTGGAGTTAGAAATCAGGAATGTAAAGTTTTAATCCATAATTTATTGTGTTGAGAGTGGATTGTTGTAGCAGTTAATATGTTGCGTAAAATAATACCATTAACTTACTGTGCGGACAATAAGTTAATGGTAACAATAAGTTTGAATTTAAGCTGACTTATAGCGGTTGTTTGTTTATTTTTACACTGCGGCGTGGATATTTTTGCGGAATTGGCTGTATTTTTTTGATTGTAATGATTGTTCTTGTACTGCCGTCAGGTAAGGTTAATGTTTTGCAGCTTTCGGTTTTGCCGCCGAGAATTGCTATTGCGTTTTTTGCGTTTTCAAGTTCGTTTTCGCCGTCAGAGCCTTTCATTGAAATAAACACTCCGCCAACCTTTACATAAGGCATACAGTATTCGCAAAGTGCAGGGAGATTTGCAACCGCTCTTGAAACGGCAACATCATATTTTTCACGGAATTTCGGATTCTGTCCGCCCTCCTCTGCCCTTGAATGAACGGTTTGTGCCTTAATCTCTATTGTATTGCACACCTCATCAAGAAAAACAAGCCGCTTGTTAAGGCTGTCGAGTAATGTCAGATTTATGTCGTCACGCATAATTTTAAGCGGTATTCCCGGAAATCCTGCACCTGTACCAATATCAATAACAGACGCATTTTCTTTGATGTCGGTATATTTCAGCAGAGTAATGCTGTCTATGAAATGCTTTACTGCAACCTCCGTATCCTCAGTTATCGCTGTAAGATTGATTTTTTCGTTCCATTCGGAAAGCAGTTTTGCATAGGTTTCAAATTTCTGTTTTTGTGTGTCGGAAATTGAAATATTATTTTCGGCACACCATTTTTCAAGTATTTCAGAAATCATATTCAGTTCTCCTTGCCGTGATTTTTGAGCGACGCAAGATAAATTACAAGCACCGAAATATCCGCCGGACTTACTCCCGAAATTCTGCCTGCCTGTCCGAGATTTGACGGACGGACTTTATTCAGCTTTTCACGGGCTTCAAGACGCAGTCCCTCAATCTTTGAATAGTCAATATCTTTCGGCAAGAGTTTCTTTTCCATTTTTCTTACCTGTTCAATAATTATAAGTTGTCGCTTGATGTAGCCCTCATATTTAATTTCAATTTCAACCTGTTCAAAGATATTCGGATTGATGTCGGGACGAGTTGTGTCAACGCTTTTCAGGACTTCATAATTAAGCTCAGGGCGTTTCAGAAGGTCAATAAGTCTTATTCCTGTATTGACTTCTGATGTTTCACATGAAACAAGTATTTTGTTCAATTCTTCCGACGGCGAAATAACGGTTTTCTTGATTCTTTCAAGTTCCTGTTTCATAAGTTCCTGTTTTTCGGTAAACTTCTGCCAGCGTCTGTCGGTAATAAGACCTACTTCTCTGCCAATCGGAGTAAGTCGTGTGTCAGCATTATCCTGACGGAGAATAAGCCTGTATTCCGAGCGTGATGTCATCATTCTGTACGGGTCATTACAGCCTTTTGTAACAAGGTCGTCAATCAGCGTTCCTATATATGAACTTGCCCTGTCAAGAATCATAGGCTCCCTTCCGAGAACTTTAAGTGCGGCATTTATTCCGGCAACAAGTCCCTGTGCTGCCGCTTCTTCATAGCCTGAGCTGCCGTTGAACTGTCCTGCACCGTAAAGTCCCGGAAAATCCATAAATTCAAGCGTCTGGTTCATCTGTATCGGGTCGGCACAAAAATACTCAATCGCATAAGCCGGACGCATAACAATACAATTTTCAAGCCCTTTTATTGAATGATAGAATTTAAGCTGTACATCTTCGGGCAGTGACGAGGACATTCCCTGTAAATACATTTCCTCCGTATCTATTCCGCACGGTTCAATAAAAAGCTGATGTCGTGGCTTGTCGGAAAAACGCATTATTTTATCCTCAATACTCGGACAATAGCGTGGACCTATTCCCTCTATCTTTCCGCTGTACATCGGCGAGCGGTCAATATTATCGAGTATAATCTGCTTTGTTTTTTCGTTTGTCCAGCTTATATGACACTTAACCTTGTTTTCTTTCGGGTGTTCTGTATCATACGAAAACGGAACAACGGGTTCATCTCCCGATTGTTCTTCAAGGTCAGAAAAATCAATGCTTGATTTAAGCACTCTTGCCGGAGTACCTGTTTTAAATCTTCTTATTCTCATACCGAGTTTTTCGAGTGAATCGGGCAAAAACTTTGCCGGAAACATACCGTCAGGACCGCTTTCGTATGAAACATCACCAACATAAACTTTGCCACCGAGGTATGTACCTGTTGCAAGTATAACGGTTTTTGAATAATACTGTGCTTCAAGTCTTGTTGTCAAAAGCCATCTTCCGTCATCAGTGCGTTCAAGTGCAACAATTTCAGCCTGACGGAGTTCAAGATTTTCCTGTAATTCAAGTGTATGTTTCATTCTTGTGCTGTAAGCACGCCTGTCAATCTGAGCCCTCAGCGAATGTACTGCCGGACCTTTTCCACGGTTAAGCATACGAATCTGCAAAAAACAATCATCTGTTGCTTTTCCCATTTCGCCGCCGAGTGCGTCAATTTCCCTGACAAGATGTCCCTTTGCCGTACCGCCAATTGACGGATTGCAAGGACAGTTTCCGACTGCATCCATATTTATCGTAAATACGCCTGTTTTACAGCCAAGTCTTGCGGCGGCAAGTCCTGCCTCAATTCCTGCGTGTCCTGCACCTATAACTGCAACATCAAATTCACCAGCAATAAATTTCATAATTCTCCCCCAAAAACAATTTATAATTCATAATTATATTTGTTTCATGTGAAACATTTTTTGATAAACGATTTTGTGTTTTACAGATTGTTTCATGTGAAACATTGTTTGACAAACAGCTTGCGTTAAACGGATTGTTTCATGTGAAACATTGTTTGACAAACAGCTTGCGTTAAACGGATTGTTTCATGTGAAACATTGTTTGACAAACAGCTTGTATTTAAAATATTGTTTCACATGAAACAATAATCTGCATTTATTTTCCAACGCAAAAATGAGAAAATACTCTGTCAACGACAGTTTCGGTTACTCTCTCTCCCGTGAGTTCCAGAAGGCTGTTTATTGCGTCTTCAATAACAACCGTAACAGCGTCAAGCGTAATTCCCATTTTTATTGTGTTGATAGCCTCAATCACTGAGTTAAGGGCATTTTCTGCTGAAACACGCTGACGCTCTGTTGCAAGAATACCCTCAGATGCGTCAAGGTTTGCCGTACCGACTATATCGGCAACCTCTTTTTCAAGTTCGTCTGCTCCGTTTCCGCTGAGTGCCGAAATATAAACTATATGCCTTAAACGCTGGCTTATAAATTCGACATCAAGCTGTTGTTCAAGGTCTGTTTTGTTTATTACGGCAACAGCCGGTGCGTTTTTGAGAAGTTCAACAAGTTCCCTGTCATCATCGGACAACGGCTGCGACGAATCAAAGACCGCAAATACAAGTCCTGCCCTCATAACTCTTTCCTTTGCCTTCTGAACGCCTATGCTCTCAACAGGGTCGTCAGTCGAGCGTATTCCGGCGGTATCCGAAAGATTGAGCGGAATTTCTCCGAGCATAACAGTTTCTTCAATTACATCTCTTGTTGTGCCGGGAATATTCGTTACGATAGAGCGTTCACAGCCGGAAAGCAAATTCATTAGTGTTGATTTTCCTACATTTGGTCTGCCGGCAATAACGGTATCTACACCCTCTCTTATAACCTTTCCGGCGTCATAATTTTTGAGCAGCGTTGACAGCTCGGTTTTACATTCCGTCAAAGTTTCAATAAGATTATCGGTATTAACCTGTGGAATATCGTCCTCAGGATAATCTGCCCAAGCCGATAGATGTGCCGCACAGTTTACCAGCTTTTCACGCACAGAGTCAATCCTCTGTCTTAATTTTCCTTCCATACAGGACAAAGCCGCCCTTGCCGACTGAGAACCTCTTGCGGAAATAATATCCATAACGGACTCGGCTTCCGTCAGTCCCATTTTTCCGTTGAGAAAAGCACGCTTTGTAAACTCACCTGCTCCGGCGGAAACGGCACCGTTTTTCAGCACGGCACGAAGTACACGCTTTGTAACATACATACCACCGTGACATGAAATTTCAACGACATCTTCGCCTGTGTAGCTGTGCGGTGCATTGAACACCAACGCAACAGCCTCATCAATAAGTTCGTCGCCGTCATAGACTTTTCCGTATGTTGCTGTGTAGCCTTTCATCTCAGTAATTTTTTTATCCGATACGGATTTAAAAACTTTTTCTGCAACCTGTTTTGAGTTTTCGCCCGATATTCTTATAACGCCGACACCGCCTATACCGTTTGCTGTGGCGATTGCGGCAATAGTTTTTTCACTCATATTTTTCACCTGTATAAAATTTATATTTTGAAAATTATCTGCCGAAGAATTTTCAACACATAATTAACGGTTGAATTTCTTATATATTATATCACGCACAATCAAATATAACAAGAACGGAAAAGTTTTCAACGGTTGAAAACTTTTCAAAAAATTATTATTCCTATTTGTATATTAAATAATAAATATACTTATTGTATTGTAAAGATAATTACGCATTACGCATTACGAATTACGCATTAAAAAAGCGGCAGTGACATAAAGTAGTGCCGCTTTATGTACGCTGCCGTAAGAAACAGAGTTATTATTCTTTTGTATCGTTTCTTGTTATTTCAATTTTGCCGTAAAGAGATGCGTCGGGAAGTTCGTTTATGCTTTCTCTCGGCTTTGCAGATTCTTCTTCAAATGTGCTGAACAGACTATCCTGTGGCTTTTCGTCCTCAGAATACTGTCTGCGTTGATAGCCGCTTGTGCGTGGCTGTCTGTTGTATGAACCGTCCTTGTTAAAATTGCTCTTTGGACGGTTGCTGCGTCCGCCTCTGTTGTATGAGGGTTTCTGTTCGGGGTCAGGACCGATAACAACATGACGCTGTAAATTTTCTCCCTCAGACCATGATGTAGCACCCTTTACCTTCTGAACGGCTGTATGAATAATTCTTCTTTCATACGGATTCATCGGTTCAAGAGATGTTTTCATACCTGTTTTGCAAGCCTTGAACGCCAGCTTTCTGCCGAGAATTTCAAGGGTCTTTTCTCTTTTTTCACGGTAGTTGCCGATATTGATTGAAATTCTGTAATAGCTTTCGTCAACATGATTTGCAACAAGACCTGCAAGATACTGTAATGCGTCGAGAGTTTCGCCTCTGTGACCAATAATAAAGCCGATATTCTCACCGTCAATATTTATTACTGCACCGTTTTCGTTCTCCTCAGAAGTCATTGTAACGCCTGTAACGCCCATTTTTTCAAGAATTTCCGAGAGATATTCCTTTGCGGATTCAAGCGGAGTTACCTCTATATAGGCTCTTATTTTTGCCGGACTGCCGCCGAAAAGACCGAATTTCTTTTTTTCGGGCTGCTGCAATATTTCAAAATTTGTGTTTTCAATGTTCGTTCCCAATTCCTTGCAGGCAATATTTTTTGCTTCTTCAATAGTGTCCGCAGTAGCAAATGCCTCACGAATCATTTTTCATACCCCCTGTTACTTCTTCTTTCCCTGATAGCTGCTTCCTGAATTTGTGTTTGATTTTCCGGATTTTTGCTTTTGGGACTTCTTTGTATTTTTTGAATTTGAATTTTTATTTTTTGTCGGAATTTCAGGTTCAATGTAGTCGGGAGCGTCAATAAACGCCAGCTCTGCCTCCTGCTGTCTTCTCAGTACAACACGCTGAGCCTCTGCCTTTGCCTCCATAATATTTGCATTATAGAATTTGTTCATTATAACTGACTGTATGAAACCTAAAACAGTTGATGCAATCCAGTAGAAACCAACGGCACCCGGTACGGTATAAGCAATCCATGCTGAAAACAGCGGCATACCGAAAATCATTATAAACATACAGCCCTGAGTTTTTGTGCCGTTCATCTTCTGAGTGATAAGCATACTTGCAACGGAGGTGACAAAGCACAATACAGGAATAAGCCACATCATTGACGCAAATGAACTCATATTAGGAGTTGCAAGAAGGTCAAGACCGCAGAAATTAAAGCCGTTGCTGAATTCACTTATACTGTTCGCCTCATTTGCCGTAAACAGCGGATTTCCGTTGCTGTCGACAAGATAAGGCTGTAACTGTCCGAAATATTTAACAATGCTTATCTGTCCGTAAAAGCCGTTGATTGAAGTGCCAAGTCCCGGCAGAGTTGAAAGTGCATTTACAGCCTTTGATACACTGTCCGCCGCAATATGAAGTGTGTTTGTAAGCGGATTTATAACGGAATAGTACACGCCAAGCATAATCAGCATAGGTGCAATCATAGGCAGACAGCCCGAAAAAGGACTTACATTTTCCTTTTGCATAAGCTTCTGGACTTCTTCATTAGCCTTTGCCTTATCGTTTGCGTATCTTTCCATTATTTCCTTTTGTTTTTGCTGAAATCGTGCATTTGACGCCATAGATTTCTGCTGTTTGATTGAAAACGGAAACAACAGCAGCTTGATGATAACAGTAAATATAATAATGGCAATACCGAAATTATTTACAAGATAAAAAGCCGCCCATAGAATATAGCCTAATATACTTCCGAAGAAGTTAAATATATCCATCATTTGCGAAAACCATTCCCTTCACCTTTTGTCCTGAATTATATCCCGAAAGACGAAACATCATCTTTATTTCTTATAATGAATCATCTTATAATTTTTTTGTTTTTTTTCGGGAACGGGGTCATAGCCGCCCCTTGAAAACGGATTACATCTGAGAATTCTCCATATTGTAAGAAATGTGCCTTTGAATGCACCGAAACGCTGAATTGCCTCTATACCGTACACCGAGCATACGGGATAATATTTACAGCACGGAGGAGTTCTTGAAGATATATATTTCTGATAAAATCTTATAAGCCAAATAAGCGGGCGTCTCATCTTAAAACACCCGCCTCTTTCAGCTCTTTTCTCATTGCACGCAGAATGTCCGTACTCTTTACAAAAGGCGTTCTGCCCCTTGCAACAAAAACCAGGTCATAACCCGGCTTTATTTCACCGGCAAGCTGAAAATAAGCCTCCCTGATGATTCTGCGTGACCTGTTACGCATAACGGCCTTGCCGATTTTTTTACTTGTAGTGACGCCGATTCTTACATTATGGCTGCGGTTTTTCATAACATATGTCACAAGCACCGCCGAACTGTAAGAACGGCCACGAGAGTAAAGTCTGCGAAAATCCTTATTTTCCTTTAAAGTGACCAACTCACCCAAAATAATCATCCAGTCCCAAAAAATTACTCTTATACAGACCGCCTGCGAAAACTCCGCCCAAGGCGGAACCGTGCCAAAAAGTGCATTATACGCACAGCCTTACACTACAAAAACATTAACGGCAAAAACTCAGTAAGTAAGCTGCTTTCTGCCCTTTGCTCTGCGGCGTGCAAGCACCTTGCGGCCGTTCTTTGTAGCCATTCTCTTTCTGAATCCGTGCTCCTTTTTTCTGTGGAGCTTCTTCGGCTGATAAGTTCTCAGCATGAGAAAATCCTCCTTTCAGCTAAGGTACATAAAAATGCACCGTCATAAAGTGTTCAAGATATAACCTTGCAATTTAGAATTATAACCTATCTTATGCACTTCTGTCAACTAAAAAATACATAAATTCAGCATTTATTCAGGAGAAAATTATTTTCAACCCGTTTTAAACAGCGAAAAACTCATCAATAATATATACATATATCCAATAATTTCAACATTACAGTTGAAAATGTTAAAAACTATTTGAAAACTTCATATCTTTATGTTATAATTAGGCTTGTATAAGTGTTTGTTAATTGCACTGTGCGGCAAACACGGTTAAAAAGCCGTTTAATAAACTTTTGCCGCATAAGTCAAAGAATTTAAAAGCAGGGAGATGATTTATAATTTCAAAAAATATCAACAAATGCATACAAATGTGATATAATGACCGACAAAATTGGATATTTTTTAATGAGTAATTATAAAACATAAAAGTTTGCACAAAAATGATATTTTAGTGAATTTATTACAAAGGTGGGATAAGGAAGGTAAATTAAAGGCATATCACACTCCAACTAAATATCTGTAATACACATTTTCAGTTGTCGAATATATGGTTTACAGAATTATAAAAAACAGATAGAGGGAGATGAAGATATTGCTAAGAAGCTACAAGACAGAAATAAACCCGACATATGAACAAAAGCAAACAATTAATCGTACTGTTGGGGTATGCAGATTTGTTTATAATTTTTATCTCGCACATAACAAAGAAATATATTATAAAGAAAAGCGTTTTGTGTCAGGTATGGATTTTTCAAAATGGATGAATAATGAGTTTATCCCTTATAACCAAGAATACAAGTGGATAAAGGAAGTAAGCAGTAAATCTGTCAAACAAAGCATTATGAACGCTGAAAAGGCTTTTAAGAATTTCTTTAAAGGCAAATCAAATTTTCCTGAATTCAAGAAAAAGTTCAAATCAGATGTCAAAATGTATTTTGTAAAAAAAGATTCAAAAACTATAATTCCTTGTGAACGCCACAGAATTAAAATTCCTGCTCTTGGTTGGGTACAGCTTAAAGAAAAAGGTTATATTCCGACAAATCCAAAAATGCATATTATTAAAAGCGGTACTGTATCTATAAAAGCGGGCAGATATTATGTATCAGTTCTTGTAGAGGAATTGGAAAAAGAAAAGCCTGTTCTGAATGGATTTGGGATAGGAATAGATTTAGGTACAAAATATTTCGCTGTTTGTTCAAACAGTAAAGTCTATAAAAATATCAATAAGAGTTCTTGTATAAGAAAACTTGACAAGAAACTTAGACGAGAACAACGCAGTCTTTCCAGAAAATACGAAAGATATAAAAAACGAAATAAAAATAAGAAAGGAGCAGTTACTCGGCAAAATATTCATAAACAAAAGCTGAAAGTACAGAAACTTTATCACAGACTTAACAACATAAGAACAGATCATATCAATAAAGTAATATCTGAAATGGTGAAAACCAAGCCATTATGGATTGCTGTTGAAGATTTGAATGTCAGTGGTATGATGAAGAACAGACATCTTTCCAAAGCAGTGGCACAACAGAAATTTTTTGAGTTCAGAACAAAACTTACAGGAAAGTGCCAAAAATACGGAATAGAATTAAGAATTGTTGACCGTTTCTATCCGTCAAGTAAAATTTGTCATAATTGCGGTAATATTAAATTTGATTTGAAATTATCAGACAGAATTTACCACTGTGACAAATGTAATTATACGGAAGACAGAGATTATAATGCAAGTCTTAATTTGAGAGATTGTCTGATTTATCAAACAGCGTAAGCGAAATTTGATGATTATGTACCGTAGGCTATACGGGAATTTACGCCTGTGGACTATATAATAACTTGTTAGTAGTCTTATGACAAAAGCATATAGGTTGAAACAGGAATTTTCTCAATATGGGTATTTTTGTCCATATTTTGAGTAGCAGAAATGTATATTTATGGATTCATTCAATGAAGCGTGGGGCATAATCTGCGATTACTGCAAACAGCGTATCTCAGATGTTGCCTATAAAACGTGGATAAGCAAAATTGAACCTATCAAATTGGATTTCGCCGAAGGAAAAGCAGTCCTTATGGTACCGGGGGATTTTCACCGTCAGACGCTCATAAGATGCTATATGCCTATGCTTAACGATGCTTTTGCAAGCGTGTTCGGAGAAGGTATCAAAATATGCTTTACTGTCCCCGAGGAAATAATGTCAAAGGAACAGGAAATCAACGACAGCATAATTGATACCGACTATGAATTTACATTTGAATCTTTCATTGTAGGTTCTTCCAACAAATTTGCACACGCAGCGTCGCTGGCGGTTGCAACAAATCCGGGCAGAGCATATAACCCTCTGTTCATCTACGGAAACTCAGGACTCGGAAAAACTCACCTTCTCTATGCAATACGCAACGAAATCCACAAGACTAATCCGGAAAAAAACATTGTCTATGTAAAGGGCGACGATTTTACAAACGAGCTTATCGAGGCAATACGCACCGCAACACCAAACGAATTCCGTCAGAAATACAGAAAATCAGATGTTCTTCTGGTGGACGATATTCAGTTTATCGGCGGCAAGGTTTCAACTCAGGAGGAATTTTTCCATACCTTTAACTCACTCTATGAGGCAAAAAGTCAGATAGTTATGACATCTGACCGACCTCCAAAGGAAATAAAAACCCTTGAAGACAGACTCCGCAGCCGTTTTGAATCCGGTCTTATCGCCGACATTCAGCCGCCGGATTTTGAAACAAGAATTGCGATAATCAAGCGTAAAGCCGAACTTCTTGAAATAGATATTCCCGACGATGTCGTAGAATATATTGCAACAAGGCTCAAAACCAACATCAGACAGCTTGAAGGCGTAGTAAAGAAACTCAAAGCCAAATGTCTGCTTTACGGCGAAAAAATAACGCTCAATGTCGCACAGAAAACCATCTCGGACATTCTGAACAACGAGCAGCCGCCGCCGCTTACAGTAGAAAAAATCATCGACGAGGTTGCACGCACATTCGGTGTAACCGGCGATGACATACGCTCTTCAAAGCGTAACGCCAATATATCAAACGCCCGTCAGATTGCAATTTACGCTGTAAGAGAAATTACAGACCTTTCTATGAACCTTATCGGCGACGAATTCGGCGGTCGTGACCACTCTACAATAGTATATGCGATAAAACAAATAGAAAAAAATATGAGCAAAGACCCGAAACTCAAATCTACGGTAGATGATATTATCAAAAATATAAGGGATCGCTGACTTAATTTATGATTGCAGACGCTTTTAATAATTTTCAACAAACTGTTAGTTTACATTCAACAATTCAACAAAACCGGTTGAAACCATCATTTTCAACTTACCAACATTTTCAACAAGTTTTCAACTTTCCACCAACACATTTCAACCGTCTTGTTGAAACAAAAGTTTTCCACATTTTTATTTAAACTGAGGTCAACGAACTTTCAACTGTTGATAAATTGTTAAAAATTGCGTTGTATTCGGAAAAATTAAACTTTTCAACTTATTAACAGCCCCTATTACTATTACTGAAATATATCTATTCTTATATGTTATTTTTCTTGAAAAAAGGACTGATCAGATGAAATTTCAATGCAACCGCCAAAAACTCAACGAAGCAGTTACAAATGTTCAAAGAGCAGTATCCACAAAATCCACAATACCGGCACTTGAAGGTATCCTTATAAAAGCAATCGGCAATACAATAACACTCTGCGGCTATGACCTCGAAATAGGTATAACCACAACTCTTGACGCTGATGTCAGAGAAAACGGTGCTGTTGTACTCAGTGCAAGGCTTTTTTCAGACATTATAAGAAGAATGCCTGAGGATACAATTTCAATAGAAACTGACGAAAAACTTATCGCCTATATTTCCAGCGGTAAAGTAGATTACAAAATTATCGGAATATCAGACGAAGAATATCCCGAACTGCCGTCAGTAAAAGGAAGTGATAAACTCACAATAAACGGTGATACTCTCAGAAGTATGATAAGACAAACAATATATGCCGTATCAGACAAAGACATAAAACCTGCTCATAAGGGTTCACTTTTTGAGATTCAGAACGGAAGTATCAGAATTATTTCCGTTGACGGCTACCGCCTTGCAATAAGAACCGAACAAATCACCTATGATGACGAAAAAAGCTTTATAGTACCGGGAAAATCCCTCTCAGAAGTGACAAAACTCATCACAGACGACACGGAAGATGTACAGATAACGGTCGGCGACAGACATATTGTGTTCCAAATTGACAATTATTCAATAATAACCCGTCTTATCGAGGGCGAATTTATGAACTATAAAGCCGCTCTGCCAAAGACTCATTCAACCGAAATGAAAGTCAACACAAGACAGTTCATCAATTCTATTGAAAGAATGTCACTTCTGTTGACCGAAAGACTCAAAAGTCCGATAAGATGCAAAATTGAGGACGGACTTATCAAAACATCGTGCAACACATCTCTCGGTCAGGCTTATGACGAATTTCCTGCCAACATAAGCGGTGAGGATATCGAAATCGGTTTTGATAACAAATATCTTCTTGACGCACTCAGAAATTCCGAAACAGACGAGGTAAAAATACAACTAAGCAGCCCTCTAAGCCCGATTGTACTGCTTCCGAGCGAGGGTGACAGCTTTTTGTTCCTTGTACTGCCAGTGAGGTTAAAAAATGAAAACTGAGAAAATTTCACTCCGTCCGGACGAAGAATTCATACGCCTTGACTGTATCATAAAGATGTCCGGTAATGTCGCAACAGGCGGTCAGGCAAAGATAGCTATTCAAAACGGCGAAGTAAAAGTAAACGGTGAAGTCTGCACTATGCGTGGCAAAAAAATGAGAAAAGGCGACAAAGCCGAGTTTGACGGAACCGTCTTTGAGGTGTGCTGAGTTGTTTGTAAAAAGTATTTCGTTTGAAAATTACAGAAACCTGAAAAATACAACAATAATGCCCACCGAGTCAATAAATGTAATCTGCGGTGACAACGCACAGGGCAAGACAAATCTGCTTGAATGTCTGTGGCTTTTCACAGGAGGACGGTCTTTTCGTGGTTCAAAGGACAGCGAGCTTATCTCTTTCGGACAAAATTACGCAAAAATACAGCTTTGTTTTAATTCCTGCGGCCGTGACCAGAATATTGAAATAAACATAAAAAACGGCAGACGCAGTGCAATTCTCAATGATGTTCCGAAAAGCTATGTTTCACAGATAATAGGCGTGTTTTGTGCCGTTGTTTTTTCTCCCGACCACCTGACGCTTGTAAAAAACGGTCCTGAGGAAAGACGGAATTTCATTGACGGTGCATTGTGCCAGATAAAACCGTCATACGCCTCAGCACTCTCAAAATACAAGCGGATTCTTAATGAACGCAACGCACTTTTAAAAGATATTCCAAAGCACCGTGAACTCAGTGATACCCTTGATATATGGGACGAAAGGCTTGCCTTTGAGGGTGCTTTAATATCCTTTGAAAGAGCTGAATATATAAAAAAGCTGTCACAGCCTGCAACAAAATTCTATGACGGAATTTCCGACGGCAAGGAACAGCTTTTGCTTGAATATAAAACAGGCTTTAACGGCAACGAAAATATGACCCGTGAGGAACTTAAAAACTCACTTCTTGAAAGTCTGCGAAAAAAACAAAATGACGATATTTATGCCGGTTTTACAACAACAGGCGTACATCGTGATGACCTCACAATAAAAATTAACGGATATGATGCAAAAAGTTTCGGTTCACAGGGACAACAGCGTTCGGCGGTTCTCTCAATGAAACTTGCGGAAGCGTCTGTTCTCGGAAACGAAAAGGGCGAAAAACCCGTCATTCTTCTTGATGATGTGTTAAGCGAGCTTGACCCGTCAAGACAGGACTATCTTCTCAACCGTCTTGACGGATTGCAGGTATTTATTACCTGTTGTGAACCTATGATAAATGCAAAAAATCCGATTTATATAAAAAAAGGCGAAATTACGGCTTTGGAGGAAAAATAAATTGTATCTTCATCTCGGAAAGGACACGGTAGTCCGAAAAAAAGACATTATCGGGATTTTTGACCTTGATAATTCTACCGTTTCCGCAACAACACGCAACTATCTTGCAAAAGCCGAAAAAGACGGCAAGGTGATAAATGTTTCCCCCGAACTGCC
>JBJFIB010000181.1:25752-34206 GCA_051894195.1 Acutalibacteraceae bacterium
ATCTTGCAAAAGCCGAAAAAGACGGCAAGGTGATAAATGTTTCCCCCGAACTGCCGAAATCCTTCGTTCTCTGCAAAGACGGCAACAGCTGTAAAGTATATATCTGTCAGTTGTCCCCCGTCACACTCATAAAACGAGCAACACAGTTTTAATTCATAATGCATAATTCATAATTCATAATTTGTGCAAACCGTTAGTTTCTTGTGCGGAAATAATTTTCCATTTTCAACTTTCAACTTTGAATTTAAAAAAAGGAATGGTGTTAATGCCGAAAAAATTAAAACTTCCAAGATGTCCTTACTGCCACAGAAAAATATCGTTTTTTGGGGCGGCTTTCCTGAAAACAAAGGGCGAATACTGCTGCGACACCTGTAAATGTATTTCAAATGTAGTAATAAACCGTTCAATTTACGGTATAGCAAGCATTACCTGTGTACTTTCATTGCTGATACTTGTTCTTTATTCATATTTCGGCGATCACGGAAGTATTTTTGGTGTTTTGCTTGTACTTCTTCCCTTTATTGTTTTCTATGCTCTTGTGCCGTTTTTTGTCAGGCTTGAACCCTGTTCTGACCGTTCACTCGAAAGGAAAATAATAGAAAAACAACAATCCGTCGTTCCCGAAACAGCCTATAATCCCACTGTTACGGAAATAAACCGCACAAATCCGATAGAACTGAATGTAAGCGACGACTTTTCAAAAAACTTTATCAGGACAAAAAATATGGTTGAACAGCAAAACAAATATGAATCCGAAACGCCTGAAAATGAAAATAACAACACGAACAATAATATTTGAATATGATTTTTTAATGAAAGCGGTGTTTTTGATTTGATGAAACTTCCTGTATGTCCGTACTGCCACTCGGTTTACAGATACAGAGATGTTATAAATATTTCAGAAAAAAGGCATAGCTGCTATCACTGCGGCAGAGTTTTTGAGGTTTCAAAGGCTCTGGGACGAACAGTTCTTATGCTGATTGTCTGCTGTGTTCTTATTGCATTCAATGTGCTTTTGTTTTATACATCAAAGAATATAAATATCGTGGTTATGGCAATTACAGATGCGGCATTTATTGCTGCGACAATGCTGCTGTTTCCGCTTACGGTACAATTCAAAGCCGTGAAGATGACAAAATCGGAAAAAAGAAAAAATAAAGCAAAGTAAGAAGCTGTAAAGTCAGTATAATACGGAGGTCAAAATGGATACAAACGATAATATTTCTCAAACTACTCAGGAATACGGTGCCAGTGAAATTCAGGTTCTTGAAGGACTTGAAGCCGTAAGAAAGCGTCCGGGTATGTACATCGGTTCAACAGGTCCCAGAGGTCTGCACCACCTTGTATATGAAATTGTAGATAACTCCATTGACGAGGCACTTGCAGGCTACTGCACAAAAATTGATGTGTCAATTCTCCCGGGAAATATAATCAGAGTTCTCGACAACGGACGAGGAATCCCTGTCGGTATTCAGCCAAAACTCGGAATACCTGCTGTTACGGTAGTATTTACCGTACTTCATGCCGGCGGTAAATTCGGCGGCGGCGGATACAAGGTTGCCGGCGGTCTGCACGGAGTTGGTGCGTCAGTTGTAAATGCACTCTCGGAATGGACAGAAGTAAAAGTCTGCGACGGCGAAAAAATTTACCGTCAGCGTTTTGAGCGTGGAATAACAGTAACCGAGCTTGAAGTTGTCGGCGAGGGTACACAGCGTGGAACAGAAGTAACCTTTAAGGCAGACCCGCTTATCTTTACGGAAACTGATGTATATGACTACGAAACCCTCTCAACAAGACTGCGTGAACAGGCTTTTCTCAATGCCGGAGTACACATTGAACTGCGTGACGAAAGAGATCCCGAAAATATAGTTCAGGAAAATTTCTGCTATGAGGGAGGCGTTTCGAGCTTTGTTGATTATATACACAAGAAAAAAGCACTTGATGTAATTCACCCTGACATAATTCATTTTC
Organism: Acutalibacteraceae bacterium; assembly: GCA_051894195.1. GTDB lineage: Bacteria > Bacillota > Clostridia > Oscillospirales > Acutalibacteraceae > UBA1213. The sequence continues at coordinate 27,724 of JBJFIB010000181.1, forward strand.
AGGGAAAAAATGACGACGACACAGCATCAGCGGAAATTGCGATGCAGTACAACGAAAGCTACAACGAGCTTATACTGTCCTTTGCAAACAATATTCATACAAATGACGGCGGTACTCACGAAGAAGGCTTTAAAAGAGCCTTGACCAGAGTAATGAACGACTACGCAAGAAAATTCAATATCATCAAAGAGGGCGAAAAAAGCCTCAGCGGTGAAGATGTCCGTGAGGGACTTACCGTTGTTATCAGCGTAAAAGTCAAGGACGCACAGTTTGAAAGCCAGACAAAAGCAAAACTCGGAAACACTGCTATCCGCACACTTGTCGATAAACTTGTCAGCGACAAACTCGAACAGTATCTTGAAGAAAATCCTGCAACGGCAAAGGCAATTCTCGACAAGGCACTCACAGCCTCTCGTGCAAGAGATGCCGCAAGAAAAGCCCGTGACCTTGCAAGAAGAAAAACAGCGATGGAGGGTGCCGGACTTCCTGGTAAACTTGCCGACTGTCAGTCAAGAAATGCCGAAGAAACCGAAATTTATATCGTAGAGGGTGACTCTGCGGGCGGTTCTGCAAAAGGTGGTCGTGACAGACGCTTTCAGGCTATTCTGCCTCTTTGGGGCAAAATGCTGAATGTCGAAAAGGCAAGACTTGACAAGGTTTATGGCAACGATAAACTTATGCCTGTCATTACCGCACTCGGCTGCGGAATAGGCGACGAAATCGACCTTTCAAAGCTGCGTTACGGAAAAATCATAATTATGGCTGATGCCGATGTTGACGGTTCTCACATCAGAACGCTTATGCTGACATTCTTTTTCCGTTTTATGCGTCCTCTTATTGAAGAAGGACATGTATATATCGCACAGCCGCCGCTTTACAGAATTTCAAAGGGCAAGGAACATAACTATGCTTATTCCGACCTTGAAAGAGATAAAATTATGAAGGAACTCGGCGGCAAATACGAAATTCAGCGTTACAAAGGTCTTGGTGAAATGGACTCCGAGCAGCTCTGGGAAACAACAATGAACCCCGAAACCCGAATTATGCTCCGTGTCGAAATGGAGGACGCCGCCGCCGCCGATGAGGTATTCACAATTCTTATGGGCGACAAGGTTGAACCAAGGCGTGAATTTATCGAAAAGAACGCAAAATATGTTCAGAACCTTGATGTTTAAATTTTTGAACAGAATAATAAAAATTGCGGGTGCAGGGGTATCATACCCCTGCCGGGGTCAAGGGCGAGCAGTCCTTGTGGGGTTTGGGGCAAAGCCCCAACATTCAGAGATTTGAAGAAATGAGGAGAAATTTTTTAAAATGAAGGAACAGGACTCTATTCCTCCGTCTGAAAATCCGGATTTATCGGAGGAACAACAAAATAAATCCGAAGAACAGCGTATAAACGAAATTGCCGAAGAACTCGAAAATCTTGAAGACAGCAAAAATCCCGAATGGGACGGCTCAGAGGCGGAATTTGTTGAAGATGACGACTCAGCCGGATACGAAATTCCCGAAACAGGAATAAAACTTTCTTATGTGCTGACTCAGGACGAAATGTACCGTTGTCTTTATCACAGCAATTCATTCAAAACCAAAGGTGCAAGAGCTGTTGTACAGAGTATAATTCTTGCACTGGCGGCAGTAATATTCTTTATTGCGTATTTTATCGGTGACAATAAATATAACGGATACAATATGTTTTTCGGAATTGTATCTCTCGTTATGATTGCGGTGATATGGGTTGTTCCCCATCTCCATATGAAAAGTATGGCAAAACTTATGGCAGACGGAAAAACTATCGAAACCGAAATTTACCCTACGCATATTGACATAGGTCGTGACGACGGTGCATGGAGTATTGAACTTGACGGCAGTTCCGAAATAGAGGAATTTGACAATATTTTTATGATTTATACTCAGAAAGGTCAGAACTTTGCAATACCCGAAAGAGTTATTGAGCCGGAAATTTATAACGAAATCCGTGCAATTCTTCTGTCGGGTACAAAGCCAAAGGACGATGAAGAATAACAGGAAGTTCTGAAAAAGGGGTGTTTTTGTGAAAAATGAAACGGTAATTACCGCACGATATGCCGAAACCGACCAGATGGGAATAATACATCATTCGGTATATCCCGTGTGGTTTGAAGTCGGACGCACAAACTTTATAAAAATGCTTGGCGTAACCTATTCACAGCTTGAAAAAGACGGCGTTATGCTTCCGCTTTGTGAACTTGGCTGTAAATATATAAATCCCGTACATTATGAAGATGAGGTTATTATCGAAACCTCCGTAAAAAAGGTCAGCTTTGCAAAGATTGAGTTTGCGTACAGAGTGCTTATGAAAGACAGCGGAAAACTTATGGCAGAGGGATTTACCGTTCACGGCTTTGTAAATTCCGTAACATTCCGCCCGATAAACATAAAAAAAATCAATCCCGAAATGTACCAAAAGCTCCTGAATTCACAAAATGACTGATTGAGTGGTGATTTATATGTCTGACGCCAAAAAACCTATTGAATGTTTTAAAAATAAAATTACAATACAGAATTATGCGGAGGCATACCGTATTTTTGATTTAAGACACGGTGCATCATCGGGCAGAGAATGGAAAGCGTCTGTTTTCTTCGTTATCGGACTTGTAATGCTGTTTTTTATTCTTATGCAGAATTTTAATCTCGCAAAAGTCCCAGTTTCAATCATAGTTCTGTTGATTTGTATGTATATGTGTACTCACTATCTTTATCTTTTGCCAAAGAGGGCAAAGCTCAGGGGCGAACATATCTACAAAAGCTCAAAACTTCTTTCAAAACCTTATCAGACGGAAATTTACCGTGATTATTTTGTTATGAAAAACGACTGTGAATATATACGCAAATATTACGCCGAAATGAGTGACTGTATTGAAACAGATGATTTGTTCGTGCTTATCGGCGGCATTGAAAAACCAATAAGCGTTATTTCAAAAAAATGTCTTACCGAAGAACAGTGCAGTAATATTTCAGAACTTTTCAAAAAAGAAGCAGTACGAATTTACAGACGGACAAAAAGCAGTAAAAAAAGGAAATGATAAGCTATGGACAAAATACCTTTTCTTGAAACAGGCTTTCTTATTACGGAAGAAGACTTTATAAATATGTCGCTCACAAGGCAGAAATACAGCACACCAAAGGAAAATCGGCTGATAATGCGTATATTGGGCTTTCTCGCCGTTCTTTGCGGTGTTGCCGCCTATATAGTATTAAGAGGTAACATATATCAGATTATATGCTGGCTTTTGCTTATTACAATAGGTCTTTTTGCACTGTTCTATTATGATGTGATAAATCCGTCGATGATAAGAAAACAGGCAAAAAAATTCTATAATTTCAATAAAAACGCAATTACTTCAAAGACAGTACGGTTCTATGACGACAGCTTTCAGATAAATTCCGATAACTACAAGCTGTCTGTGCCGAAAAAATTCATATATACTGCTGTCGAAAGCAAGACAACAATACTTATTTATCTTGACAAAAATGAATTTTGTTTCATTCCGAAAAGAGTATTTTCGGAAGAACAACTAAAACAGGTTCAGAATTTTGTACATTCAAAGGACCCTGACAAATATCACGAAATTGTGATGTAAAATTCCTGTATTAAAATTTCCGAAAGAGGTGTTGAAATTGGATATTGAGGAGAACTCTCAGAACTCCAAGATTATAAATGTCGATATTGAAAGAGAAATGAAAAAATCGTTTCTTGATTATTCTATGTCGGTTATTGTTTCCCGTGCGTTGCCTGATGTTCGTGACGGTTTGAAACCTGTACACAGAAGAATTCTTTATTCACAGTATGAGGACAACCTTACCCCTGACAAGCCGTACAAAAAATGTGCGACAACAGTCGGTAATGTTCTCGGTCGTTATCATCCTCACGGTGATGCGTCGGTTTATGACGCACTTGTTCGTCTTGCACAGGATTTTTCAATGCGTTATACGCTTGTTGACGGTCACGGAAACTTCGGTTCGGTTGACGGAGATCCGCCTGCCGCATACCGTTATACCGAGTCGAAAATGAGCAAAATCAGCGTTGAAATGCTGACTGACATCGACAAGGAAACAGTAGATTTTATCCCGAACTATGACGACAGCCGAAAAGAACCGTCAGTTCTCCCCTCTCGTTTTCCTAATCTTCTTGTAAACGGTTCAACGGGTATCGCCGTAGGTATGGCGACGAATATTCCGCCGCATAATCTCGGTGAAGTTATTGACGCAGTATGCTGTGTTATCGACAATCCCGATGCTTCTCTTGAAGAAATAATGGAACACATCAAAGGTCCGGACTTCCCTACTGCCGGAATTATTATGGGCAAAAGCGGTATTCGTGCGGCTTATGCAACGGGCAGAGGAAAAATAACCGTCCGTGCAAGAGCCGAAATTGTCGAGGACAAAAACAACAGATACAAAATTGTTGTGACAGAATTGCCGTATCAGGTAAACAAGGCACGACTTGTCGAGAGTATCGCAAATATGGTAAAAGACAAGCGTATTGACGGTATTTCAAATATCGACGACCATTCCGACAGAAACGGTATGCATATTGAAATTACCCTCAAAAGAGAGGCATCTCCTCAGATTGTGCTGAATAATCTTTATTCATTCTCACAAATGCAGATTACCTACGGCATAATTATGCTTGCAATCGTAAACGGCGAGCCGAAAATTCTTACTCTCAGAGATATTTTACAGCACTATATTGATTTTCAGGTTCAGGTCATTACAAGAAGAACACAGTATGACCTCAGAAAAGCCGAAGAAAGAGCCCATATCCTTGAAGGCTTGAAAATTGCAATAGATTTTATTGATGAAGTCATAAAGATTATCCGTTCATCAAAGGACCAGCCGAGTGCAAGGGCAAGACTTACCGAGCGTTTCGGACTTGATGATGTACAGACACAGGCTATTGTTTCTATGCGTCTTGGACAGCTTTCCGGTATGGAAAGAGAAAAAATCGAAGAAGAACTCAGAGGTCTTATCGCAAAAATTGCGGATTACAAGGACATTCTCAGCAACGGCGAAAGACTTCTCGGCATTATCAAAACTGAGCTTACCGCAATAAAGAATAAATTTAATGACCCTCGCCGTACAGAAATTGCCGCAGTCAGCGGTGAGGTTGATATAGAAGACCTCATTCCTCACGAGGAGTGCGTTCTTACAATGACGAATTTCGGCTATGTAAAGCGTCAGAAAGTCGATACCTACCGCACACAACGCAGAGGCGGACGAGGTATTTCGGGTATGAACAGGCGTGAAGAAGATGTTGCAACGGATATGTTTGTAATCGGAACACACGATTATGTTCTTTTCTTCTCAAATCTCGGCAAGGTTTACAGGCTTAAATGCTATGAAATCCCTGAGGGTTCAAGAACTTCAAAGGGTATGAATATAAACAACCTCCTCCCGCTTACGACAAACGAAAAAGTAACCTCAATGATAAGAGTTCCCGAAAACGGCGATGAAGATATGTTCCTTGTTATGATAACAAAGCAAGGTATCATCAAACGCACGCCTACATCTTCATTCCACACAAGCCGCAAAGGCGGACTTATTGCGATTGACCTTGATGAAGACGACGAACTTGTATGGGTAAGACTGACAGACGGCAATTCCGAGCTTATGGTTGCAACACAAAACGGTATGGCAATACGCTTTAACGAAACACAGGTAAGACCTATGGGCAGAAGTGCAAGAGGCGTTAAGGCTATTACACTCAGAGGTGACGACAAGGTAATCGGAATGTCCATTCTCCGTAAAGACGCATTATTGCTTACCGTATCGGAAACAGGCTACGGCAGATTGTCGGAATACAGCGACTACCGTATTCAGTCAAGAGGCGGATATGGAATCATCAACTACCACACAGATAAATACGGCAAGGTTGCGGCAATCAAGTCTGTTGACCTTGACGACGATATTATCATTATCTCCGACAACGGTGTTATTATACGAATAGAGGCGTCATCAATCCGCATATGTTCACGACCAAGCAAGGGCGTTATTGTTATGAAAACAACTGACGACAGCAAGGTTGTTACAATCGCAAGAGCACCTCACGATTCTTCCGACGAAAATTCAGATGAAATTGATGAAGATACCGACGAATCCGATAATAACACAAGTGTTGATGACATTGAGGAATAATTTTTGAAATAATAATCGGACAAGAGCAGATAATAAAATTATTTGTATATTATTTTCTTTCCCATTTATAGTTATAAATTATTTGCAGAGGTGATTTTATGCCGTGGTATGCATGGATTATACTGATTGTTGTGGTTATAATTTTTCTTATTGTCGGGTTCCGTAATGCAAATCATAACTACACAATCGGCAGTGGTCTGTTCAAGAACAGCGACAACAATCTTGACCGTGACGAACACCTTGACCCGTCTGATTATGACTATTACAACAAAAAAGATAAGCTGAAATAACAAAACAGGGGCAGTC
>JBJFIB010000182.1:0-6849 GCA_051894195.1 Acutalibacteraceae bacterium
TGTGTTGAATCCGTGCCGACTGCATTAAGACTGCTTGATGTGATACAGAATACATTTTTTACTGTCGGGGTTAAGCCGTCATATCCGTTAATACCTGCGATTGAGCCTTTTGTATTTGCAGATTTGCCGTTTACGGTTACGGAATTATATGATCTTTCGATTGTTCCGCCATTCTTGCCGACAAGTCCGCCTGAGATTGTGCTTGATGATGTTCCTATTCTTATACCGTTTGCACAGCCATAAATTCTGCCTGTATTCACACTTGCAATACCGCCGCACTGTGTACCCGAAACAACTGCTGAGTTGCGACAACCTGTGATAGTGCCGCTGTTTTCGCCGACAATACCGCCGCTTGAATCGCCCTTAATGTTTGAATTAAGTGATGACGCATCAATGGTTATATTCGGAAAAACTATAACCCCTGTCGTGAAATTCACACCGCTTACACAATGGTCGATTGTGCCTTTGTTTACTGCCGCAATACCACCTGAAACCTTTGATGACGAGATAAAGTCACAGTCAAACACAAACAAATCCTTTACAGTTCCGTTTTCGCCTATTACTTCAAACAGACCGCCGTATTCAGATGAATTTACATTAAGACCGATAATGCAGTAGCCGTTGCCGTTGAATGTACCGTTGAAAGCCTTGTCCTCTGATACACAGCCTATGCCATGTGTCCATTCGGAATCATCAGGTGCTTTTATGTTGTTTTCAAGAATATAATTCTTTGTGCCGTAGTTTTTGTAATTACTTCTTACAAGCTCCGAAAGTTTTACAAGGTCGTCATAAGTTCTTATGATGAAATTGCCGTTTTCGTCCTTGTCAAATGCATCGGGTTCAGGCTCATCGGAATATGTATTGGAATAGCTGTCCTTGTATTCAAGATAATAAACCGTTCCGCCCTCAAATACCGGATAATCATCGGGAGTTTCGCCGTTGTCAATGTTCTGATACCATACCTGTGAACCGTCTGTAACACTATGGTTGAGCAGATATGCAACCTCACCTGAGCTAAAAGCATAAGCTGTTTTTGAAACTGCTGTTGCTCCTGATTTACTGTCGCTGCCAAAAGCAAGTGATGATGATTTGCCGAGATAATAGTTGTTGCTTATATTACCCGAAGTGTAATTTCTTGCCCAGCCTATAATTGCTCCGCAATATTTCTGACTTTCACCGTTGCTTACCGTTCCGTAGTTGTAGCAGTCCTTAACTGTCGGGTTTGAGTTGTTTACATATCCCAGAATACCGCCAACATAAGCGTCCTCTTTTGATGCACTTACAGTACCATAGTTTGCACAGTTGCTGATTCTTGCACCGGCGTTTGAATATCCTACAATACCGCCGATACAGTCGTTAGAATCCTTTATATCCATAATACCATAATAAACGCATTTATCTACAAATGTATCTTTGTTTGCAATATAGCCGATAACACCGCCGACATGCTTTAATACTCCTGCTGTATTTGAAATGTTGACATATGAGGCAACATTTGTAATTTTTGCACCGTCAGCATAGCCTACTGCACCGCCGATATAATCTCCGTCAGCGGAAATAATCATCTCGCCCTTAACGGTAAAGTTTTTAATTGTGCCGTAAACACTTCTGAACAGACCTGTATCGTGTGGAGTTGCTGTAATTCTAAGACCTGAAATTGTGTGATTTTGTCCGTCAAAGACACCTGTGTAATCCCTGACAGGCGACCATTCACGGTTTTCAAGATTGATATCCTTAACAAGAACAGCATTTGCACCTGCGTTCTGTTTGTCAAAGTCAGCGTAAATTCTGTCATTGTTTACAAGGGACGCAAACCAGAAGAACTGACCTGCATTGCCGATTTCATAAACGCCGTTGCTGTTAAGCGTTGCAGGCTGATACTGACCGCATATTGTGCAGAAGCCGTTATCGTTATATTTATGACTATGCTCGGTAATAAAATTGGTCATATAGATTCTTGTTGAAAGTTTTGCGTCAATATAATTTGTCATTACCATACCGATAGTTTTCTTTTCAGATAACGAGGTAGGCTGATTAAGACGGGATTCATTCATAAGATTTGAGTTTATTTCTCGTGGCTGACTCAAATCATCAGTTGCTGCGGAATAATTGAACAGATAAGCGTTTCCGCCTGCTGTTAATTTATTTTCGGTTGCATCATCTATTGTGCCTGTAAAATATTGAAGCTTTTTATTCGCATCGCCCTCACCGTAATTATCCTGAACATAGACATTACTGCTGCCGACCTGCTGAGCGTGTTTATAATCTGCATAATGATTATTATCCCATTTGCTTGCATCAGGTCCGAAAGCGTCAATCAGTGAGTAGGACAATGATTTTGACTGCTCTTTCAAGTCATTGATATAACTGTCGGACAGTGATAATCTTCTGACAAATACAATTTTTCCTCTTACCTGACCCAAGGTCGGAATTTTACCACCCTCACTTGAAGCAGGTCGGTAAATCGGATATGAGGTATTCTTTATATATTTCAGAACTTGTGTTGCAACATCATCATCATTTCCAAGCAAATCAGTAAAGCTCTTACCGTCGCCCTTTAATGTAATAACAATAGTTTCTTTTGGATGGGAAGCAAGGAAATCCTTTGCAGTTTGCATAACCTCATCAAGTTCCAGTACATCACCGTTACGGTTTCTGCAAATAAATGCAGATTCACCATGAACAATATTCGGGTCTTCCTCAGACTGAGAACTTTTCTGGTCTATTCTTAAATCCCACGCTCTTACACCTGCATTTAACTGTTCATCAAGATACAGCTGATGACATATTGTCGGAGATATATGACTATCCATATCGGTCAGCATATGTGTTGCACCTGCATCATGTGTTCCGGGAATATTCAACTCCGAAAGATACATACTGTCAGGAAGCTTTGACATCCAGTTACCAGGATTTATCTCTTCATCTGTTGTATCGCCTGTGTATTCTGTAAGTCCGTTCTGATTGAGCAAATGGAGCTCCCACGGAAAAGCTGTTTTGCTTTGTACCAGTTTAAAATCATTACGATCATTACTCTTGTTGTTACTGTATCCGCCTTCAATCGAAAGATAAAGACAGCTGTTTACATTATAAATATAGTAAACATTTTTCTTTCCCTCTACCGGAATAAATCTCCAGAACTGACTGGCATGCGAGGTTTCCTGTTCATTCCAAAGATGTATTACAACATTTTTATCCGGGGTATGCTCATCTACACTCTGATCGTCAACATCCCATACAAAATCTTTGCCCATAGTATTATCAATACTATTTTCTTGAAGTGTAAAACTCCGTAATCTGTATGCGTTTTTAGATTCAACCCATTCCGCAGTAATTTTTGATGAGGTACCTATGTAAAACAGATGCAGACAACTTCCAATCAAATCGCCATCGTTATTTACATTTACATCACAATTATAATTCTCCGGGTTAAGCGTAAATATAGGTGCTCCTTTTGTAGGCTTATATACACCGTTTTTACTGCCACACAGCATTTCTTCCTGACCTGTAAGAATATAGTCTTCACTTGTTATAATCCATTTTTTTCTGTCAGACTCATTAGCCGTAACAAGCTTTGCTTCTCTCTCAATCTTGTTATTTTCGATTCCTACATAAAGATTGGCTTTTCTGCAATATATATAATATGTGTCTTTTTCTCCCGATACGGGAATGAATTGGAAATGCTGATTATATTTTGTATATTTATGTTTGTCCTTATCATATTCCAGATCAGAATTCTGATGAAGAACTTCGCCGGTTTCTGTATTGTCGCCCTTGGTATCTATCCAATAAGAATTCTTCTCATTATTATAATGAATACCGTAATAACCGTCGCCTACATCCCTGAATTCCATTGTGCAGTTTTTACCGTATTGATAATCAAGATGTACTACGGCGTTATGACCGGTACCGTCTCCGTTAATATTCCATCTGAAAATAGACCGTCTTATTTCTTTTAACGGTGCGTCTGTATTATCAGGCTCATCTTTGAGCCATATATAATATGTTTTGTTCGTGTCAAATGTCGCATAACTCGAACGAACACTTGTCGAAGCGTCAACCGTAACTGTCATAACACCTATTCCTGAAAAAATAATTGCTAATGACAGGATAATTGATGTCACAACTTCTGAAACTTTTGAAATTTTCATAGTATTTCTTCCTTTCTTTAATTGTTAATCTAAGCATTTTATTGAATTATAATTAAAATTTCATATAAAACCTCCATTCTGTCGCTGTATTTTTGTGTAGCATATTTATAATAATAATAAGCTTTTTTTTATTGATTTTCAATAAGAATGGCTTAAAACGACATTAAAACGACATTAAAACGCCCTGAATCAACATAAAAGCCGCATACCATACTGTTTGTTTTATGCTTTATGCTGATACATAAATAACAAACAGAGATATGCGGTAATGTAAAATGTATAATTATTTTACAAATTGTCAGTCTGTACGATTGCTTTAAGTTTGTGATATTTATTAGTCTGTTTTGTTCATATACGGAAATTTCCCGAGATATAACATCAGTGCTTTTTCTGTATCGGTGCTGTTTTTGGTAAATTCTATCTCTGAAATATTGAACAGAATACAGCCACAGTGTCCCTTGAAAGTCGGGAAACATATTACTTTTAAATATGTATCTATTTCGGGACTGTAATCCATTATCTCTAAAATTTCGCCGTACAGCGTTGCACGCTCGTAACTTCCGAGCCACTTTGAATCCATATTACTGAACAGGCTGCCAAAAGAATTATTGATAAGATGTTCGAGTGGTAATCTTTCGAGTTTTGCAAGTGCGGCATTACCGTATCTGAAAATCCAGTCAACAGCGTGACTTTCTTCATTAAATATCATTTCAATATCTGTAAATGCAAACGGCATATTATCAAAACTTCTGTAATACTCGAAATATTCTTCCTTTGTCACAGGAATACCATCTTTAATAAAACCGTTGATAATACTTTTTTGCTTTGAATGAAACAGGTCGATAATCTGCTTTTTCTTTCGTATTGTATATATCAATGATTCTCCGTTATTCAGGTTTATATTATCTGTAATATCGTGTATTGCCATTGTGGAAACAATGCACCCACGGTTCACTTTTATGAATATATCGCCAAGTTTTTCTTCGAGTTCGCCAATAGTCATTCGTGTTTCGTATATTTCTCCTCCGGAAATATGTATCTCGGCAATCTTATTTGTCATAAGGACATAAAGAATTGTACTGATGTTCAGCACGACTTTTTTTCCTTTTGAAATAATCGTTATGTATTTTGACTCCTGCAAATAAAACACCTCCGATTTTTATAATTAAATTCATTCAAACTTTTTATTAAATTCTTTTCTATGGCTTTCTAAATATACTTTTCTTTTTTCGTTTACTTCTATTTTTTGGCTCTTGTTAATATTAAGCAATTCTTTTTCTTCATCAGTAATATTCGGATTGATTATTATTACACCATTATTATCAAATGAAATAAGATGTTTGTCAAATAGTGCATCGTGTGTCGGACATAAAAGCATAATATTGTCTATATCCGCTTTTTCTGACGGATTTGAAATACTCCAAGGCTTAATATGACTTGCAATAAGTAATGACTCAATTTTCAAACCACATATCTCACATTTATGATATTTTTTTAATGCATTACTTCTTATTCTCCCTTGATTACAGCGTATTTTTATAATACTTTTACGCTCTTTGCCTTCAAACGATGAAATATTTTTATATGCTTTAATTTGTTCATGTAAATCTTTGTTACACACATTTGATTTCTGACTGGATTTTTTAAACAACCCTAATTCTTTAATTGCAGTAAGCATTTCAGGTTTAATAATCCAATAACACTTCAACTTTCCTTTTTCGTAAACATCTTCACCATTAAAAACAGTATTCCACCATCTGACAGTTTTATCATCTCGTATAGGATAATCAGACAGCTTATAATTATCATAAATCCAGTGACCAAATTTTCCAACTATACTGTTTAATTGTGAATAATGATTATATCCAAGTAATTCTGCAATTACACTTGCGTTCAAACGATAGTTTTCTGATTCGTATAAAATTTGAATAATTTGCAAATTCACATCTTGTTTTTTCATTTTTGAAAGTACGGACTTCCATTCTTCACAAGACAAAGAAACAATTTTATATGTGTTTTTTACGATACTCCCCATAACAATAACTCCTGAAAGTTCAGAAAATTTGTAAAATAAAAAGGTCCGTAGATTGCTCTACGAACCTTCTTTGGCTCCCCCAACTGGGCTCGAACCAGTGACATCATGATTAACAGTCATGCGCTCTACCGACTGAGCTATGGAGGAATATTTGTGTTGGCATCTTCCTATCTTTCCAGACCGTCACCAGTCAAGTATTTTCGGCACTATCGAGCTTAACTTCCGTGTTCGGTATGGGAACGGGTGGACCCTCGACATCATCGACACCAACTGTGTCATACAGCGTTTTACTGTATGTATTTATTTCCACATTTCTGTGTAAATATTCAATTTATTTTCTCAGGGTTAAGTGGTGACTCGTGAGGGAATCGAACCCTCGTTACCGGCGTGAGAGGCCAGTGTCTTAACCGCTTGACCAACGAGCCATTTGTAAGGTTCGGAGGTCAGCCTCAGCAACCTGACCTCTTTGCCTCTATCATGGTGCACCATCAGGGACTCGAACCCTGGACACCCTGATTAAGAGTCAGGTGCTCTACCAACTGAGCTAATGGTGCGTATCGCACCCTGAAAACTGAATAAAGATTAAAGCAGAGAACCAAATAATGCTTTGGTCAAGCCCTCGACCTATTAGTACTGCCAAGCTGAATGCCTCACGGCACTTAC
>JBJFIB010000183.1:0-6845 GCA_051894195.1 Acutalibacteraceae bacterium
CCGAATGTTAAATTTTAATATCAGTCAACAAGATCAGGATTGAAGCTTTCTTTCCATGGCAGACCAAACTTGTTCAAATCTTCCATAAACGGATCGGGGTCAAATTCTTCAATATTATGAACACCTGGTTTGTTCCATTTACCTGTAAGAATCATTGCCGCACCAATCATAGCAGGAACACCTGTTGTATATGAAACAGCCTGAGAACCTACTTCCTTATAGCACTCCTGATGGTCACATACATTATAGAGATAATATGTTTTGTCCTTGCCGTCTTTTTTGCCGATAAAAATACAGCCGATATTAGTTTTACCCTTTGTGCGTGGTCCGAGTGAAGCAGGGTCAGGGAGAACAGCTTTAAGGAACTGTAACGGAACAATCTTATGTCCCTCAAAGTCAATAGGTTCAATAGATGTCATTCCGACATTTTCAAGGCATTTAAGGTGTGTAAGATAGCTTTGTCCGAATGTCATAAAGAAACGAATTCTTTTAATGCCTTTGATGTTGAGAGCAAGTGATTCAAGTTCTTCGTGGTGAAGAAGATACATATCTTTTTCGCCAATCTCAGGGAAGTTATAGACTCTTTTAATTTCCATAGGTTCTGTTTCAACCCACTTGCCGTCTTCAATATAACTACCCTTTGCGGATACTTCACGAATGTTTATTTCAGGATTGAAATTTGTAGCAAACGGATAGCCGTGGTCGCCGGCGTTGCAGTCAAGAATATCAATATAGTTTATTTCGTCAAACTGATGTTTCATCGCATAAGCACTGAAAACACCTGTAACACCAGGGTCAAAACCGCTGCCAAGAAGAGCGGTAATACCTGCTTTTTCAAATCTTTCACGGTAGGCCCACTGCCATTTGTATTCAAATTTTGCCGTATCGAGAGGTTCATAGTTTGCTGTGTCAACATAGTTTGTTTTTGTTGCAAGACAAGCGTCCATAATTGTTAAATCCTGATACGGCAGAGCGAGATTTATTACAACATCAGGTTTGTAGCTGTTAATAAGAGCAATAAGCTCATCAACATTGTCAGCATTTACCTGTGCTGTTGATATTTTTGTTTTTCCGCCGTCAAGTTTTGCTTTGAGAGCGTCGCATTTTGATTTTGTTCTGCTTGCAATACAAATATCCTCAAATACATCAGAATTCTGACAGCATTTGTGTATGCAGACGCTTGCAACGCCACCTGCACCGATAATTAAAGCCTTACCCATTTTTTGAGCCTCCGTTTTTTACTTAATTTGTATTTTAAAAACATTGTTTTTAATACCGATATAAAATTATATTATGAAAAACACAGAAAAATATACCCGAAATAAGCGATTATTCGCCCTCCATAAGCTGTTTTGTAACATAAGTCGGCAGAGCAAAACAGCCTTTATGCAGACGGGTATTATAATACTGAGTATCAATGCCGAGCCTGTTCCATTTGCCTTCGTCAAGGTCATTGACGGGGTGAAATTTTTTTGACGCAAAACCAAACAGCCAGTGTCCCGACGGATATGTAGGAATATTCGCCTGATACACCTTGCAGACAGGGAAGAACTCAACAATTTTTCTGTGAGCCTGTTTCATAGCTTTTGCATAGGTGTTGTAGTATGGACTTTCGTGTTGATTTACAAGAATACCGTTTTCGTTAAGGGCTTTGTAACAGTTACCGTAAAATTCGGTAGTAAAAAGTCCCTCACCGGGTCCGACAGGGTCAGTGGAATCGACAATAATAAGGTCATAACGGTTTTCGCAGCCTCTTACAAAACGCAATCCGTCGTCAATATATACATGAACACGGGGGTCATTCAGTTTGCAAGAAACAGTAGGAAGAAATTCCTTGCATGCGTCAACAACCATACGGTCTATTTCAACCATATCTATATTTTCGATAGTTTTGTATCTTGTCAGTTCACGAACCGTTCCGCCGTCACCTGCACCGATAACAAGAACATTTTTAATTTCGGGATTAGTCGCCATAGGAACATGGGTTATCATTTCGTGATATATGAATTCATCTTTTTGCGTCAGCATAATTCTGTCATCAAGCACAAGAATATCGCCGAATTCAGGAGTGCTGAAAATCTCAATTCTCTGAAAATCCGACTGTGCCGAATATTTTTGTCTGTCACAACGAATAGAAAATCTGACATTAGCGGTTTGTTCCTCAGTGTACCAAAGCTCCAAAAAAATCAACTCCTTGAAAATATCTGTAAAAAAATTATAACATAATTATCTATAAATTAAATATTATATTACAAAAAATATTTAATAACACAGGAATCAAGGCATATATAAGTGCTGATATTGCATAAACAATTTGATCCTTTGTATATATTCTATCATTCATATCTGCAATTTCTCTGTTCCGACTTGTCCTGCGTTTAAGAGTATAGTTTTTACTATATGTTTCTTCAAAATCGAATATTAAAAAATCTTCATTCATAACATATATCGTAACCGTATCTGACCTTAAAGCACTTTTATATGATGCACACATAGGATATTTTGATTTAAGTATAAATTTATGAAAATCTGAATCGCAAAACTTTACAACAGGATAGTATGTATATATGGTATATGTTTCAAATTTCATAAGTGGTTTGCCCAAATCTTCATCTATGATTTTTGCAACAAATCTTTTGCCGTTTGTTTTGAATTTATTTATCTTTATTCTGAACCTGATCATAGATAAGATTTTATCTATAAAATGTGCGATAAATGGTATATTAAAAATAATAGCTAAGATTAAGGTAACTAATTTTATTAAATCGTCCAAATCTCCATTTAAATCATAAAAAAGTCCCGCAAAGAATAATGAAATATTCAATATAAATGTTACAGCAAATATTACTACATCACCTAAGTTCATTTTTTGGTCTTTATAGCAGAATTTTGGCTTTAACATATTTGTCACCAGATCATTTCATAATATTCAGTTTTTCAGTATTTATATCTTCCGCACCCGTAAGGTTACAGCCCTTTGCTTTGGCGTAGATTATATATTCGAGTGCTTCTTCTGTAATAAGTTCTCCCGGAGCAAGAATGGGTATTCCGGGCGGATAGCACATAACAAATTCCGCACAAACCTTGCCGAGAGTTTCTTTTAGCGGAAGCTGAACTTTCTCAGCATAAAAAGCCTCCTGAGGAGAACATACAACATGGGGTTCGATATATTCGTGGTCAAGCATACCAGCAGGGTCTTTTGAATATAATCTTTTTATCTCAGACAAAGCGGAAATAAGGCGTTCAACATTAAGTATTCTGTCGCCGACTGATACAATGGCAAGAATATTGCCTATATCGCCGAACTCAATCTGAATTTCATACTTGTCACGCAGAATATCATAAACTTCAATTCCGGCAAGACCGATATTTCTTGTGTGTACGGAAATTTTTGTCGGGTCAAAGTCGAATACCGAATCACCGTTTATGAGTTCCCTTGAAAAAGCATAAAGTCCTCCGAGTTTGTTTATTTCTTCACGACCATATGATGCAAGAGAAGTGACACGCTCAAAAATCTTTTTTCCGTTAAGTGCAAGATTTTTTCTTGAAATATCGAGGGAAGACATAAGAAGATATGACGCACTTGTTGTCTGTGTAAGATTTATTATCTGACGGACATAGCCTTCGTTCATACTTTCGCCCAGAAGCAGAGCAGAGCTTTGGGTCAGCGAGCCGCCTGTTTTGTGCATACTTACCGCTGACATATCAGCACCAACGCTCATCGCAGAGAGGGGCATATAATCCCCAAAATAAAAATGTGTTCCATGTGCCTCGTCAACAAGAACCTTCATTCCGGCATTATGTGCAATTTTTACTATTTCACGCAGATTTGAACATACGCCGTAATAGGTCGGATTGTTTACGATAATAGCTTTTGCGTCGGGATTTTGCTGTATAGCCTGCTGTACGGATTTGACGGTCATTCCGAGCGGTATTCCAAGCTCCTTGTTCATATCGGGATTGACATATACGGGTATAGCACCGCATACAATCAAAGCATTTATACTGCTGCGGTGTACATTTCGTGGCATAATTATCTTGTCGCCACGCTTGCATACGCTCATAACCATAGCCTGAACAGCACTTGATGTTCCGTTTACCATAAAAAATGCGTGAGCCGCACCGAAAGCGTCAGCCATAAGTTCTTCCGCTTCTTTTATAACGCTTATCGGGTGACAAAGGTTATCAAGCGGTTTCATTGAATTGACATCGACACTCATACATTGTTTGCCAAGAAATTCCGTCAGTTCAGGATTACCTTTGCCTTGCTTGTGTCCTGGAACATCAAAAGAAACAATCCTGTTTTCTCTGTATTGCTGCAAAGCCTCATAGACAGGGGCACGATCTTGTGAAAGCTTCATCTTTCGTTACCTCACTCATAAACATTAGAACCACTGAAAATCTCTATCATCTCCCGTCTTAAACTGTCGGAAATAGCAAGCCTTACTTTTGGCGGAAGTTCATATACATCTGTCTTAAAGAGATAGTTTTGCAGTTCCAATTCTTTTATGAGCATTTGTGTATGAAAAATATTTGCCTGATATACATTTATATCTACCGTATCATATCTTTTGAGTGTTTCATCTTTGATATAATCCTGAATAGAAGTGATTTTATGGTCGATAAAAAGTTTTTTGCCGCTTGTATCACGGGTAAAGCCACGCACTCTGTAATCAATGGTTATGATGTCTGAGTCAAAGCTGTCAATAAGAAAATCGAGTGTGTTCAGCGGTGATATAGTTCCGCAGGTTGAAACATCAATATCCACTCTGAATGTTGCAATAG
Organism: Acutalibacteraceae bacterium; assembly: GCA_051894195.1. Taxonomy (GTDB): domain Bacteria; phylum Bacillota; class Clostridia; order Oscillospirales; family Acutalibacteraceae; genus UBA1213. The sequence continues at coordinate 4,786 of JBJFIB010000183.1, forward strand.
CGTTATCAGGGTGATATTCAGGGTATGTGTGAACGGTAACATGACTTTTGTCAAGATGTGCGGCAACGGATTCTTTTGCATATTTCATTATGCAGCTGCCGCAGTTGCAGGACTCATCAATTCTTTCGGGCATACCTTTTTCGGAAATAAGCAGGGTAACGCTTGCACCCTGAGGGTCATAATCCTGTTTTGAAATATTCAGAACAGATGCACCTATCATTTCCGTAACCTGACACAGAATTTTTGTCAGACGGTCTGAATTGTACTGCTCGTCAATATATGCAATATAGTCTTTTTGTTCACGCTCACTTTTTGCATAGCAAACATCATATATATTAAAGCTAAGGGTTTTTGTAAGATTATTAAATCCGTAAAGTTTCAGTCTTTTCTCCAATTTTAACATCACAACCTTAATTTAATTGATTACACACAAGTGTATAAGTACACGCTGTTTTTTTAAAATCATTTCTGCTTTTCGTTCTCGCTGAGTTTTTTAACAATCATATTTGCACACATATATACATTTCCGCCGCCGATTGTTATAATAAGGTCACCGGGTTTTGCCATTTTTGTAACATAGTCTGTTATTTCCTCAAATGTCTTGAACCATACACAGCCGTCAATTTTTTCTGCAAGGTCTTTTGCATAAATATTATAGGTGTTAGTTTCTCTTACAGGAAGAATTTCCGACAGAATTGCGTGGTCAGGAATTGAAAGCACCTCTGCAAATTCATCAAGGAACATATATGTTCTCGAAAAAGTATGTGGCTGAAAAACTGCCCATACATTTTTAAATCCCATACTCATTGCGGTAGTAAGCGTTGCACGAAGTTCTGTCGGGTGATGTGCAAAATCATCGGCAACAGTAATACCGTTCAGCTTACCAAGAATTTCAAATCTTCTGTGAGCACCACTGAATTCAGCAAGAGCCTTTGCAACATCATCAGGCCTTACACCAAGAGTGATTGTTGTTGCCGCCGCTGCCAGTGCGTTCATAACATTGAATTTTCCGGGAACTTTCAGCTTGACAGATGCAATTTTTTCGTTTTGATGTATAATATCAAAACAGTCGCAAACACCAGTTTCAGATGTAATTTCGGCACGGAAGTCGTTATTTTTTCCGAAACCAAAGGTTACGATTTTTTTGCCCTGCTTTTCCATATCCTTAACGCAGAACACAGAATTTTTATCATCACCGTTTACAACAATGAGAGAAGATGTCTGTGACGCAAATTTTGTAAATGATTCCTTTATTCTGTCAAGAGTGCCGAAATAGTCAAGATGGTCGGCGTCAACATTAAGAATAACTGAAACGGCAGGATAAATATGAAGAAAAGTATCTACATATTCGCACGCCTCACATACCATAATGTCGGATTTTCCTATACGGCTGTTTCCGCCGATAAAGGGAAGTTTTGCACCTATTACGGCTGTCGGGTCAAAGCCTGACATAGTGAAAATCTGAGTTATCATTGATGTAGTTGTTGTTTTTCCGTGAGTACCGCATACAGCTACGGAATCCTTGTACTTAGAAACAACAGCACCAAGCATAATACATCTTTCAACAGCGGGAATATTATGTTCTCTTGCCGAAACAAGTTCTGCATTGTCCAGCTTTACAGCGGCAGTATATACCACAAGGTCAGCACCGATTACATTTTCTGCACGGTGTCCCATTGTTACAGGAATACCGTATGATTTGATACGCTCTAATGTATCGGATTCGGCTGTATCGGAGCCTGTAATTTCAAAGCCCTTATGAAATAAAATTTCAGCAAGCGGACACATACCCGAACCGCCTATGCCGACAAAATGTATTCTTTTTACATTATCAAGCAGATGCTCATAATTATCAACCATTTCAAGCACTTCCAATCTGAAAAATCAAACATAGATTATTATATTATTAAATTGCAAAAAAATAAAGACAAAAACCAAATTTTATCGAATAACAACAAAACCGGAAAAGGAACAGGTATTTCCTTTTAAATTCACGATACAATTTGATTATATAATAAAAAGTCTGTAATTTCAATATATATAATTCCAAAATAAAACAA
>JBJFIB010000184.1:0-1509 GCA_051894195.1 Acutalibacteraceae bacterium
GTGAAATTATATTTTGAACGCAAAAGCACAATAAATCCGATACACGCAACGGGGATAAGCACAATAAATGAAATTATGTCCAGAATCATCATAGACCTGTATATTGAAAAATGCTTTGCAAGAATTATAAATAATGCCTGACCGCCGTCAAGCGAATCGACAGGAAGAATATTAAAAACGCCGAGTGTAGCATTTGATACAGCCATATTCCTGAAAAATATAAGATTTGTACAGAGGAAAAGAATATAAAAAATTACCGCAAGCACGAAATTCACCGTTACTCCCGCAAGAACCACAACAAGCTCCTGTTTTGTATTTCTTGTGTATTTACCGCTGTCGATAATCGCTATGTCAAACAGTGTGAGGTTTATTCTTTTCGGAAAAGAACCGTAAAATGCAAGTGCCGCAAGATGACCTGTTTCGTGCATTATTATTGCGATAAAGCATATTATAACCGACATTGTTGTATCAAAGATAATTACCGCAGTCATAATTGCAACAAGCGGAAAACTCAGTCCGATATTAAGTTTTCCGATACGAAAAGTCATTTATGCGTATTCCTTTCCTAAAATTTCCTGAGGGTTTATGTTTTCGCCGTCAATTATGACTTCAAGGTGCAGATGATTTCCGTCGGAATCTCCGCTTGAACCGACAAGTGCGATTTTCTGACCTGATGTAACCTTTTCGCCCTGTTTTACGCAGAGTTCGGAACAGTGTGCATAAAGCGTCTTTACATTGTCGGAATGTTCAAGCACAATGTAGTTTCCGTAGCTGTCGTCTTTTTCGGCGATTATCACTGTGCCGTCAAGCATAGCCGAAATAACCGAGCCTTTGTCGGCACTTATGTCAATGCCTTTATGAAATTCTGTGTTTGAATTTTCCTCACGCCTGCCGAAAGCAGATGTAAGTGTACCGTTTGCAAGAGGTTTTTTTACTGTTGATTTGATTTTTTCTATGACATCGGAATTTTCCGTGCTGTTGTCGTTATGAGGTATGACATCTTTATTTTCAGTAGTTTTTGTTTTGTCAATAAATGAAAGAACATTGTTTTTGGTGTCCGTGAAAACCGAATTGTTGTAATTGTCATAAAACCATGTGCCGACCTGTGCATAAAGTGAACCGCCGATTGTCCTGATAACAAACGCACTTATCAGCAAAAGCGTACATATTATGAGCTGTATTATAATCAAAAGCTGACTGCTGACGGCAAATTTTTTGTCTTTTTTCGGGTTGCGGTATTCATCAGTGTTTTTATAATCATCATCAAATTCTGATTTGCCGTATTTTTCATAATCATTCAAAAAAAATCCCCCTGTCAGAACATAATAGTAATTATTATGCTGACAAGGGGAGAAATATCAGTTTGAATTGAGGAGTTAATTACGGATTATTTTTAAAGGCATTTTTGGAGTAAGATGTTCTGACTTTCGGGGAGAGCGTCAAAATGCGTTTCAATGACTTTTTCTGAAACGGCAGGGGAGTAGTAAAAGCTGTCCATATGAGAGCCTT
>JBJFIB010000185.1:0-1457 GCA_051894195.1 Acutalibacteraceae bacterium
CGGAAGTCAACTGTTTTATGAATCCTTGTACGGGTGCGCCGCGAAAATGCCGAACCACTTCAAATATTATCCCGCATTGAGAAAAAACAGTTTTAAGTTTCGCTACCATTTCAGCAGGATTTTCTTCAAACATAATTTGCCTGATTGCCGGTATGCTGTCCTTTAGCTTTGCCGTATCAAACGAAGCGGTAATCGGTGTTTTTTCGGTGCGAATTTCACACATACGCTGCCAAGCGAACAAAATATATGGGTTTATGTTTGTACTTGCATTGATTTGTGCGCGATATGCGGCGTTATAGGTTATTTGAGGGATAACCGACAAATTTATAACTCGCAAAATTTTACGGAGCTGAAATACCTTTTCTGCATCTCCGCAATGGTTGTGCATAATACCAGCATCAAGGAAATAATCAACTAATTCCTTCATAGATTTCAGAATGGAAATTTCTTCGTCTGTTATATCGTTTTCTTTTTCAAATTCCAACATATATTGGTCATATTCATTCTGGCGTTTTAACCATGTACCGATTTCCTCGCCTAAAGCTATATCCAGCTTGCGCGCAAATGAAGCGGAAATATCTTTTGTGCCGTTGATAACCGTTGATATATGCTTTTCCGATACGCCCGTGCGAATAGCAAGCTCTTTTTGCTTCATCCCTATGTTGTTGATTGCAGAAAGCAGAATTTTACCGGGATGCTCTACACTTCTTATTGTAAGCATATATATTCCTTCCTTTCAGAAAATAGTTGCAAAACATCATTACCCATTTGGGTAATTTAAATTTGATTTAATTATAACACCGGAAGAAATATTTGTCAAGACTTTTTCTGAGATTTACCGCAATATTTTATATTATTATAAATCTAACGACCGGCAGGATAAGATATATATTAAAGCAACAAAAATTACCCGACCAATATAAAATTGACGGGTAATTTTGTTACATCCTTCATCAGCGTTTTAGTTTTTAAGTAAGCCCCGACAACGAACGCATTACCAAGTCCACATCCTTGCTCTCAAGCTCCTGAATGATGTGCAGATACGTTTTTTGCGTTGTTGTCATACTTGCGTGACCAAGACGGCGAGCCACGCTTGCGATTAAAACTCCGGCGAATAGGAGCAGCGATGCGTGCGTATGCCCCTATGGTATAATAAAGACAAGTGCTGAAAACCGCATAAAATCAAGGGTTTTGGAACTTATCTTGTTATATTTCAATTCTTTTTCCACCCTGAAATTTACAAGATTTCTGTCTTGAAAAACAGCAATGTTATATTAAAGACAAAAAACTATGCGACAAAAGGAGGGCAAATTCAAATAATTTTCTATTGGAGAACGCTTTATAAAAAATAAGGTGTTCTCTTTTTTTATACTATCTCACACAGAAAGGAGGCATATTTTATGTCAGTACAATTTGAATATTTTTACGGAAGTCAAGCTGAACAGTTTGCGTTTTAC
>JBJFIB010000185.1:1557-3945 GCA_051894195.1 Acutalibacteraceae bacterium
GATACTGAAAAGAGTTATACAGAGAGGAACGATACTGAAATCACATCCTATCCTATCAATCGGGTAAACTGTAATACTTCCCCCTCGCCTGCGGGAAAAGGGATTGATACGATGCGATGGATAGAAAAACGGCAGACCTACGAAAAGATTATCAAGAACAATATCGACTATGACATTATCGTGAATAATTACAGCAAGGCTTGGCTTGATGAAATCGTTGCTGTTATGGTTGATGTTGTATGCAGTGATGAGCCGACAATACGCATCAACAAGCAGGAATATCCACACGAGGTTGTTAAAAGCAGATTTTTGAAAATCAACTCAACACATATTGAATACATAGATATGGCTCTAAGGAGCAACACATCAGACGTCCGGAATATCCGGGCGTTTTTAATTACAACAATTTACCGCTCGTTTGAAACGGCGGATAATTGGTTTTCTGCAAAGGTGCAGTATGATATGGCAAATAAATAGCTTGAGGAGGGATATGTGTGTATGAAAATTTTGAATTGCTGGCAAATGCTATTATCCTGCAAGCGGTAAGGGATTACAGACATACATATTCGCCGCAGGTAAGAGCAGAAATAAAGCGTTTCTTCCGTTCGGAGTGGTTTCGTGCTTTAACACGAGTGGACGGAGAAATGATAATTGCAAGATTAGAAAATGAAAGGACTGAAAATTATGAGTAAAGTAATCGCTGTATCAAATCAGAAAGGCGGAACGGGAAAAACGACTACAACGGTAAATTTAGGCATAGGACTTGCAAACGAGGGTAAAAAGGTGCTGCTGATTGACTTTGACGCACAGGGCAGTTTAACACAAAGTCTTGGTTATCCAAACCCCGATGAGCTTTCCGTTACAATCTCAACACTTATGGAAAAGACCGTAAACGAACAGCCTGTCGCAAAGGACGAGGGCATTTTGCATCACGCTGAAGGTGTTGACTTCGTTCCGGCAAATATAGAATTATCGGGTATGGAAACGGCGCTTGTAAATATAATGAGCCGTGAGCGTGTGCTTAAAAATTATCTTTCACAGGTAAAGGACAATTATGATTATGTGCTGATTGACTGCACGCCCTCGCTGGGGATGCTGACTGTCAATGCGTTGACGGCTGCAAACGAGGTAATCATTCCCGTACAGTCGCACTTTCTTCCGGCGAAAGGCTTGGAACAGCTGCTCGGAACGATAGCAAAGGTTAAGCGGCAGATAAATCCGCAGTTAAAAATAAACGGCATACTTCTCACTATGGTTGACAACCGAACGAACTTTGCAAGGGATATATCACAGCTTATCCGAAACACTTACGGAAATAACATAAAGGTGTTTAAAACTGAAATCCCGTTATCAATCAAAGCCGCCGAAATATCGGCAGTCGGCAAAAGCATTTACAGCTATGCAAAAAACGGCAAGGTTGCCGAAGCGTACAGAAAACTGACAAAGGAGGTGCTTGAAGATGGCAAGCAGCGGAATAAACATAAGTCTGAAATCATACGATAGTATTTTTCAAAATGACGAGCAGAGAAACAGCGAGGAAATAAAGCCTGTTCCCATATCCGAGCTGAAACCATTTGAACAGCAGCCGTTCAAGGTGCTTCTTGACGAAAGTATGGACGAGCTTGTAGACAGCATAAAGCAAAGCGGCGTTTTAACTCCGGTTATTGCAAGACCGCACAAGGACGGCGGATATGAGATACTTTCGGGGCACAGGCGTGTGAAAGCGTGTGAGCTTGCCGGAATTACGGAAATCCCTGTTGTGGTAAAAAATCTTGACGATGATACCGCTACAATTTTGCTTGTAGACAGCAACTTGCAGAGAGAACATATACTTCCGAGCGAAAAAGCGTTTGCTTATCAGATGAAGCTGGAAGCAATGAAAAGAAAAGCCGGCAGACCGGAGAAAGAAAATTTTGTCCAAATTGGACAAAATAAATCTGCATATAATTCAAGGCAGGAATTGTCAGAACAGACAGGCGAAAGTTCGGTGCAGATACAGCGATATATCCGCCTGACAAACCTCATTGATCCAATCTTACAAATGGTAGATGATAATCAAATTGCAATGAACGCTGCCGTTGAGCTTTCCTATCTCGGTTCAAAGGAACAGGCGGCGGTTATGCAGTCTATCGAAAAAGAGGACACTTCCCCCTCTATTGCTCAGGCGAAAAAAATCCGTAAATTTCATCAAGACGGAAAATTAAATGAAGCCGTCATTGAAAGCATTATGATGGAGCAGAAACCCGAAACGATAAAAATCACACTCGGAGAAGATAAACTGAAAAAATACTTTCCCAAAAGCTATACAAAAGCAAAAATGGAGGAAATCATCTTAAAATTGCTTGATAAATGGCACAGACAGCGGGAAAACGAAAAGGAGCGATAAAT
>JBJFIB010000185.1:4045-6716 GCA_051894195.1 Acutalibacteraceae bacterium
GGCATATTCGCCGTTATTTTTATTTGCTGCCTTATCTGCGCCGGACGAGCTGACAGAAAATATATTGAAAGATAAAATCGGAGGAATTGCTTATGGAATGGCGAAAAAATCAAGGCTTTATCATTGTAAATCAGATAACAATAGGCGGTGCTGAATTTGTACTCGGTGTTCACGAGAAAAATCCTAACAGCTTTGTTACTTGGAAATGCAAAGGCAAGGACGATTACTATTGGGGACACTATTTTACAAATCTGCTTGCGGCACAAAAGGATTTTTGCAAGCGTGCCCTTGAAGAAATCAAGGCTATCGAGGTTATGAACAAGCCGCCGAAAACAAATGAACGGTGAGGTGAAATGATTGTGCTATCAGGATAATGACAGGTGTAACAGCAGCGGTTGTACTGATATAACTGCCTATGAAGCCATAAAAAATGTCCGGCGAGAGGAACGCCGAAGGCTTATAGCCGAATTAAAGGCTCTTGCAAATAAGCACGGTTACAGAATTGTCAGTACAATACAACTTAAAGATATGGACGGTGATTACCCAAATGACGAATAAAGACTGCTTTGCATACCGGAGCGACCGCTATTGTGCGGCATTAAATGAGGTTGTATGTAAAAGCAGAGAATGTAAATTTTACAAAAGCCGCCGTCGCTATCTCGAGGATTTAAAAAAATATCCTCCCATAAACTATCAGATCTACAAGGACAGCGGCATAAAAGAATATTTGAAAGGTTGCGGATAAAATGAATGATAAAAAAAGATACGCAGGAGATTATGAGATTATACAATCTATGAGTATCGGCGAAAAAGAGTTTGTGCTCGGCGAGAATATGAATGCCGTTGACGGAAAATTTTATATAGCGGCAAATTACGAATCAAACGAACTGTTTGAAAGATATACCGATGTGGTTTATTCCTGCGACTATGTAGAGGTGGCGTCGGTATTTGCTCAAAGACTTTCGGAAGAAATCAAAAGACTTCAAGTCGGCAGAAGCGATTTATGTATGAATATTCTGAATAAAAATGACTGCTTACCTATCGGCAATGAAACATTTATAGGAAAGATTATTGTATTAAAACCCGAAATACTGTCCCCCGAATACCGAAACGAGCATTATCAAATTATGAGATGTACCGGCGGTAACGGTGCAAGAGCCGACGGACTCGGAACATCTGTGTTCTGCACAGAATTATATACGGGCGAAAATATGAAATACCGTCGTGCGTCGGTTTTGGGAATATTAAAAGAGGATTGCTACCCTGCTTGGCTTACGGATATATTGGAAAATGAAAAGGTCAAGAAAAAATCTCACAAGGAGGCTGAACGCTGATGGAAACAAAGGATATACGCTTTATTGACAGTAAATATAACGAGCTTTTTCGTATCAAGGACGGAGAAAGCATAACCGTAACATTTTCCGACGGCTCTATGTCAGACCGACAATGCACATATATTGACGATTATCATACCAAAATAGGCTACAATGTTTTTCATATCTGCGAGTTTGCCGAGCTTATGGAGCGTGGCGGCAGCGTTTACCGTCCGAAAGATACACCAAAGTATGAGCTTGAAAAAATTGAACAATCGGAATTTGAATATGTTTTTGCCCCAAGCAAGGATGATACATTAAATCGCGGGTGCGTCTGCTATATCCGCTGTTACTTTGATAATTCTATCAACGAGCGTTTGCAGACAGCATCAATGATAGAAAATAAAGAGAACTATAACAAATATCACACTCCTGATTTCAGCCGTGAATGTGATAATGTCATAAACTATTTTCGTTTTCAAGCCGATACGCCGATACTTAAAAACCGTTTTACTATGCACAATGCGGCGTATGACTTAAACGCTGAACGGTTTGCAAGCGACAAGGATGTTTGCGGATACAAGGTGACGACCAAGAAAAATGTATATTACATACGGTGCGATTCAAGAAAAAATACATATAACGCATATATATACTGCTATGATAAACAGGCATTGCAGACCTACAAGGATTTAAAATTTGTTGAGCAGAACTATGACGCTGTTGACAAGGACAAGTTTTTTAAAACAACAAACGGTGTTATGGAAATGTACTATAACCCCGATGCGAATGCCGGAGGACAAATTGTTGAGCTTACCATATCAAAAGACGATATTAACGATGCGGCAAAGCTGTATAAAAATCCGCAGGATTTCTTCTCACATCTTGAAGGTATGGCAAAGGGCGTTCTTTATGATGTGGGGACGGAAACCTTTAAGGAAATGGCAGAATATTTAATGGAAAACAAAGGTGATTTTGAAGGCTGTACTTTAAAAACAATGAACGGCTTGAAAAAGTATGCCGCACCCGAAAAGGCAAAAACTGAACAGGATATTGAACGATAATTTTTTGAAAAATAACAAAAAATGCGGTATAATGAAAGCATAAAGAACAGGAGCGTGATTTTTATGATGACAGCAAAAATAAACTTTATCACAAATAATCTTTTGGTTGATATGACTTGCCGTGAAACAGAGCTTCGTGACAGCTTGCAGAATATCGGAATACTGATAATGCCGAGTATGATTACTCTCGATAACCGCCGTACCCTGCAAATTCAGCTTAATGCAAATGATGAGGTCGGCGAAATTGTAAAAACGCTTATTGATACCGAGCGTGATACTCTCGGAACTGTTCAG
>JBJFIB010000186.1:0-6680 GCA_051894195.1 Acutalibacteraceae bacterium
ATACGGTTTTTTATTTTTTTCAATGTTATCACCTTTCCCTGAACATTTTGTACAATATTGTTAGATTATTTTTGTGACTATTTACCGTTATATATGGTCACTGTGTAGTTTGTGGCACAAATATGCCCTTTTATCTGTTGATATTATCCCACACTTTTCTGAATATGTCAATTATTTTTATACAATATCTTAATTTTTTTACATAATATCCTTTTTTAATTATATACATACATTAAAATATCAGTAAAATAAACTGACTGAAATTCACTCCGCAGACAAGGCATCATTATAACTTTTTATTACGGATTAAAAAACCTACTGTTGCAATAAAGGCAAACAACATATATAATAGTAAATTGCGGCTGTATATAATGTAAGGACTGTATTTTTCTTTGAGAGGAAATGCAGTCTATTGTGAAGAAATCACGAAAGGAATGATAAAATGGAGAACAATAATCTTAAAAGAATGGGCAGTGAACCTGTTTTCAGGCTGATTATGAAAATGTCACTTCCTGCTATGTTTTCAATGATTGTACAGGCACTTTACAACATTGTTGACAGTATGTTTGTTTCTTATGTAGGAAAACACGCACTGACCGCCGTATCACTTGCATTTCCTATGCAGTTCCTTATGATAGGTGTTGCGGTAGGTACATCAATCGGTATAAACTCGCTTATTTCACGCCGTTTAGGTGAAAAGAAAAATGAGGAGGCTGACAAAGCCGCCACTTATTCACTTCTGATAGGTGTAGTTACATGGCTTGTGTTTGCTTTTATCGGATTTTTCTTTTCGTCGGCAATCATAGGTGCATATACGGACAATCCTCTTGTTTATGAGGCAGGAACACAGTATCTTTCATGTGTATTTATTTTTTCAATCGGTGTATTCGTGGAAATCAACATTGAAAAAACCTTGCAGGCAACAGGAAATATGATTTTCCCTATGCTGTTTCAGCTTGTGGGTGCAGTGCTGAATATTGTGCTTGACCCTGTGTTTATTTTCGGTTTTGGGTTTATTCCCGCTTATGGAACTCTTGGTGCAGGAATCGCAACCGTAGCCGGACAGATTATTTCAATGATTTTTGCACTGTGTGTACTTTTCTTCAAAAAACACAGCGTTAAAATCGACTTCAAATATTTCAGGCATTTTGATTTTTCGATTATAAAGGACATCTATGCGGTAGGCTTTCCGTCAATCATAATGCAGAGTATCGGTTCGGTTATGCTGCTCGGTCTTAATGCAATACTTGCGGGAATTTCCGAAACCTATGTTGCCGTACTCGGTGTTTATTACAAGTTGCAGTCGTTTGTATTTATGCCTGTTTTCGGACTTACTCACGGTGTTATGCCGATTATGGGTTACAACTACGGTGCAAGAAACAAGTCAAGGCTTTTGCAGTCGCTTAAATACGGCACACTGATTGCACTTGTCGTTATGGGAATAGGCGTAATTCTGTTTCAGGCAATTCCGGAACTTATGCTCGGAATATTCAACGCCGACAGAGAAATGCTTGAAGTCGGTGTTCCGGCTATGAGAATAATAAGTATATGTTTTCTTCCTGCCGCCGCCGGAATACTTCTTGCAACACTGTTTCAGGCAGTCGGTCGGGGAATTCGTTCATTACTTATGTCACTTCTCCGTCAGATTGGCGTTATACTTCCTGCCGCATATCTGCTTGTTCTGGTTTCGCCGCCACTTGTATGGTATTCATTCCCTATTGCTGAGGGCGTATCGCTTATCGTAGCATTTTTGTTATACCTCAACCTGTACAACAAAGAATTAAAACACCTCGACACAATCAGCGACAATATAATGAAATAACATCAAAAAATTTATATTAAGCTGTCGTTTTTTGATATTTTATAGTATAATAATCCTTATAAAAGGGGGAATATTGATGTCAGAAAACAAAGGAATACACGACGGACACAGAAACAGAGTAAGAGAAAAATTTCTTTCTGACGGTTTTGACGGATTTTGCGAACATCAGGTTCTTGAACTTTTGCTGTTTTATGCTGTTCCACGCAAGGACACAAACGAGCTTGCACATAATCTTATAAATCAATGCGGTTCACTTTCGGCGGTTTTTGATTCTCCGATTGAAGTCCTTGAAGAATGTGGTCTGAGCAAAAATGCCGCCGTACTTTTGAAGATGATTCCTCCGCTTTGCAAGAAATATATGAACGACAAGTACAAAAACGAAAACAAAATAATAACCGAAGAAAATATCGGCGAACGCATTTTAAGGAATTTTATTGACGCTGACGAAGAAAATGTCGTACTTCTTCTGCTTGACGCAAAGGGAACGGAACTTTACTGCGGCACTGTCAGCAAAGGTTCGGTTAATGCCTCAGAAATCTACACACGAAAAATCATACAGCTTGCGATGAAATTCCACGCAAGCGGAGCCGTTATTGCACACAATCACCCGAGCGGAATTGCACTCCCCTCAAAAAACGATATAACATCAACAATCAGTCTTAAAAAGGCACTTTCAACCGTCAGCGTAAGACTTCTTGACCATATTATCGTTGCAGATATGGACTATATGTCGCTTGCACAAGACGAAAATTATATGAAAATCTTTTTATAAACCGATTATAACGAAACAACCGTATCAGGTATTGGAACTGATACGGTTGTTTTATATTTATAAGACTTTATTGTTACAGTTTGTTTTTGAGCTTTGATTTTCATTGTCACAAAAATGCACAAATCAACATATTATGTTTATGTACAGAAAAATGAAAGGAGAATTTTTATGGACGCAATAAGGGAACTTCAAAACTCTGAATTTTTTGTACAGCCTTTGCCGAAAAATCCTGTTGTTGCTATGGCTTATGTGCCGTATCAGAATGCAAAAAAACTGTATTCTCCCGAACACGGCATACAAATGGGAACATTGTTCCCCGAACTTAACAAACCATTCAACCCCGACTGCAAAAACGGAGGTATGAAAAATGAATGAGCGTGAACGAATGTTAAGAAACCTTTCCTCTTATGACTTTGCGATAACGGAACTTCATATATATCTTGATACTCACCCGAACGACGCCGCTGCTGCCGACGCACTTGCTGAATATGAGGCAAAAAGCCGCAAGCTTACCGCCGAATACGAAGAAAAATTCGGACCGCTTACTGCGTCGGGAATCAGCGGAAACCGCTGGGCATGGATTTCTGACCCGTGGCCATGGAACAGACAGGGGGAATAACTATGTGGGCATACGAAAAGAAACTTGAATATCCTATCAACATCAAGCAGACAAACCCAGCACTTGCAAAAATTGTGATCAGTCAATACGGCGGTCCCGACGGCGAACTCGGAGCCTCTCTGCGATACCTCAGTCAGCGTTATTCTGTCCCCTATCCCGAAATAAAAGCCATACTCACTGATATAGGTACAGAAGAATGTGTACCGCTATGTTGTCAGTGTGGAGCATTATCAGAGTGGAGTCAGGAATGATTGTGATTGTGAGTTTATGCGTTAAGTTTAGTTTGTTGTTGCGTGAAATAATAACAATAATTTATGCTGCGTCAGCTTGCCGCAGAAGGCACTCCGCCGGCTTTCGTGTAATTTAGTGTAATTTTACATTAAAAAATAACACTAAACTACACGAATAATTTTAAGAAATTAACACTAAATGACACGAATAATGTTTTGCTGATTTTTCGTGGAAATATTTTGCAAAATAACTACCACATTTTTGAACAATAAATTCTACTGTAAATTTAATTCCAGTTTTTTTCTTTCAGAATTTCTGCAAGCTTTTCAGTATCAGGAATTTTATCAACTTCCAGTATTTGAGAAAGGTCAAATATTCTTGTTCCCATCGGTGCTCTCGGTGTTATTTTTTTGAAATCCGTTTCATAGAATTTTTCAACAAAGAAATATCTGTGTTCTATTGTTCTTAAATCATAACCGTGAGAATCTCCGTCCTGTATCGCAAGCAATATTTTTGCTTTTCGTTCTTCGGTCAAATCACCAAACTCTGCTTTGTATTTAATTCCGTTTCCTGTTTCGATTGCTGTTATTCTGGCACATATTTTTCCGATTGCCCTTACGCTTTTGTTTTTGTATAATCCTAAGTAATCGTGAGCCCTGAAACCACGCTCTGCTTTGTTATAATACATATTCTCTCTGACATTAAAATCAAATGTAGTACCTGCCAACTGCATTCTCATATATTTCCATGAGTCAGAAACAGAAATTAACCCGTCATTATAACAGTAATTAAGATAATCGTCCAACACTTCCTGCATTTCATAATCTCTGTCATCTATAACATCCTGAACAGCCCTTGCAAGAAGTTCAAAAGTTGTATTGATGTGTATAATTTTGTGGGTTTGTCGGGAGTTATACTCTTTAAGCTGTCTTTCAAAGTCTGCTATTTTATCTTTTACCATAAGTTCGGGAGCAAGAGTAATTATAACTTTATATTTTTCGTCACCAAAAGATTTTAAATGCCTCATAAGCTGTTCAGCGTAAAACCAATCCGACATTTTTGTTTCAATAACAATTTTAAATCCTTCTTGTGTAATGGTTGCGTCAGGAACACTGTCAACGCTTTTTTCTTGAAGATTAAAAACAATTTCAGGCTCAAACGAATCTGAAAAAAACTCAGATTTTAAAAGTCTGAAAAACTTGTCAGATGAATATGAATATAAGCGTGACAAAAGCAACATAGTATTTGCCGTTGCAACATTTTCTTTTTCATGATACCTCTGAAAATAATGTATCTTCATAACAAAAATACTCCTTTAAGTAATAATATATATTCAGATTATAGTATATAAAGCTATACAATACAAGTGATTTTGGTTGTATTTTGAAATAAAAAAGACATATCAGTTTTTCGGAATTTTCGGATAGACGGTTATTTCAAATTCGTCCTCGTGACCGTGTCCACGAACATCTTTTCTGAAAGTTATGTGGTCTATAATCTCCCTTAAAAGACTGTTTTTCAGCTGTGGATTTTTGAGCGTATTATATATATCCATAATTTTCTGAACGATCGGAATTGAGTTGCTGATATTATTCTGACTGATTTTATTCTGTTCAATCGCTTTTGTTATCTCCTGTTTTTGTGTCTGAATATCTGACAGGCGTTCTTTGATTGAACTGCACCTTGACCTGAATGTATCGGCATCATATATGCCGGTTTCAAAAGCCTCGTATGCCCTGTCAAGCTGATTTTTGAGTTGATTTTCGGATTTCGTGACCGCCGCAAGCTCCTTTTTGTAACTGTCGGTATTATCGGCAAAAATATTATCGTCTTTTCGGTTTTCAATAATATAATTTTCAGTCCAGCTTTTCATTATGCTTATGACATTTTCCTCAACAAGATACAAATATGCTGAATGATTGTTACAGGTCGGTTCGGGACATATAAGCATATCGGGATTTTTTGCAAGCGGTCGGCGTTGCATTTTTCGTCCGCATTTCTGGCATATAACAAGACCTGCAAGCGAATTCTGAACTGTTTTATCACTTCTTACGGGGCGTTTTTTGTTTTTAGCCATAATTCCGGCGGCAAGTTCAAAGGTTTCTTTGCTTATAATCGGACTGTGCAAGCCGTCACAAAGTATATAATTCTCTGTTCGTGGACGATGAACGATAATCTTTCCGTCAACCATTTTCTTTATTTCAGGTCGGCGGTTCCAGCGTATTTTTCCGATATACACGGGATTAAGCAGTATATCACGCACTGTTGATGATGTCCATATACCGTTTGTGTATGAGCTTATATTACGGCTGTTAAGTTCTCTTGCAATAAGTGATGTTCCCATACGCTTTCTTGTGCCGTCTGTCTGCAATTTTCCGACGGTGTACCATTCAAAAATACTTTGTATCACTTCCGCCTGTTTTTCAACGGGACTAAGCGTATAGCCTTTGTCATTCGTGAGTTTTACTCTTTCGTAGCCATAGGGTGCTTTATTGCCGACATATTTTCCCTCTTTGACGCTTGCACTTCTGCCACGCTGTAAGCGGCGGTTGATTGTTTTGTATTCACGGCGGCTCATAAACAAACCAAACTCAAAATATTCCTCGTCAAATTCATTATTCGGGTCGTATATTTTAAGCGGAGTTATAATTTTTGTACCGGCATAGCGGAATGTCTGTGAAATAATCCCCTGGTCAATACTGTTTCCCCTTGCAAGACGGTCTATGTCCATTACAAGAACACCGTCCCATATTTTTCCGCTGACATCTGCAAGAAGTTTTTGCATTTCAGGTCTTGCGGCTATGGTTTCGCCGCTGACGACTTCACGGTATATCTTTGAAATTTTGACTTTCATACGGTTTGCAAGTTCCGTAAGTGTTTTTTCGTGTCTTGCAAGGGTTTCGCCCTCGCCACGCATTTCAGCCTCAGCGTCTGTCCTTGATTTACGCAGATAAATACAGTATGCCATAAAAAAATCACCTTGTCCGTATTGAGTTTTTACTTGTGCTTTAATAAATACGATATTTCGCCTTGATATATTACAATTTTCCGGAAAGCGACAAGCCCTGTCTGCATAAAATACGACAGGAGGCTGATGTTATGGCTGTGGTTATGAAAAAGCAATACGGCAAATGCACCGCAACGATTGACGACAGTTACATAATAAACAATAAAGCTGAAACTGATACTATTCTCGATAATATTTACAATATATTCTTGCAGTCGGAATATATAAC
>JBJFIB010000187.1:0-31871 GCA_051894195.1 Acutalibacteraceae bacterium
TAGCACCGCTGTTCGGAAACGAAAAGACAACTGTTAAAATCCGCAGGGAAGCTGACGCCGGATTATTACAATTAGCCGATAAAGTTTTGCGTAAAGGAGATTTCATATTCCCGAAAGGCTATCAAACAATTCCTGTGCGAATGCCAAACAGCCGAAAAATCCAATATATTTGTACGGAAGAATTATCAGAAGCAATGTTCAAAATTCTACAAACCTGTGTCGGCACTACAAGAGAAGCATTAAGCTCAGAAACAACCCGTGTTTACGGCTTTACAAGAGCAGGACAAAACATTTCTTCCGCCATGACTGACGCAATAAATTATTTGATTGAAACAGGCAGAGTTGAAGAAATGGAAGGAAAATTAAAGATAAAAAATCAATAAAACAAAAAAGACTGCGTATAAAATAGATGTTGTAGATTAGACTATGAGTATCATAGATAAAAATATAGATACTTGTAAATAATATAACGAAAAATTCGGGTTCTTTAAAGGCTTTAACAATAAACCTTTAAGAACCCGAATTTTATTTTTTACAGATGTTAAATTATATAAAATCAGAATTTGATTTTGTCGTTTAAATAATCAACCAGCTTGTCGATAGAAACTCGTTCCTGAGACATTGTATCTCTGTCACGGACTGTTACGCAATTATCATCAACGCTGTCAAAGTCATATGTGATACAGAACGGCGTTCCGATTTCGTCCTGACGGCGATAACGCTTGCCGATTGAACCTGCGTCATCATAATCAACCATAAAGTTCTTTTGGAGCATTGAATAAACTTCATCAGCTTTCTCTGAAAGTTTCTTTGAAAGCGGAAGAACAGCGGCTTTGAACGGTGCAAGTGCAGGATGAAGTCTGAGTACAACTCTTGTGTCCTTTTCGTCAATCTTTTCTTCATCGTAAGCCTCAACAACAAGTGCAAGGAACAGACGCTCAACACCGAGTGACGGCTCGATAACATAAGGAATATATTTTTCGTTTGTCTGTGGGTCAAAATATTCCAGACTCTTACCACTTGTGTTGATATGCTGTGTGAGGTCATAGTCGGTTCTGTCGGCAACGCCCCAAAGCTCACCCCAACCAAATGGGAAAAGGTACTCAAAGTCTGTTGTAGCTTTTGAATAGAAACAAAGTTCCTCTTTGTCGTGGTCACGAAGACGAAGATTTTCAGGTTTCATATTGAGCGAATAGAGCCAGTCACGGCAGAAACCTCTCCAATATTCAAACCATTCAAGGTCTGTTCCAGGTTTGCAGAAAAATTCCAGTTCCATCTGCTCAAACTCACGAACACGGAAAATAAAGTTTCCGGGAGTAATTTCGTTACGGAATGATTTACCAATCTGTGCAACACCAAAAGGAACTTTCTTGCGGCTTGTTCTCTGAATATTTGCAAAGTTTACAAAGATACCCTGTGCAGTTTCCGGACGAAGATAGATTTCGTTTTTGCTGTCTTCTGTAACACCCTGAAATGTTTTGAACATAAGGTTAAACTGACGAATATCAGTAAAGTTATGTTTTCCGCAGTTTGGACACGGAATTTGTTTTTCTTTGATGTAGTCCATCATCTTTTCGTTTGACCAGCCTGCAACATTTGTGCCGTCAAAATCTTCAATAAGGTTATCGGCACGGTGGCGTGTTTTACATTCTTTACAGTCCATAAGAGGATCTGAAAAACCGCCGAGATGTCCCGATGCAACCCATGTCTGAGGGTTCATAAGAATTGCAGAATCAAGTCCGACATTATATTTGTTTTCCTGTACAAATTTTTTAAGCCATGCAGACTTAATGTTATTTTTCAGAGCCATTCCAAGCGGACCATAGTCCCATGTATTTGCGAGTCCGCCATAAATTTCAGAACCCGGATATACAAAGCCTCTGTTTTTACAGAGAGCGACGATTTTGTCCATTGTTTTTTCTGTATTTTGCATTTTAAATTCCTCCATAACGCATTGTGACACTTATTTTAACATTTTTTTAATCATACTTCAAGACATAAAGGTAAATTTAGAAAATTTTTATTATAGATAATGTAAGCAACAATGGTTCCAATTATTTATGCATTATGATTGCGAATTTCCCTGTAATCAATCTCACGAGAAAGGAACAACAATGCAATAAGATTAGGTATTGCCATAAGACCGTTGAGGGTGTCAGAAATCTCCCACACAAGCGAAATTTCCATTGTACAGCCAATGTATGTTATAAGTGCATAGCACACACGATAGGGCATAATGAATTTTCCGCCGCTTAAATATTCAAGACTGCGTTCGCCGTAATATGACCACGAAATAAGAGTCGCAAAAGCAAAAAGTATAATAGACAGCGTCATAAAATATGTTCCTGCCGAACCGAGAACACTTTCAAATGAGGCAGTGCTGAGTTTAATTCCGTCAAGTCCGCTGCAATCAGTTTCACTTGTAAGAATACAAAGTGCCATAAGCGTACAAAGTACTATTGTATCAATAAAAACCTGAAACATTCCCCACATTCCCTGCTTACAGGGGTCATCGGTATCAGCGGCAGCGTGAACAATCGGCGAACTTCCCAAACCTGCCTCGTTTGAAAAAACACCTCTTGAAATTCCGTATTTTACGGCTCTTGCCATACCGTAACCCATAAATCCGCCGGCGGCGGCGTTGATGTCAAACGCCTGTACAAATATTTTGTGAAATGCAGACGGTATATTTTTATAGTTTACGAAAATCACGATTAACGCCGCAAGAGTATAGATAACAGCCATAAAAGGAACAATTTTTTCCGTGATTGACGCAATTCTTCCTATGCCACCAAAAATAATAATTCCCACAAGTATTGATAATATGATTCCGCTTATCTGCGTAGGAACTCCGAAACCGTTTTCCAATGCTCCCGAAACAGAATTTGCCTGAGTCATATTTCCCATTCCAAGAGCCGCAATCGTACAAAATACCGCAAAAATAACGGCAAGCCACTTACAGTGCATACCCTTTTCAATATAGTACATCGGTCCTCCGACAAATTTTCCGTTTATACGGCTGCGATATTTTACACCAAGGACATTTTCGGCAAAGATTGTAGCCATTCCGAAAAATGACGCAATCCACATCCAGAAAATTGCCCCTGCACCGCCAAGACTTATAGCTCCGGCAACACCGACTATATTTCCTGTTCCGATAGCTCCCGCAAGTGCCGTTGCCATAGCCTGAAAAGATGATATTTTGCCGTTAGAGTGTTTGCGGCTGTTCTTTTTGAAAAGCGACATAGCTGTTTCGTTCCACCATTTTTTGAAATGAACAAGCTGAAAAAATCTTAGTTTGAATGTAAAAAATACGCCTACGCCAAGTAAAAAACACAACATAAACGGTCCCCATACAATACCGTTTATAAAAGAGTTTATCTTTGAAACTGTTTCCACGAAATCACACACTTCCCAATAACTTTTATTTAATTCATATATATGTCAGTGTGTTTATTCTATGATTATCCATATATTACCAAAAGGGCATTATTGTGTTATCTTAATTATATTTCGCCTGTTGTATAAATCAAAATATTATGATAAAATAAAAGCACAATAAAATTTGAATTATATGGAGGTTCATTATGCCAAACTGGTTAAAAGATGCAGTATTTTATGAAATATACCCTCAGACATTTTGTGACAGCAACGGTGACGGAATAGGCGACATCAAGGGAATAGAGTCAAAGCTTGATTATGTAAAAAGCCTTGGCTGTAATGCAATATGGCTGAATCCTGTTTTCGACTCGCCTTTTATGGACGCAGGCTATGATGTAAGAAATTATTATCTTGTAGCAGAGCGTTATGGTACAAATGACGACCTTAAACATCTTTTTGAAACCGCACACGAAAAAGGAATAAAAATTCTTCTTGACCTTGTTCCCGGACACACATCAGACCAGTGCAAATGGTTCTTGCAGAGTAAAAAAGCAGAAAAAAACGAATATTCAAACCGTTATACATGGACAGACAGCGTATGGGAGGCACCGCCTCAGTATAAATTCATCTGCGGTGTTACCGAAAGAGATGGCAACTATCTTGTAAACTTTTTCAGTTCTCAGCCGGCACTGAACTATGGCTTTAACAACATTTCTCACCCTGCATGGCAGCTTCCGCCGTCACATCCCGATTGCCTTGCAACAGTTGAGGCTATGAAAGATGTTATGCGTTTCTGGCTTGATATGGGCTGTGACGGTTTCAGAGTTGATATGGCTGATTCTCTTGTTAAAAATGAGGACGGCGAGAAGCCCGAAACCTGTAAAATCTGGCGTAACATTCGCAAAATGCTTGATGAGGAATATCCTGAGGCTGCTATTGTATCTGAATGGTGTAACCCTCAGGTTTCATTGAACGCAGGATTCCATTGTGATTTCTATCTTGACCACGACACAAACGGATACAGAATTTTGTTCAGAGATAAGGATAGTCAGAGTGGTGAGTGCAAGGCAGTATTCGGAAAAGAGGGTAAAGGCGATATTACAAAATTCCTTGATGAATACCTTGACGACCTCAAAAATACAAAAGACAAAGGTTATATCAGCTTTATCACCTGCAATCACGATACTCCCCGTATGACAAAGATGTTTTCACCGCTTGAAGCAAAAATTGCTTATTCATTTATATTTATGATGCCTGGCGTACCATTCCTTTATTACGGCGACGAAATAGGAATGAGGTTCATTGACGGCTTAAAGAGTAAAGAGGGCGGTTACAGCCGTACAGGAACACGCACTCCTATGCAGTGGAACAGCTCCGCAAATCACGGATTTTCGAGTGCAGACAGCAAAGACCTTTACCTGCCCGTTGACAGCAGTGCAGACGCACCTACTGTTGAAGCACAGGAAAAAGACGAGAATTCTATTCTGAATACACTCAGAAAGATTATTGCAATACGCCATGCAAACAAAGACTTACAGTCTGACGGAGATTTTGAGGTTGTTTATGCTGAAAAAGAAACTTATCCGTTTATTTTTAAAAGAGGTAAATTTATAATTGCGGTTAATCCGACAGAAAAAGAACAGGCAGCACCGTTTAAATACAGCGGTGAAACAGTATTTGAAATCGGCAGCCATAATGTTTCTGACAATAAAATAGTTATGCAGCCGCAGACAATAGCTCTTATAGAGCTTTAATAAAATTACAAAGGATATGGAATATTTCATTTTTCTATTCCATATCCTTTTTGTATTATTTTCATCTGAAAGATTTATAATTTTTCAATCCTTGAATCAACCTTAAAAGTTACAAAAAATCGTATAAAAATTAAGTGTAATTCGGCGGTTTTATAGTTGAAATAGTGCCGTAAAAATGATATAATAATGCATACTTTATTATCATTGAATTCAAGGAGAATATTGAAAAGAAATTTTGCGGTAATATTTCTTTTTGACAAGATTGCCTGTCTGTGTAATTTTTCAGACAGGCATTTTTGTGCTAATAACATCAGTTTATTCTTATAATATTAAAATAGCAATATGACTAAATATCAGGATATAAATTCATTTAAAATCACTGAAAGGCGGTAATAAATATGAAAATTGATAAAAAAAATATGCTCCTTTATGCTGTAACAGACCGTATGTGGACAGGCAAAAGAACATTATATGAGCAGATTGAAGACGCATTAAAAGGCGGAATAACTTGTTTGCAGCTGCGTGAAAAAAATCTTGATGAAGAAGAATTTCTGGAAGAGGCTTTAAAAATAAAGTCGCTTTGCAATAGTTACAGTGTTCCGCTCATAATCAATGATAATGTAGATATTGCACTTAAAAGCGGTGCTGACGGAATACATGTCGGTCAACACGATATGCAGGCAGAAAATGTACGAAAACTTGTCGGTGAAAATATGATAATAGGAGTTTCTGCCCGAACAGTTGAACAGGCTGTTCTTGCTGAAAAGGATGGTGCAGACTATCTCGGTGTAGGAGCGGTTTTCAATACTTCAACAAAGACTGATGCAAGTTCTGTTTCTTTTCAGACTGTTTCTGAAATATGCAAAGCTGTTTCAATTCCTGTTGTTGCGATAGGCGGTATTTCAAGCGAAAATATATTACAGCTTTCAGGACTTGGTATTGATGGGGTTGCTTTGGTATCTGCAATATTCTCCGCTGAAAATATTGAACAGGAGTGTAAAAAATTGCGTTCACTATCCGATAAAATGATAAATCGATAATATAAACATTATGCTATTTTTTAATGATAAATGTCGTAATGCCCTGATTAAGACCAAGAATTTTTCTTTCTATTTTCGGGTGTGAGTATTTGCGTACCATATCACGCAAAGCTGTTCCTCCACGATAACCGTGTATAACATTAACTTCACGAACGCCTTTTGGAAGTTTTTTTAATGTATCATTAAGAAGTGTTTTTGCGGATTCAACTGTATGACCGTGTAAATCTATTTCTATTGAATACGGCATAATCATCACCTTACTTTCAGAATTAAATTAAAATAATTATATGATTAAAAGCATATAAAATCAATATGAAATTTTATGTTTACTTTTACACTTTTATATGATAAAATTTTATTGTAATAAAATATCGGATTGGGAGGCATATCTATGAATCCGAAAATAAAAAATGAAAATACAGACTTTTTGTTCAAAGCCATTCTTACACTGAAAACAGTAGATGAATGTTACGCTTTTTTTGATGATTTGTGTACCGTGCCCGAAATAAAGGCTATGGCACAGCGTTATGTTGTTGCAAAAATGCTTAATGAGGGTGAAATATATAATGAAATTGTTGAGCATACAGGTGCAAGCACTGCCACAATCAGCCGTGTAAACCGTGCATTAAGCTACGGCAGCGACGGCTATGCACTTACATTCAAAAGATTACAGGAACAGGACAGCACCGACAGTTTGCCTGATACACAGGATAAAAAAACAGACGATAAGGACGGTAATGAACAGTGAGGGCATATTCCGATTTTGCGGAGTTTTATGACTGCCTTACTCAGAATGTCGGTTACGATAAAAAAGCCGATTATCTGCTTGAACTGTTTAAGCGGCACAATCATAACGCAGGCATTACACTTGACCTTGCCTGCGGAACCGGAACACTTACATTAGAACTTAAACAAAGAGGAATTGACATTTACGGTATAGACGCATCATACGAAATGCTGTCGATTGCACAGCAAAAAGCCTTTGAAAACAATCAGAATATATTGTTTATTTGTCAGAAAATGCAAAACCTTGACCTTTACGGAACGATTGATACCTGTATATGTTCACTTGACAGTATAAATCATCTCACATCATCGTCTGATGTTCAGAAAACATTTGACCGCATTTCAATGTTTATGAATCCTGACGGACTTTTCGTTTTTGATGCAAATACCGTTTATAAGCATAAATATGTCCTTGGAAATAATTGTTATATTTATGATACCGAAAAAGTGTTTTGTGCATGGCAGAACAATTATAACGAAAAAAACAACAAAGTTATGATAACGCTTGATTTTTTTGAACCTGACGGAAAACTTTACCGCAGAAGTTCGGAGCAGTTTTCGGAACGGGCATATACACGCAGTGAAATGACCGAAATGCTTACAAAAGCCGGATTTGAACTTGAATCCGTTTATGATGATATGAGTTTTGAAGTTCCGAAAGCAAATTCAGAGCGTGAAATTTATGTAGCGAGGAAGAAATCAAATGAGTAAAGATAAAATAATAAGATGTATTACTTCTGATGGAGCAGTAATGGCATCAGCCGCAGATACATCAAACCTTGTTTATACAGCGGCAAAAATCCATATAACTTCACCTGTTGCATCAGCAGCACTCGGCAGACTTCTTACAGCAGCCTCAATTATGGGTGCACAGCTGAAACAGAAAGACGCCAGCATTACACTCAGAATAAACGGTGATAACAGTGAAACCGGTGCAGTTATTGCCGTATCCGACAGCAAGGGAAATGTTCGTGGATATATACAGAATCCTGACTGTCCGACGGAATATTACGACAATGGCAAGCTGAATGTCGCAAAAGCAGTGGGAAGAACCGGTATTCTGAATGTTATGCGTGACTATGGTTCAGGCGACCCTTATATCGGACAGGTTGAGCTTGTTTCGGGGGAAATTGCTGAGGACATCACAAATTATTATGCAACAAGCGAGCAAATCCCTACGGTTTGTGCATTGGGAGTTCTTCTTGATAAACAGGATCACGAGGTACTTCTTGCAGGCGGTCTTTTGATACAGCTTTTGCCTGGTGCAGACGAAAACACAATAAGCAAAATAGAACAAAATGTCAGCCATCTTGAACCTATGACAACAATGCTTGCAAAAGGAATGAGCATAAAGGAAATATGCGACACGGCATTACAGGGGTTTGAAGTTGAGGTACTTGATGAAATGCCGATAAATTATGCCTGTACTTGCAGCCGTCAAAGAGTAATAGATTCATTTCGTATGTTGCAGGACGACGAGATACGCTCACTTGCCGACGAAAAAGGTTATGCTGAGGCAAGCTGTCATTTTTGCAATAAAAAATACAGATTTTCAAAATTACAGCTTGAACAGATTATCGAACAAAAGAAAAAGGACAACAGTAACTAACAGTAAACTATACGAAAAAAACCGCATATTCCGAGCAAAAAACGGAATGTGCGGTTTGTAATTTAATCAGGTTTTATATATTTTATGAATGGCAACTGCCATTTTCAACGCAAGAATAATTTTCTCCATTATGGTTATGATGAGAGCATTGAATATCAGGGTTAAACAGCAAATTTCCTTCGAGAAGTGCATTTACTGCGTCGTCTGCGTTTCCAAAGCAACCACCGTAAAGCATAATTCCTTCATCAGCAAGAGCCGCTTTTGCACCGCCTCCGATACCGCCGCATATCAAAGCATCAACATTCATCATTGACAGCACACCTGCCAGTTGACCATGACCGCTGCCCATAGAACTTACTATTTCCGTACAAATTATTTCTCCGTTTTCAATATCGTAAATCTTAAAAAATTCTGTATGTCCAAAATGCTGAAAAATATTCCCGTTGTCATAGGTTACTGCAATTTTCATCTGAAAGTCCTCCAAAATAATATTCTTTATTGATTTTAACACTATGAGTTTTATATATCAACACCAACATCAAAAACAAGACGAATATTTATAAACGAAATTTCGTTGTTGTTTTTGATGAATTCTGTTATAATGAGTATAATTACAGAAAAATGAAAGAGGTTAATTATAATGAAAGAAAAAGAAATTTCAGAAATTAAACGAAGATATAAGCAAGACAAAAACAACATCACAAAAATTCGTGGCTGCTATGTAAGCAACAAAAAAGAGATAATATCGGAATTCAGTCAGACGCTTGGACTGATGCCGCTTGAAACAAGTGAAATGCTTCTTAAAACTATGAAAAAGACTTTGTCAGGAACAATAGGTAAAAATCTTATTGACATAGAGTTTTCAACTCAGCAGGTAAGCGACAGCGAAGAACATAAACTTCTTATGGATTTGAAAAATTCCGAAGTTGAAAATGACGAGGCAGTACATAATCTTTATGAAAAAATAGTGCAGACATATATTACAGATGAAAATTATCTTATACTTCTTGCCTGTGATAAATACGATGTGCCGTCATATTCAAAAAACGATGAAGACCTGGAAGATTCAACGGAAGTTTTTAAATACATTCTGTGCAGTGTTTGTCCTGTAAAATTAACCAAAAGCGGACTTGGATTTTTAGCCGGTGAAAACGCTTTTCAGAGCATAGGCTCTGACTGTGCTGTTTCTGCTCCTGAAATCGGCTTTATGTTTCCGTCATTTGATGACAGAAGTACAAATATATATAATGCACTCTATTACACAAGAAGTATTACCGAAAATCACCCTGAAATAATCCGCACTGTTTTTAATACCACTATTCCTATGCCGGCTGCCGAACAAAAAGAAACATTCCAGTCGTTACTTGCCGAAACCGTTGAAGATGAATGTAATTATGAATTTGTACAGTCAGTACACGATTCAATTTCCGAAATGATTACCGAACACAAAAACAATAAAGAAGAAGAACCTCTTGTTTTGTCAAAAAAAGATGTTAAAAAGGTTCTTGAATCCTGTGGTGCATCAGAGTCACACATATCTGCCTTTGAAGAAAAATATGATACACAGTTCGGAACAGATACGGTTATATGTCCACAGAATATTATTGACACAAAGAAAATTGAACTCAAAACCCCTGCTGTAACCGTGAATGTAAATCCAGACCAAAGCTATATGGTTGAAACACGAATTATTGACGGAGTAAAATACATAATGATAAGGGCAGAAGAAGGCGTTGAAGTGAACGGCGTGAGTATTCATTTTAATGAACCACAAGCAAATACTGAAAACTAAAATATTATTTGTCAGCCTTTCATAACAAATTATACTGCCTTGCAATTTCTGAATTAAGTAGTTATAATTTATTAAGCAATATTAAGGATAATCGAAAGGAACATATATAAAATGAAAACAAGCGATTTTTATTATGACTTGCCTGAGGAACTTATTGCACAAACACCGGTTGAACCTCGTGACAGTTCCCGTATGCTTGTAATGGACAGGAAAACAGGCGAATTGCAGCATAAGCATTTTTATGATATAATAGATTTTCTTAATGAGGGAGATTGTCTTATTCTGAACGATTCCCGTGTACTTCCTGCAAGAATTTACGGAGTAAAGGAAGACACAGGTGCCAATGTGGAATTTTTGCTTTTAAGGCATATAGAAAATAAGCGTTGGGAATCTCTTGCAAAACCCGGCAAAAAGGCAAAAATCGGTACAAAGTTTATCTTTGGCGACGGTCTTATGACTTGTACGGTTGTTGATGTCACTGATGACGGAAACAGAATTATTGATTTTGACTGTCAGGGAAATTTTTATGAAGATTTGGACAAACTTGGTCAAATGCCATTACCGCCTTATATTCACGAAAAACTCAAAGACAAGGAGCGTTATCAGACTGTTTACAGCCGTGAATTAGGTTCAGCCGCTGCACCGACAGCAGGTCTGCATTTTACAAACGAACTTTTGGAAAAAGTTAAAGCAAAAGGCGTAAAAATAGGTTTTGTTACACTTCATGTCGGTCTTGGAACTTTTCGCCCCGTAAAAGTCGATGATGTTACAAAGCACCATATGCACTCGGAGCATTATGACTTACCGCAGGAAACCGCAGACTTAATCAACGAAACAAAGAAAAACGGCGGGCGTGTAATTTCTGTCGGAACAACAAGTTGCCGCACGCTTGAATCCGTTGCAAAAAAGGAAGGCTGTATTAAAGCAAGTGAGGGCTGGACAGATATATTTATTTATCCTGGTTTTGAGTTTAAGGTGCTTGACGGACTTATCACAAATTTCCACTTGCCAGAAAGTACACTTATAATGCTTGTTTCAGCATTTGCAGGATATGACAATGTTATGAATGCATATAAGACAGCTGTAAAGGAAAAATACAGATTTTTCAGCTTTGGTGACGCAATGTTTATCGGATAAATCAGGAGTTATAGAAAATGAATAATATAAACTGCCCTTGCAAAAGAACTAAATGTGAAAGACACCGTGATTGCGAAAAATGCAGGGATTATCATCACAATAAAAATTCCGGAAAATCCCTGACCCGATGTGAAAAGTTAGAAAAGAAAGAGCAAAGAACAGTAAACAGGCAAAGAAAAAGAACCTGATAACGCAATAAATATTTGAATTTTATGTTGACAAATATAAATGTTTATGTTAGACTTTTTACAAATCTTAACTAATGGAGGATAAAAGTGTGTCAGTATTAAGTGTGGTATCAGAGGCGTAAGCCTCAGTATAATTGACGGTAGCGGGCATTTCTTTCAGAAATGCTTTACTAACTGTGCCGTTTTCACACTTACACTGATATGTTTTTGGCTCTTTTTATAGTGAGCTTTATTTTGCTGTGCATTTTTACTTAATGATACAGCAAATATATCTCTGAACATTATCTGTCGGTATCTGTGAAACGGTATCGGCAGATTTTTTGTTAAGGGAGATTAAACAAATTGAAAATGAATTACTTTAATATACTTGAATTTAATGTTATTAAAAATATGCTTTCGGACTTTGCTGTGAACGGTTATGCAAAAGAGAAAATCTCAAATCTCGAACCGTATATGAATGAACTGCAACTACGAAAAGCACTTAATGAAACCAATGAAGCAAGAACAATAATTGATTGCCATGGAAATCCGCATATTCCTGAAATTTCCGAAGTAAAAACAATTATGGGTATAATTGAAAAAGAAGGACTGATTTATCCTGCACAACTCGGAAAATTTCTATGCTTTATCGCCTCTTGCAGAAGACTTAAAACCTATCTGAAAAAGGCAGAAAGTACGGATTGCAGCTTAGCATATAACGGAATGAATATTGATACTCTTGATGAAGTGTATGATGAGATAAACCGCTGTATCAAAGGAGATGAAATAGACTCCGAAGCAACAAATGACCTTTCGGATATTCGCCGGAAAATCTCAAATATGGACACCCGTATTAAAAACGAACTCGACAGCCTTCTTAAATCAAAAAAGAAGTATTGCAACGACAGTTTTGTATCAGTAAAAAACGGACATTATACTTTGCCTGTAAAAAAAGAATATAAAAATCAAGTTTCAGGTTCGGTTATAGCAACATCTTCAACAGGAACAACATATTTTATTGAACCTTCGGCAATCCTTAAACTCACCGAAAAACTTGAACTTCTGAAAACAGACGAAATCATTGAGCAGGACAAGATATTATACTCGCTTTCTGCCTTGATATATAAATACAGGGAAATAGTTTTGTGTAATATTGAGGTAATTGAAAGTCTTGATTTTTCTTTCGCAAAAGGAAAGCTGAGTGTGGAAATGAACGCCGTTTCTCCGAATATCAACACCGAAAGATATATAAAAATATCCGAGGGCAGACACCCGCTTTTAAACCGTGATGTATGTGTTCCGATTGATTTTGAAATAGGAAACGGTATAAACGGAATTGTAATAACCGGACCGAACACAGGTGGTAAGACCGTAACACTCAAACTTGTCGGACTTTTTTCCGTTATGGCTCAATGCGGACTGCATATTCCGTGCAAAAGTGCCGATATTTGTATGAATGGAAATGTTCTGTGCGATATAGGCGACGGGCAGAATATTTCCGAGAATTTATCAACATTTTCGGCACATATAAAAAATGTCGTAAACATACTTGAAAACACCACAAAAGAAAGTCTTGTACTTCTTGATGAACTTGGTTCGGGAACAGACCCTGCGGAGGGAATGGGAATTGCAATAGCAATTCTTGAAGAACTGAGAAATCGAAAGTGTCTTTTTGTTGCAACAACACATTATTCGGAAGTAAAAAACTATGCTGAAAATACTGAAAAAGTTATAAATGCCCGAATGACATTTGACAGAGAAACACTTGAACCGCAGTATAAACTGATTATAGGTGAGGCAGGAGAAAGCTGTGCATTTTATATTGCAGAGCGTCTTGGATTTCCAAAACACTTGTTGAATTATGCCGCCAAACAAAGTCAGAATTATATTTCGGATTCAAACAAATATAGTTTTTCTGATATTAAGGAAAATTACGACACGAAAACAGTCAACATTCCGAAAATCCAGAAAATCAATAACAAAAAGAATGTTTCAACCCACGCAGCAAGTTTTAATATAGGTGACAGTGTCACTGTTTATCCTGAAAAAAAGGTAGGAATTATTTTTAAAACTGCTGATGATATGGGAGTTCTGGGAGTACAGATTAACGGAAAAAAGAAGATGATAAAGCACAATCGCATAAAACTCAAAGTGCCTGCGTCTGAACTTTACCCGCCTGATTATGACTTTTCAATAATCTTTGATACAGTGGAAAACAGAAAAGCTCGGCATAAAATGGACAAACATCATTGTCCCGATTTAGAGATTAAGCATAATGACACGGAGGAAGAATAATCTCATTAAAAGATTTATTTGAAAAGGCACTGAGTTCATATAACGCTTGAAATATATGTTGTACTTGGTATATACTAAAAAATATATAATAAGAAAAAATCAGGTGTTAAAAATGAATAAGAAATATAAAGGAATAGTATATATCATTCTTTCGGCATTCTGTTTTGCCTTTATGAATTTGTTTGTGAGAATGTCAGGAGATTTGCCCTCAATACAAAAAAGCTTTTTCCGTAATTTTGTAGCGGTATTTTTTGCATTGGCGGTATTGATAAAAAACAAAAACGGTTTTCATTGGAAAAAAGGCAATATGAAGTATCTTCTGCTCCGTGCAGGCTTTGGAACATTCGGCATACTGTGTAATTTTTATGCAATAGACCATATAGCACTTGCCGATGCGTCGATACTGAATAAAATGTCGCCGTTTTTCGTAATTATTTTCTCGTACTTTATACTGAAAGAGAAAATGACCTTTGCACAGGGGTCAGCGGTCGTAATTGCATTTATAGGCAGTCTTTTTATAATAAAACCGAGTTTTCAGAATGTTGACATAATACCGTCAATTATGGGATTTATCGGCGGTATGTGTGCAGGTCTTGCATATACTATGGTAAGACTGCTCGGACAAAGGGGAGAAAACAGTGCGTTTATTGTGTTTTTCTTTTCGGCTTTTTCCTGTATTGTAACACTTCCGTTTGTAATATTGAATTTCGTTCCTATGGAATGGTGGCAGCTTATGTGCCTGTTTGGTGCAGGTCTTGCGGCAACAGGAGGACAGTTCTCAATTACAGCGGCATACTGCTATGCACCGGCAAAAGAAATATCTGTTTATGATTATTCTCAGATTATTTTCTCTACACTCTTAGGATTTATATTTTTCGGCGAAATACCGGATATATACAGTTTTATAGGATATTTTGTAATATGTGCTATGGCAATATATATGTTTATGTACAACAATAAAATAGGCTTTTTCAAATTAAAAAACAAATAAAGAACCACAAAAAATAAACACAGGCTGAAACAAAATTTCCTTTGTTCAGTCTGTGTTTTTGTTATTTGAATTCAAATTTTAAGATTTAACAAGAGCGGCAAGCTCGTCACATCTTGCACCTGTTGCAGATGCCATAGAGTTATTTATGAAAATAACCTGAGTAATATCATTATCTTTAAGATATTGTTTTAAATCACAGTTGAAATATCTGAAATCAATAATATGAGTTTCGCTGTAAGTATATGCTATGAAAGGAGCAAAAGCATTACCATAAGATTCTTTGATAACCGCAATTTTCTGTCCGTTGCCTTTTTCATTTTTAGCTACCATCAGCGGATTATCTCCGCCAAGGAAAACACCATAAGCGTTTACACCCTCTGCATAATCGTGAATCAGCATAGTATCAACCGGATTTTCTGCATCTTCATCATATTGAGTTGCTTCAATATCATTGTCAACAGTGTAGTAGGTTACATAGTCATCAGCAAGAGTGTCAACACCTGTATCGTTTTGAAGACTTCCTGTAAAACCGTCAATTTTATTTTCTTTCATATCAGAAAGAGGAATAGCGTCAATTCCGGCAGCTTTTGTAAAGTCAGCATAAGCATAATATGCTGCAAGAGCTGTCCAGTGGTGGTCAGTGTTAAAATAAAGATACTCGTTTCTGTGGTGCATAAGAGTATCAAAAGCATTTACACCGATTATATCAGCCGAATATGATGAACATATTGTGTTCAGATAATCCTCCTGTGAACTGCAAAGGTCGTTGAATTTATCAGGCAGTCCTATTCCAACATGTGTAGGAACCAATACATTATATACTTTTATATCGTCGCCAAGTGATTTTTTGATGTTTGAAATTGTATCGGCATAATTTTTTGCCATATCTTCATCACCATAAAAAAGCTCAAAGGCGGCATTGTTATATATAAATATGCCGTTTACCGTTTCACCGCTTGATTCAGGTGTAAGGTCGGAAATTTCAGGGATAGATGTATTGTCTGTGCTTACTTCTGAAACAACGGAGCTTTCCGCTGAATTTTCATCAGGTGAATTTTCGGAAACCTCTGACACCTTTGAAACAGCAGAACTTTCAGTAACTTCTGAGGATTCAGTTTTCGGTTCACTGTTACAAGCCGAAAAAACAGAAACCGTACAACCGATAAGAAGTGCTGTTGAAATAACTTTTACAATATTTCCTTTTTTCATAAATAACCTCCTGATTTATATTAAAATTATTATATAAACTGATAATTTTTAGCATAAAAAGTATAACATAACAAATTATTCTTTTCAATGATATTAAACTACAAATATAAATCTATTTTAACAAAATTTTGTCTAAAATTATATGTTCGGCTATAACATATAGTCCTGTGAATAATAACTTTAACCGCTATTGTACAAGATATTGCAAGCTGTTATTATTTTTATATTATAGATTACATAAATATTTTCGGATAAATTGTGCTTTTATCTTGACAAAAACATAATAGTCTTCTAAAATATCTTATATATTATATATCTTTTTGGCGTTATTGTTTAATTATAATTCCCTATACAAGTATATCCGGTATTATATACTGTTAAGGCTATTGATTGAGGTGAATAGGTATTATTAAAAATTGTATAAAGTTCATTCTTTCAAAGTTTCAGAAACTTTCTTCAATGAAAATAATACTTCTTGGATATTGTGCATTGATACTTGTCGGAGCGGCACTTTTGTCACTTCCGTTTGCATCAAAAACTCCCGGAAGCACTAATTTTCTTGACGCTCTCTTTACTTCAACATCTGCTACATGCGTAACAGGTCTTGTAAGATTTGATACATTTACACACTGGACTCTTTTTGCACAGATTGTGATTTTGTTTCTTATACAAATAGGCGGCATAGGATATATGACCGTTGCAATAACTCTTGTATCATTTACAAAAAAGAAAATAGGACTTACTTCCCGTTTCATTTTACAGGATTCAATAGCTTCTCCTCAGGTTGGCGGAGTTGTAAGAATGACAAAGTTTATTTTTCTTGGTTCAGCCATTATGGAGGCTGTGGGTACTTTGCTTCTTGCATTTTATTTTTGTCCTCTCTTAGGTTTCGGAACAGGACTGTACTATTCGCTGTTTCACTCTGTTTCAGCATTCTGTAATGCCGGATTTGACCTGATGGGACGCTTTGAGCAATTTTCCTCGCTGACATCTATCGGAAATAACTGGTATGTATGTGCGGTTATAATGATATTGATAATTGTCGGCGGAATCGGCTTTTTTGTATGGTACGATATGATGACAAACAAATTTGAATTTCATAAGTACAAACTTCATACAAAACTTGTTCTTACCGTTACGATAATACTGATTCTGGGCGGCGCTCTGGTTATTTTTCTTTTTGAGGCAAGAAATCCCGCAACAGCAGGCTGGTCAGTGGACAAACGAATACTTACCTCCTTGTTCCAGTCTGTTACATCACGAACAGCCGGATTTAATACCGTTGACCTGAACGCTATGTCACAGTCGTCAAAGGCAGTAATGATATTTCTGATGTTCATAGGCGGCTCAACAGGTTCTACTGCTGGCGGTATGAAAACAACAACCTTCGCTGTTTTGATAATGAGTGTTATAACAACATTTAGAAGAAGAAAATCAATCGAAGCATTCGGACGCAGGCTTGAAGACGGCGTAATAAGAACATCCTGCTGTATTTTTGTAATGTATATTGTGTTGGCTTTTGCGGCATCAATGATTATATGCGACATTGACGGAATGCCGTTTATGACAGTGTTATATGAATGTTCGTCTGCGATTGGAACAGTCGGAGTAACTCTGGGTATAACACCGCTTTTGAGTATTCCGAGTGAAATAATAATCATATTCCTTATGTTGTTCGGAAGAGTCGGTTCAATCACAATGTTGCTTGCATTTTCATCAGAAAAAAATGCAATACTGTCAAGAATGCCGTCAGAAAAAATACAGGTCGGTTAATTACAACAATCATATTATTTGATATTGAAAGGAATATAAATTATGAAATCGATACTTATAATAGGGCTTGGTCGTTTTGGAAGACATATGGCACAAAAGTTCATAGATGAGGGCAACACAGTTCTCGCCGTTGAGAAAAATGAAGAAAGAGCTGACGCCACCGTTGATATTGTCCAGAATATACAGATAGGCGATGCTACAAATGAACGCTTTATGGCGTCACTCGGAATAAACGATTTTGATATATGTGTTGTTGCAATAGGTGATAATTTTCAGACGACGCTTGAAATAACCGTTCTTTTAAAAGATTACGGAGCAAAATATGTAATTGCCCGTGCAAACCGTGATGTTCATAAAAAACTTTTGCTCAGAAACGGTGCAGACTATGTTGTTTACGCTGAACGGGATATTGCTGAGCGTTTAGCTGTTAAATTCGGTGCAAAAAATATTTTTGATTATATTGAGCTTACTTCTGAATATGCAATATATGAAATTGCCGTACCGAACAACTGGATTGGAAAAAGTATAATACAAATTTCCGTAAGAAACAAATATTCTGTAAGTATTCTTGCAACAAAGTTTAATGAAAAAATATATCCTCTGCCAAGTGCCGACCATGTTTTTGTTCAGGGTGAAACCATTATGGTAATGGGCAGTGAAGCTAATGTGAGGGCATTAACAAAATAATATATTTCCGCAAACAGTCAACAATTATAGGAGAACTTATGAATCAATTATCTGATATTTCATATGTAAAAAGTGTGCTGCAAAAGCATGGATTTACATTTTCAAAATCTCTCGGTCAGAATTTCCTTGTTAATCCTACTGTGTGTCCCCGTATGGCTCAGATGTGCGGAGCATCAGAAAAAGTGGGTGTAATTGAAATAGGACCCGGAGCAGGAGTTCTGACTTGCGAGCTTGCAAAAACTGCCTGGAAAGTTATTACGGTTGAGCTTGACAAAAGACTCTTGCCTGTTCTTGAAGAAACACTGTCAGATTTTGACAATATAAAAGTAATAAATGCCGACGCAATGAAATTGGATTTCAAACAGCTGATAAAAGAAGAATTCAACGGCGGTGAAGTCGTTATATGTGCAAACTTACCATATTATATTACTTCTCCTGTTATAATGCGTTTGCTTGAAGAACGACTGCCGGTAAACTCTTTAACTGTAATGGTACAAAAAGAGGCGGCTGACCGTATATGTGCCGAACCGGGAACAAGAGAATCAGGAGCAATAAGTGCAGCGGTTCACTATTATTCAAATCCTGAAATGCTTTTTAAGGTTTCAGCAGGAAGTTTTATTCCATCGCCAAAGGTTGACTCCGCTGTAATAAGACTTAATATACTGAAAGAACCGCCTGTTGCTGTAACAGATGAAAAAATGTTTTTCAAAGTAGTAAAAAGTTCTTTTTTACAAAGAAGAAAAACACTCTCAAACTCTCTTAGTTCAGGAATGTCAATGTCAAAACAGGCTGTAAATGAAATCCTTATTCGTGCTGAAATAAAGCAAAACGCAAGGGCAGAGGAACTTTCAATGGAACAGTTTGCAAAAATTGCAAATATTATCTCAGATAATGAAAAAATCGGGAAATCTGATATTTAATCAGGTTTCCCGATTTTATTAGCATCTTTTCCAGAAAAAATAAGTTTTTCAAGAAAGTGCGATATTATTGCTAAAATAATTCCCAAAAACGCTCCGAATGCCACATCTGTCGGAAAATGAAGATAAAGATATAGTCTTGAAAAAGCCATTACACAAGCAAAAAGATACATCAGTAATCCGACTTTTTTGTTATAGATAAAAATTATCGTTGCGGTGGCAAACGCAAAGAGAGTATGTCCCGACGGAAAAGATGAATCAGTTGGTGCAGATACCAAAAGATTTATTGACTGATTGAATTCAAAAGGACGCAGCCTTGCAACTATCGGTTTTATGATTAAATTACAGGCGACAAGGTTTACGCCGAGATTTACAGCCATAGACCGCCCAAGCAAGCGATGCTTTTTTGTACATAACAGTATGATTGTAATAGCAATCCATATTATTCCAAGAGAGCCTAAAAAAGAAACAAATTTCATAATATTATCCATAACAGGATTGCTGAAATATTTATGTATAAAATCAAGTATATAAAATTCCCATTCCATAATATTCTCCTAAAAAAATCATCGTATATTATTATATACATATCTGTGCTTTATGTAAAGTAGAATAAAGGCTAAAAGAAATTTCAATATATATTTTTTTATGTTAAATATTTAAGTGATATTTTTCAAATACTAAGCACAGGGAGATGAGCAATAATGAAAAAATATTTTTACTTATTTTTTTCGACTATTATAATTATATCGTTAATCATTATGTCAGGATTCATAATAAATAAAGAGTCAGCGGAAGTTTATGCATTGGAAATAACTTACAGAGATATTGATAATACTGTTTCTGCACAAGGAAAGCTCCAATACAGCACGGAAAAACCTGTTGTCGCAAAAAATGAATGTATCATAAATGAAGTTCTTGTTAAAGACGGAGATTATATTAACAAAGGAGATCCTGTATATTCATACTATAAAACAGACAAATATAAAAATGTTATTGCTCAATATCCTGAAATTAAAAATATATATGCAGATATTTCACATTCAGAAGCCGCTGAAAATACCATAACTAAATTAAAGGAATACGCTGTTTCTGAAACCGTATATGCTTATAAAAGCGGTACTGTATCCGGTATCAATATTTCTGACGGAGATTTTGTTGAAAAAGGCTCTGAAATTATGCGAATATATGATAAATCATCGTTTGAAATTTCGGTAAATATAAATGAAACATCTATCGAAAAAATTGAAACAGGGCAAAAAGCTGAAATAACATTTACTGCGTTGAAAGACAAAGTATATAACGGCACTGTTACCAGCATTGCCAATGAAGCAAAACAAACAAGCGGTTTAACAGGAAAAGAAACTTCGGTTGAAGTTATTATTACATTAGATGATAGTGCTGATAATCTTCGCCCGGGATATACCGCTAATTGCTCAATTATTACTTCTACTGATAAAAATGTGATAGTTATACCATATGAATGTATCCGTTCTGATGATTCAGGCGAATATGTTTATAAAATCAATAAATCCAAAGCCAAAAAAACATATATCGAAACCGGTACAGAATATAAAGACGGTGTACTTGTAAAATCGGGAATAAAAAACAAAGATGTCTTGGTCAAGAATTGTGATTCAGTCCGCAGCGGACAAAAAATAGTAATTACCAATAAAAAGGAGAATTCTGATGTTTGATATTATCCGAAACACTTTACGAATATTATTCAGAAAAAAGGGGAGAACTTTTTTAACAGTTATCGGAATATCTATCGGAATTACAGCGGTAATACTAATCAGCAATATAAGTCAATGCGGCAGCAGTGCGTTGTCTGACGAAATAGACGGTTTAGGTATGGGTGGTCTTACAATAAGTCTTAAAGATACTTCTGCACCACTCACTCAAAAAGAACTCAAAACTATTCAATCATTATCTTATGTTGACTACGCTATGCCAATAATTTTTGAAAGCACAGATGTTTATGCCCGTGATAAAAAAAGCTCTGTATATCTATGGGGAATAAATCAATATGCTAAGGATGTTATTTCTCTGAATTTAATATACGGAAGATTTATCAATTCCGGTGATATTGCGTCTATGTCAAAAATATGCTTGGTAGATCAAAAATTCGCCAACAGCAATTATGGAATAGATAATATAGTAGGAAGAAAAATTACCATAATAAGCAACGGAATAAGCGATGAATACAAAGTAGTAGGGGTTTTAAAAACAGGCAGCGGTCTGCTTCAAAATATGATGGGAACTTATATTCCTAATTTTATATATATTCCTTATACTACTATGCAGACCACTACACATAGTAGTAATTATTCACAAATAGCTATAAAAACAAAAAATAGTACAGACTCCGAAAATGCAGGAAACGATATAATTAAAACAATAGAACGAAATACCAGTACACATGACGCATATACGATAACTAATCTTGCAAAACAAAAGGAAAATCTGAATAATATACTTAATATTTTTACTATAATATTATCATCAGTTGGTGCCATATCATTATTTGTCGCAAGCCTGAATATTATGAATGTAATGCTTGTATCCGTTACCGAAAGAACCCGCGAAATCGGTATCAAAAAAGCCATAGGTGCTTCTAAAAAAAGTATAATTACGGAATTTTTATTTGAAGCCGGAATATTATCATTTATTGGTTGTATTTTGGGGATTTTCTCAGGTATGATAATATCATCACTTGGAGCATTTGCATTAGGATTGACACTCAAACCACGAATAGATATAATGATATATACAATGATTTTATCTTTGGTAACAGGTGTAATGTTTGGCATTTATCCTGCTGTCAAAGCAGCTTCATTAAAACCGGTTGACGCACTCAGAACTTGCTGAACAGGTGACCACTGATGAATAATTATCACTTTATAAAAACTCCAAATCTTCCGACAAACAAAGTATCATGTGTTATAATGTCTGATTATATACCTGCACTGGTACAAGAATTTCATAATTATGGCATAAGTGTAGTTATTCCTGACAAATTAGATGATATAACAGGTACAGAGGCATATCACGCAGATATGAGTATTTGTCACATTTACAAAAACAAATTTGTGGTTGCCCGGAATAATTCAGGACTGATTGACAGGTTGAAATTGATAAACGCTGATATTATCCTGAGTTCTGATAAGATTTGCGGCAAATATCCTGACATAACCGCATTGAATGTATGCCTTTTCGGAAATAATTTGGTTTGTAATCTGAATTGCACAGATAAAAAAATCCTTGATTTCTGCCAAAAAAATAATTTCAGAATTCTCCATACAAATCAGGGTTATTCAAAATGTTCATCAGCAGTTATTTCAGACAATGCTTTAATCACTGCTGATGAATCAATATATCGTTTATGCAAAAACAATAAGATTGATGTTTTAAAAATTTCTGACGGCGGTATCAGACTTGACGGTTATAGTTATGGATTTATCGGAGGCACTTGCGGACTTATTGACAAACACACTCTGGCATTCAGCGGAAACATAAAATTACATAAAGACTACTTAAATATAAAGGATTTTGCTAAGAATTATAATGTTGATTTATTATCATTATCTGATAATGAATTATATGATATTGGCGGAATTCTGCCTATAATGGAGATGTGCTGACGGTAAAGGCTTGATATTTTTTAATTCTCGATTAGCCTCTACACTGAATTATATAAAATACTAATTTTGTATAATTCGTCATTTTAAAGTTACACTGTCTTTCCTGTTGATTGTCATATAAATTCCGCCTTTCAAATTTTCCTTGACATTTCCGTCAAGCTGTTTTATAATTGCAATCAAAGAGAGATACATTTTTTTTTAATAGGCTTTAACCGTTGTTTTGCAGGATTAGGTTATTGCCTATTTTTTTATGTACTTTTTTGCCAGTTCTAAAATCATTTTTGCTATTAAGGATATTGTTATCTTTTTCAGTTGCGGTTGGTTTTGTATTTCCTTTGATTACTTTTTATTGATTTTTTAATAATACTAAATATTGACACCGATTTAAATTAGTGATATTATACTTTCAGTAAGAATAGCTGAGCGTTATTGATTTTCTTATTGAAAATTTATCAGCTATTTTAAATGAAAGGAAGTTCTTACAATGGATAAGAAAAATATTGATTGGTCAAATCTTGGATTTAGCTATATCAAAACTGACAAACGCTATGTTTCCAACTATGCTGACGGTGCCTGGGACGACGGTGCAATGATTGATGACGATATGATTACAATGAGTGAATGTGCATGCGTTCTTCAATATTCACAGTCGATTTTTGAGGGTCTTAAAGCATATACAACCGAAAACGGTCACACAGTTGTATTCCGTCCTGACCTTAATGCAGAGCGTCTTGCAAATTCTGCAAAGAGAATGGAAATGCCTGTGTTCCCTGTTGAAAGATTTATTGATGCCGTTGAAAAAACTGTCAGAGCAAATGAGGCTTATGTTCCGCCTTACGGAACAGGTGCTACACTTTATCTGCGTCCTTATATGTTTGGTATCAATCCTGTTATAGGTGTTAAACCTGCCGATAACTTCCAGTTCAGAATTTTTGCAACACCTGTTGGTCCATATTTTAAAGGCGGTGCAAAACCAATTACCATTAAAGTAAGTGATTTTGACAGAGCAGCTCCTAACGGTACCGGTCATATAAAAGCCGGACTTAACTATGCTATGAGTCTTCATGCTATCGTTACAGCTCATCAGGAGGGCTTTGATGAAAATATGTATCTTGACGCTGCAACAAGAACAAAGGTTGAAGAAACAGGCGGTGCAAACTTCATATTTGTTACAAAAGACAATAAGGTTGTAACTCCTAAGTCAAGCAGTATTCTTCCTTCTATCACAAGACGCTCAATTATGACTGTTGCAAAAGATTATCTCGGTCTTGAAACAGAAGAAAGAGATGTATATTTTGATGAAGTCAAGGATTTTGCTGAGTGTGGACTTTGCGGAACAGCAGCTGTTATTTCCCCTGTCGGCAAAATTAACGACCACGGTAAAGAGATTTGTTTCCCGAGCGGTATGGAAAAAATGGGACCAATTACTCAAAAACTTTATGATACACTTACAGGTATTCAAATGGGCAGAATTGAAGCTCCAAAGGGCTGGATAAAGGTTATTGACTAATCCGAAAATTGTATATGAAGTGAACTAAAACGCAAATCACCCGATACATAAAAATCTATGTATCGGGTGATTTGCTATTATTGTTTTATTATCAGACAACGGCTTTTTTCGTCCACTTTTTTCCGTGCCATCTGAACAGCATAAGAATACCTCTGAAACATTCATCAGCAGCAAATGCAATCCACATTCCTATAAGTCCAAGTCCACACGGTACGGCAAGGATATATGAACCGAGTGTACTTATAATCCACATCGAGAAGATAGCTACTATTGTCGGAAAATACACATCCCCTGCCCCTCTTAAACTATTTATAATAATAAGATTTGAAGATCGTCCCATTTCAAGAACTATATTGATGCATATTACAGAGCCGCCTATTAAAATAACCTCAGGATTATCAGTAAATATGCCGATAATCTGGTATCGAAGCAATATTCCGATAATCGACATCAAAACTGATACCGAAAAACCGATCCCCATCGCTTTCCAGCCACTTTTATATGCACCGTCAAAATTTTTGTTTCCGACAAGATGGCTTGTCATAATCTGTGAACCCTGACCGATTGAAAGCGAGAATATGAAAAACAGTGATGCGATGTTCTGTAAATATGATTTTGCAATATATTCATTTTCTGTAAGAAACGCCAGTGCAATAGCGGTTACAACAAGCTGTGAAACATTATAATTGAGTGATTCAAACGCTGACGGAATTCCTATTTTCATCATTGCGGCAAAGTCTTTGAGAGGAACAGGTTTAAGAAGTTTAAAAAACGAAAATTTCTCAACTTTTTTGAAGAATAAAACGGCAATTATAACAAGACCTACTATTCTGCTGAATGTAGTTGCTATTGCAACGCCGAAAATACCAAGAACAGGCATTCCGAACCAACCCATAACAAAAGTAAGGTCAAGAATGGTGTTCAAAACATTCATAATCGCAGTAACATACATTGAAACTCTTGTATAGCCGTGATTTCTGAAAATAACCATCATTGAATTCAGCAAAGCCTGAGTGAACATAAATCCGCCGACAATCATAAGGTATTCGGAGCCAAAATCAAGTATCTTTCCTGTTGCACCGAGTGCCGACATAAGCTGACGGCTGAAAACTGCAAGCACAAGACTTACAACAATTCCAAGTATCAAATTAAAGGAAATTGCAATAGCCGCTGTTTTTGACGCTTTCTGACGATTGCCTGCACCGAGATTCTGAGATATTATTACTGCACTTGCGTTTGATGTAACGGCAAAAAGAATGTTGCATATCGAAATAATCTGATTAGCAGTATTAACTGATGCTGATGCCACATCATCATATGTACTGAGGGCATAAACATCAATTATACCCAACAACATAAATAAAATATTTTCTATAAGAATTGGCCATGTCAGGCTAAAAAGAGTAATCTTTTTATTCATTGATTTCCCTCCGATAATAAGAAATTATTTTGATTTTGCAAACTGACTGTTATAAAGATTGAAATAAAAGCCTTGTTTTTGCATGAGTTCATTGTGATTTCCCTGCTCAATGATATTGCCGTCTTTCATAACAAGAATTACATCGGCTTCTTTTATCGTTGAAAGCCTGTGTGCGACAATAAAACTTGTACGACCTTTCATCATATTATTAAACGCCTGCTGTACCTTTATTTCTGTACGGGTATCAATACTGCTCGTAGCTTCATCAAGAATAAGCATAGGCGGGTCACACAGCATTACTCTTGCAATACACATAAGCTGACGCTGACCTTGCGACAGGTTAGCTCCCTCCTCAGAAATAAGGCTGTCATATCCATTCGGCAAACGCTCAATAAAACTGTCGATAAATGCCTTT
The DNA here is from genome assembly GCA_051894195.1 of Acutalibacteraceae bacterium. GTDB lineage: Bacteria > Bacillota > Clostridia > Oscillospirales > Acutalibacteraceae > UBA1213. The sequence goes on from JBJFIB010000187.1 coordinate 26,528, forward strand.
TTCGCTGCCTCTTTTACTTCTTCAAGAGTTGCGTCCGGTTTTCCGTAGGCAATATTATCCCTTATTGACGCACTGTAAAGCCAGCTGTCCTGCAACACCATTCCATAAAGTCCACGAAGAGAGTTTCGCTTTATATCATAAATATTTGTATCATCAATCTTAATCGTACCGCTGTTTACATCATAAAAACGCATAAGAAGGTTTATCATTGTTGTCTTTCCGCAACCTGTCGGACCTACTATTGCGATTTTCTGACCCGGTTTAATGTGAAGTGTGAAATTTGTAATAAGTTTCTTTTCGGGTACATAGGAAAAATTAACATTTTCTATGTCGATTTTACCTGAACAGGTTTTCATATCCTTTGCGTTTTCTGAATCAGGTTTCTGAGGCTTTTCATCAATAAGCTCAAATACTCTTGATGCCCCTGCAAGTGCTGATTGAAGCTGCGGAATAACTCCTGTTACTTCGTTGAACGGCTTTGTGTATTGGTTTGCATAGGTTATAAATGTTGAAATCTGACCTATTGTCAATGTTCCTTTGATTGCACTTAATGCTCCCACAATACATACTGCCGCTGTTACAATTCCGTTGACAAAGCGTGTGCTTGGATTTGCTAATGACGAATAGAACTGGGATTTTTGTCCGCATACTCTCAGACGCTCGTTTATCTCCTCAAAGTTATTCTGCGATTCTTCTTCATAGCTGAAAGCTTTTACAACCTTTTGCTGTCCTACATATTCTTCGATATATGAACTTATTTCGCCTTGTGTTTTAGACTGTTCACGGAACATTTTCTGCGAAAGTCGTGTAATAAATGCCGCTACAAAAAGTGACAGCGGTGTAATGACTACAACTACCAGTGCTATATAAACATTGATTATCAGCATAAATGCAAGGGTGCCTATTATCATTACAAGTCCTGAAAAAAGCTGTGTGATACCCTGCAAAAGTCCGTCGCCCACTGCGTCAATATCGTTTATCATACGGCTTATAAGGTCACCGTGAGGGTGTCCGTCGATATATTTCAACGGAACAGAATTGAACTTTGCATAAACATCACGACGCATATCACGCATTGTCAAATAGCTGACAGAATTCGTACAAAGAGCCATAAGCCACTGGAATATTGCTCCGCCAAGAACAGTAACAACAACCATAAGAATAATATTTGCTATTGCCGCAAAATTAACATTTCCTGCTCCGACAGCTTCATCTATTGCATAACCGATAAGAACAGGTGCAGTAAGGTTGAGTGTGACATAACAAAGTGCAAATATCATCGCAAGAATCAGTTTTGAACGGTATGGAGCAGTATATTTCAGTATTCTTCCTACTGTACCCTTGTTTGCTTTTTTCTTTGCATTTTTCATTATTCATCAACCTCCTCTGCTTTAAGCTGTGAAAGGCAGATTTCACGGTAAACGGGACAATTCTTTATCAGTTCTTTATGTGTTCCTGTCCCTACAAGTTCTCCGTTGTCAAGAACAAGAATTTTATCGGCATAACGAACTGTACCGACACGCTGTGAAACCATTATTACAGTCATATTTTCGGTATCCTCAGCGAGCGATTTTCTCAGTGCCGCATCAGTTGCAAAGTCCAAAGCACTTGCACTGTCATCAAGTATAAGAATATCCGGCTGTGAAACCAATGCTCTTGCTATTGTAAGACGCTGACGCTGACCGCCCGAAAGGTTTTTTCCGCCTGCCGTTATAATCTTCCCGGTTTTTTCGGGAAGTTTTGATACGAATTCATAAGACTGTGAAATTTTCAGTGCTTTTTCTATTTCTTCCTGTGTGGCGTCTTTTTTTCCCCACTTCATATTGTCATTGATTGTACCCGAAAAAAGTGTTGCACTCTGAGGCACAATACCCATATTATTCCTTAGCTGACGGAATGAATAATCTCTGACATCATTACCGTAAACAAAAACTTCTCCCTCAGAAGTATCATAAAATCGTGGTATCAGGTTTACAAGGGTTGATTTACCCGAACCTGTACCTCCGATAATTCCGACTGTTTCGCCACGCTCAATGCTGAAATTTATGTTTTTCAGGGCATAACCGTTGTCGGCATATCCGAATGATACATTTCTGAATTCAATAATCGGGGCATTTTCATCTTCTGCAATATCGTCTTTTGTCTTTTCTACAACAGACGGCTGAGTTTCAAAAACCTCGTTTACTCTTGCCGCTGACGCAGACGCTTTTGTAAAAATAACAACAAGATTTGAAACAACTATCATAGCAAGAAGTATCTGTGTCATATAGTTTACAAGGGCAATAATCTGTCCCGACATAAGTTCTCCGTTATCCACAAGTACAGAGCCAAACCATACTATCGCTATAATTGCCGCTTGTACAATAACATATGTCAGCGGATTAAGAAGTGCGGAAATTCCGCCTACTTTAACGGAAACTTCTGCAAGGTCATTATTACTCTGTGCAAAGCGTTCTTCCTCGCTTTTTTGTTTTCCGAATGCCCGTATAACTCTGTTGCCCGAAAGATTTTCTCTCGAAATAAGCGATACGGAATCGAGTTTTTTCTGTATTTTCTTGAAATACGGAACAGACTTATGCATTATGAAATAAAGCACAAAAGCTATAATCGGCGACGCAATAAAGAATATCAATGACAGCTTTAAATCAATAGTCATTGCCATAATCATTGCACCTATAACAAGAAACGGAGCCCTTATTACAAGGCGTATCAGCATTGCAACGGCAACCTGTAACTGATTTATATCGTTTGTCATACGGGTTATGAGCGACGGTGTTCCGATTTTATCAAGTTCACTGTGTGAAAGCGTGTTTATATGTTTGAACATAGCGTTTCTGACTTTTGTACCGAAACCCTGTGATGCTATTGATGCGGATTTCTGGCATACCAAAGCAAAACAAAGTCCCAATGCTCCAAGAAGAATCATCAGTCCGCCCATTCTCCATACATAGCCAATATCACCGTTTTTTACTCCGATGTCAATAATATTTGCTGTAATCAGCGGTATGAACAATTCAAAAATTGCCTCTATCAGTTTACACAGCGGACCTATTGTAAGCTGCAATTTGTAGTCTTTCAGAAAACGCCGTAATTTAAACATTACCGAATCCCTCTTTTTCCATTCTTTATTTATTTCTTAATACAAAATTATTTTAACTTTACTTTATAAGGCTGTCAAGAACAGTATTGTTACTGCTTTGACATTATAATAACCAGTGTATCTTTTATTTACTTGAAGGTGTGATTAAAATCAAGAAAAAACAGTTTATCAGAAACGGTATTATTCTTACTGTTACCTCTTTACTTATAAGAATAATAAGTATGTCATTCAGAGTTTATCTTTCGGATAAAATAGGTGCAGAGGGTATCGGTCTTTATCAGCTTGTGCTTACTGTATATCTTTTCTTTTCAACGGTAACAACAAGCGGTATGAGCCTTACGGTAACAAGACTTGTAACAGATTTTAATGCACGAAACGAACCGTCAAAAGCCAGATATGTAACATATAAATGTCTTGTAATTTCTGTAATAATAAGCATAATATGCGGATTTATATTTTTTGTTTTTGCGGATTTTATCGGAATATCTTTTCTCAAAGACGGAAGAACCGTACTTTCCCTGAAAATACTTGCCCCCAGTCTGCCATTTATGGCTTTTTCAGCTTGTTTAAGGGGATATTTTTATGCCGGAAGAAAAACCTTGCAGACTTCGGGCGAACAGCTTTTGGAGCAGATTATTGAAATAGGCGTTTTTATATTTATATTTACTTATTTTTCACCAAACGGACTGAGTTATGCCTGTTGTGCAATCGTCACAGGAACAACCTGTGCGGAATTCATTTCTTTTTTCTATTCTCTTATACTTTATCTCGCTGACAGCCGAAAACAAAAATGCCGTTGTGAAAAGGTTCAGTATCTTGGAAGAAAAATTCTTCCGATAGCCTTGCCTGTTACCGCCAGTTCGTGCCTCCGAAGCGGACTGTCCGCAATAGAAAATGTACTTATACCGTCAGGACTCAGAAAATACGGTGCCAATTACACAAGAGCATTGTCACAATACGGAATTATCAGCGGTATGGCGATGCCTGTGCTTGTTTTTCCGTCTGTTTTTATATTGCCTTTTGCAACTCTTATTATTCCTGAGATGTCGCAGGCAAGCGTTGAAAAGCGTAAAAACGGTATTCATCATATGACCGAAAAAATGTTTCGTCTTACACTTTTGTACTCTCTGCCCGTTATGGTTATATTTATGTTTTTTTCGGATAAAATCGGAGAAATCCTTTACCACAGTAACGAAGCCGGATTTTATATTGCACTTCTCGCTCCTGTTATCCCGCTGATGTATCTTGATTCGGTTGTTGACGGAATACTGAAAGGACTGAATGAACAGGTAAGCTACCTTGCATACAATATAATAGATTCCGTTATTCGTGTAATACTTACTTATATATTGCTGCCAAAGCTCGGAATTGCAGGTGTTGTAATCGTAATTATAGTCAGTGAATTGCTCAATACTTCATTAAGTATTGCAAGACTTTTGAAAATTACAGGAATACGGCTTATGGTCTTTGACTGGATAATCCGTCCTTTGATATGCATATGCGTTCCGTGCCTTATTACAATGATAATACCATCGTTTTTATCGGATATTTTCGATTTAATCTTTAAAATTATTTTTTGCTGTTTATGTTACCTGTGCTTTTTATATTTATCTGAAAAGAAAAATATAAAATCCGAATGTAAAGCATAAAAATCCACAAAATAACCCTCATAAGTAAAAGACTACAAACCTTTGAAAAAGGAATGTAGTCTTTTTGCGTAATAATGTTTCGATAAAACAAAATCACATATGGTTACAGGGAGAAATAACCGATTTTGTTATAAGTATTAAGGGAAAATTTATCAAACAAAATTCAGAACCTCAACACTTCTTGAAATAAAGCCTTCAAGTTCAGCCGCTGTAAGTTTACGCTGACTTATTGCCGCAAGGTCATAAACATGACGACAAAGCAGACTGCACTTGTCCCCTTCTTCAAGCTCGGAAATCTTCCTGATGATTGAGCTTTCGGTATTGAGGATAATTGTTTCTCTTGACTTTGGCGTGTTTCCGAACATACCGCCGTACATTTTATTCATATCACTCATTCGTCTTTCGTACTCGTTTACGGTGATAATAGCCGGCGTATCTGAGGTTTTGAGTGCCGCTGCTTTAATGTCAAGATTATCCATTGAGAGTGCGTTCTTGAATTTTTCGATAAGAGCGTTGTTGCTGTCCTTGTTTTCGTCAGCATTGTTGTCATCGGTTTTAAGAGCGTCATCAATCTCGGAGTCAATACGGACAAACT
>JBJFIB010000188.1:0-2857 GCA_051894195.1 Acutalibacteraceae bacterium
TCGTCAGTAATAACTTTATCTTCATTTGGTCTGATATTACCATACCATAGTTCTTTTAATATTGACATAAAATCAACTCCTTTGCAGTACCACAACATACCACAAAGGAGTTTAAATATCCAGATATTTTTACTAATTCGAACAATAAAAATATCATACCAAAAAGTTTTATCAAATTGTAGTTTTTGATAAAATTTTAAGCACTCTATATAACTTGTTTAATGACTTTTAATAACAAATGCATTACTATTTGTAATAGAATAAAATACAACGAGTTATAAGGAGACGATCGTATGAAAGAAAAAAAGAAAACGCCGTGGATTATGAAGGCGGCAATCATCATAGGCGTACTGGTTATCCCTTTACTTTATTCCTATTTCTATTTAGGAGCATTCTGGGACCCGTATGCAAGACTTGATGATGTTCCCGTGGCAGTAGTTAATCTTGACAGCGGTGCTGTTATTAACGGCGAGGAAAGAAATCTCGGTCAGGAAATCTGCGATAATCTTGAAAAGGACGGAACACTGAAATTTGTATTTACCGATAAGGCAGACGCAGAACAAGGTGTACTTGAAAATGATTATTACGCTTCAATAACAATTCCTAAAGATTTTTCAAGTAACGCATCAACAGCGTCAAAGGACACTGAAAAGCTACACAGTTCAATCGTTTACACCGCAAACCAAAAAAAGAATTATCTTGCGGCACAGATACTTGAAAACGCAATGCCTACAATTAAGCAAACAGTTAATTCGAGCATTGATAAAGAAATAATTACTACTCTTTGTGACAAGCTGGAAAGCGTACCCGATTCAATGGGAGAGCTGCAAAACGGATTTAAGCAATTATTGGACGGCTCCGGAAAACTGAGTAGCGGTACTAACGAGCTTGCTGACGGAGCAGATAAATTATCCGAAGGATCAAGTGCTCTTGCTGACGGCAGTAAACAGGTGTCAGACGGTGCAGTAACACTTCTTGACGGAATTAAAACGCTTGATAAAGGGGCAAATACCTTAAATACCTCAGTTCCTCAATTAGCCGGTGGTGTTCAGCAGCTTACAGACGGTTCAGTTGCCCTAAGAAACGGAACAGCTGCATTAAATTCAAAAATTCCGGAATTATCCGGCGGCGCGGCATTACTTAATAATGGTGCACTTCAGCTCAGCACAGGTCTTGATACCTTAAAATCAAACAGTCCCTCTCTTACTGCGGGTGCACAGCAATTAAACGCAGGTGCCACATCTCTTAAAAGCGGAATTCAAACATATACAGATGGTGTATCATCTGCCAATTCAGGTGCTGTTACTCTTGCCAACGGTATCGACGCATACACAACAGGTGTTGAAAGTGCAAGTGCAGGATCAAATAATCTTTATAATGGTATTAATCAGGCAAACGAAGGATTAAATCAAATTGTTACACAGGTTCAGGCTTCATCACAACAGCTTGAGCAAACAGCTCCCGACAGCAGTCTTGATGCCCTTTACTCCGGTGCATCACAGGTGTATGAGAGCATCGTAACATTCAGTACAAATTATACGAATGCTTTAAATGCTCTAAAATACTATCAGACAACAGGTGATACGCAGTATCTTAATGTGGCAGTCAGCGGATTTGAACAGCTTGACAACAGCCTCCCTGCTCTTAAGTCAGGTGCTCAACAGGTTAGCGGTGGAGTTTCAAATTTGACAGAAGGTATGAAAGATGTAAAAAACAACACTTCACAACTTCTTACAGGCTTGCAGGCATTGCAATCAGGTTTTGGTAACAATACGGACAGCAGTACCTTGTTGGGAGGTGCGTATGCTCTTAATCAGGGACTTAGTACATTAAAATCTAATAACAATACACTAAACTCAGGAGCACAGGCATTAAAAACAGGACTTAATACTCTTAACAGTAACAGCAATGCTCTTAATCAAGGCGCAAATGAGCTTTCAATCGGTGCAAGCACACTAAGCACAGGCGTTAACAGCTATACTGATGGTGTTGCATCAGCTGCTGACGGTGCTGCTCAGCTTAAAGAGGGTACTTCTTCATTAACATCAAAAATTCCTGCTCTTACTCAGGGAGTAAATGCACTTGACGAGGGAGCAGGTGAACTTAGCACAGGTCTTATACAACTCAATTCAAAGGTACCTGCACTTTCAAACGGTGTTTCGGCTCTTGCAGACGGCTCAGGTAAATTACTTGCAGGTGCTGACAAGTTATCAACAGGTGCTAAAGATTTATCTGTCGGTACAGTTCAGCTTGATAATGGTATAGCAACATTAAGAACAGGTGCATATTCACTTAATGATGGTGCAACTCAACTTGACAGCGGTATTAGCACTGCAAAGGATGGTGTTGATGAATCAATCACCGATACTATCATACAACTAAATGCTTTGGACGGACTTGCAGATTATGCCGAAGAGCCCGTTTCAACGGTAACAGAATATATTCAGCCGGTGGAGAATTACGGCTCAGCCTTCGCACCTTACTTTATGTGTTTATCTCTTTGGGTAGGCGGTCTGATGATATATTTTGGAATCTATCTTGACTATAACAGAAAAATCAAATCACTTACCAAGGACTCCAACAGAATAATTTTAAGAACATTGTCCTTCGGCCTAATCAGTATGGCTCAGGGTGTACTTCTTGCAATAGTGATTAAGGATATTCTTCACATCGTTGTAAATAATCCGTTAATGCTGTTTATGTCCTGCATACTTGTTTCATTAACCTTTATGACAATAATACAGTTCTGTATTGTTAATCTCGGTGACGCAGGCAAATTTGTTTCACTCTTACTGCTCATTCTTCAGCTTACCTCCTGCGCCGGTACTTTCCCGATAGAAACACAGTCAGGCTTCTT
>JBJFIB010000188.1:2957-6466 GCA_051894195.1 Acutalibacteraceae bacterium
CTTTGGTGCCTGATTAAACACGGCTTTATAGAAAGCAGAAAGTCGCTTGTACTTGGACATCTCAGCGTAGCCTACGGAATGGGAGCCGTACTTCTCACACTTTTACTTGTGCATTTTCAAAATTCATCTGCTTGGAAGATATTTTTAGTTGCTTTTGTCAGCGGAACTGTTGTTGAATATATCTGTTCGTTAGGACAGGAAATCTGCTTCGGCTCGGTAGCTTGGGATTACAGCCATCTTCCACTAAATATAAACGGCAGAGTGTGCCTTTTGTACTCACTTTTTTGGGGAGTGCTTGGGTTATTTTGGGTAAAGTTTGTTATACCGTTTATGAGTAAATGCTTTGATAAAATCAACATTCCTTTTGATAAAGTAATAATTTGGGCATTTATAGCATTCTTTATATTTGATGCTACACTGTCTGCTTCAGCTGCAATACGAATGGATAAGCGAGATAACGGCGAAGATGCGAAAAATCACTTTGAGCAATATCTTGATACTCATTATGACGACGAAACAATGCACAAAATCTATGCAAACTCTAAAAGTGTTGAAAAGAACAAATAAATAGTGATATTTAACAGTTTTATTATAAATCCCTCTGCAATCATTAATCAGCAGAGGGATTTTATAAATTGTATCTTTAAAATTTATTGATAACATTTTAAGAATATGTTATACTCTATTTGCTAGTATAGTTTGTGAATGAAGGGGTTTTTTATGTCACAAATAACAAAAAAGGCTTTAGCTCAATCTTTAAAAAATCTGCTATTAAAGAAACCGTTAAACAAAATAACTATCAATGATATTGCAGATGATTGCGGTATTAACCGAATGACCTTTTATTATCATTTTAAGGATATATACGATTTGGCAGAATGGACCTGTCTTCAGGAAGCGGCTAAGGTTTTAAAGGAAAATAAAACTCATGATACATGGCAGGAGGGTATGCTCCAGATTTTTCATACCGTGCGTGAAAATAAGCCACTCATTATGAATGTTTACCGCTGTGTTGATCGTGAACAGGTAGAAAGGTATCTCAAACCTCTTATTGATAATCTTTTGCTGAAAGTTGTAGAAGAACAATCCGCCGATATGACCGTTCGTCAAGAAGACAAGGAATTTATTGCATCGGTATATTCCTATGTTTTTGTCGGCTTGATGCTTGACTGGATTAAAAATGATATGAAAGAAAAACCCGAACAGCTTATCAGCAAGCTTGCGTTGGTTATACAGGATACCTTTACAGATGCACTTGAAAGATTCAGAATAGATAAACCTTTATCAAAAAATGATATTTGATAAAAATTTCAACAGTTTTTTGCCCGTGATAAATTTTTTATCACGGGCATTTTTCTGTTTATTGTTAATCTACAGAAAAATACTATAATGAAATTACAAAATAAAAATTTGGAGGTAAATTTTATGTATTATTCAGCAGGAACCTATGAATCCTTTGCACATCCCGAAAAGCCAAAGAATGTTGACAAAAAATCCGCATATATTATCGGCACCGGTCTTGCCGGTCTTACAGCAGCATTTTATCTGGTGCGTGACGGTCAGATGAAGGGCGAGCATATCCACCTTCTTGAAAAGTTAGAGCTTGCCGGCGGAAGCTGTGACGGACGAAAGGATGTTACAAAAGGCTTTTATATGCGCGGTGGCAGAGAAATGGATAACCATTTCGAGGTTATGTGGGATATGTTCAGAGATGTTCCCTCTTTGGAGAATCCCGAGGTATCCGTTCTTGACGAATACTATTGGCTCAACAAACACGATCCAAACTATTCTCTGTGCAGAGCCTCTGTAAACCGCGGAGAAGACGCTCATACAGATAAAAAATTCGGACTTGATAAAGAATCTGCAATGGCTCTTTCGCAGTTGTTTATTACACCTGAAAAGGCTCTTGAAGGTAAGAAAATTTCGGAGGTTCTGCCGGATTCATTCTGGTCAACAAATTTCTGGCTTTATTGGCAGACTATGTTTGCATTTCAGCGTTGGTCAAGTGCACTTGAGATGAAACGTTATCTGTGCCGTTATGTTCATCATATTGATGGACTTCCTGATTTCAGCGCTCTTCGCTTCACAAAGTATAATCAGTATGAAAGCCTGATTATGCCACTGGTAAAATACCTTGAAAACCACGGCGTTACAATCGAGTACGGTATGGATGTAAAAAATGTTATTATCGAAACCGTAGGCGACAAAAAAATTGCAAGGCAGATTGTGTTTATTAAAGACGGCAAAGAGCAAACAATAGATTTAGTTGAGGATGACCTTGTGTTTATTACAAACGGTTGTTGCACCGACACTTCCTGCTATGGCGACCAAACACACACTCCCGACCTTACAAAAGCTAAAAACGGTACTGGCGAGTCATGGGATTTATGGAAAAACATTGCAAAGCAGGCTGAGCACGGTGAGTTCGGTAATCCCGATAATTTCTGCACCAATATTGAAGAAACAAACTGGATGAGCGCAACTGTTGCAACATCTAACGAAGAAATTATTCAACACATAATCAACATTTGCAAGAGGGATCCTCGCGAGGGAAAGGTTACCACAGGTGGTATTGTTACTGTTAAAGACAGTATGGATAACTGGTATCTGTCGTGGACAATCAACCGTCAGCCTCAGTTCAAGTCACAGGATAAAGATACTGTTTTGATTTGGCTTTATGCTTTGAGCACAAACAAGGAAGGTAATTATGTTAAAAAGGCAATGCGTGACTGCACAGGCGAGGAGGTATGCCGTGAGTGGCTGTATCATATCGGTATTCCTGACGCAGAAATTGATGAACTTGCAAAAAATGCCTGCAACACCACAACCTGCTTTATGCCATTCATTAACGCCTTTTTCCAGCCGAGAAAGAACGAAGACCGTCCAAAGGTTGTACCTGACGGCGCTGTAAACTTTGCTTTCCTCGGTCAGTTTGCAGAAACTCCTCGTGACACAATATTCACGATAGAATATTCAATGCGTACCGGTATGGAATCTGTTTATACTCTCCTTGATGTTGACCGTGGCGTTCCTGAGGTTTGGGGCAGTAAATATGATGTTCGTGAGCTTCTCCGTGCCTGTTACTACGCTATTGATAAGAAACCGATTACCGATGTTAAGCTTTCACTTATGGAAAAGGAATTCGTAAAGATTTTGCTTAAAAAGGTTGAAGGTACGGATATTGAAATTCTTCTAAAAGAAAGCGGTCTTATCGAGTAACAAAAAGCAATACAAACAGCAGAGGAGTAATCTTTCATTTACTCCCGAATTATAAATAATAATTTTATAGTATTTTTCCTAAAAGCTGATTCTCAATTAAATGGGAATCAGCTTTTTAACATTTAATAAAAGTAACATATTGAAAATAATGTGCTAAAATCCAACAAAAACAATTCAAGCGAACAAACTGATTTTTTGTATTGTTTTCCTACATGTTATGGAAAAAAGGTATGCGTTTTGACTCCTAAACTGACGGCTACATAGGAGAACGAGGGTTTAGAAACAGTGCG
>JBJFIB010000189.1:0-6439 GCA_051894195.1 Acutalibacteraceae bacterium
CTCCTTAAATTCCACTCCTTTCCTACTGTGGAATTTACTTTGGGAATTAACGGTTTTTTCTTTAATATAATTCCCGTAGTGTATATAGTATACTTTACTCAAAAAACATCTATATATAGCTTTCGGCAAGGAGCAGCTTACGCCAAAACAATAAACTGCCCTTTGCAATCGCAGGAAAGAAAAAATGCGTAATGCGTAATTCGTAATGCGTAATTATTATGCAAGCCGTCAGCGTGTTGGCTGAAAATTAAAAAAAATCGGCACAGACAATTTCGCCTGTGCCATAATTTTACTCGTTGCTGATAATATTAAGTTTAATTCTGAGAGTTGACATTGACTCGTTTTTCAAAACGGATATAGAGTCCTTGTCAATCTGATGTTCCGAATCAAGTTTTTCGTTTGCACTCTGAATATAGTAATAGAATTTGTACGGACTCTGATAGAACAGGCTGTCGATATATTCATTATATGTCATTGAGCTGCCAAGTCGCAGCGGAATATATGTGTCTGCCCTGTTCACAGCATTGACAATAAGCTGTATCATATCGGAGTCGCTTTTGCTGTCGAAATTTTCAAGAAGATAACCCTCGACATTATAATAATTCATCGCCATAGAACTGCACATAGGTATAAAGAAATTTGTTTTAGAAGTTGTTTTCTCGTTGTCAGGATTAACCATATTTACGGCGGCATTGATGTTGTGATTTTTTGAAATCATTTCGGTATTAACATTGAAATATTCATAATTGATTGTGCCGTCGGTGTCGTCCCATGTAGGATCAAGGTGATACCATTCGCCACCCAGCTTTACGACATTCCACATATGACCGACATTGTCTGCGTCGCCGCTGATTGTGTAACATTCTATTCCGAGCTGTGAAAGAAGAATCTGCATTGATTTTGCATATCCCTCACACACCGCCTGACCGTCAATCAGCGTACCGTAAGCGGAAAAATACTGCCAGCCATCGTTTGAACCGGTAACGCCCTTTTTGTATTCGCAGTAAAGAAGTACGGTATCATGCACATATCTTTCCCTGTCATACTCAGACATTCCCTTGCCTGCACCGGCAATTATTTCATTTACCTTTTGTGTAAAAATTTCAATATATTCCTTGCAGTCGTCAGCCGAAAGAACGGAATAAAACTCAACTATCGTGTCATCACCGGCATAAGCATAGCCAAAAAGATTTTCGAGCCAGAACACCTGCGGATTGTCATAAACAAAGGCGTTTACTACCTTTCTTATCGACTCCTCGGACATATGCATACCGGTGATTTTTTGGCGTTGGGTTCTGTAATGACCGTTTTCGTCAGTTTTTTCCGTGATGAAATAGATATTTTTTTCTATTTTTTCGTAAAGATATTTTTCCTCATCAGTTGCAAGGGCATCATAGCCGTGTCTTTCGCCAACGGTTTCATAGTACGGCGATTTGTCGAATTCGATTTTGTCAATCCTTTTATATTCGGAATCGGTTTTTTCCTCACCGTCGCTGATAACAACAGCTTCTATCTGATTATATGTTTCGGTTTTGCTTTTTGAGGTATTTATAATCAGTAAAATACACGCAGTAAAAAGCACTATTGCAAAGCCAAAGAACAGAACATACAGAATACGGGATAAAACTTTTTTCATAGGCTTTTTCTCCAGATTCAAAATAATTTAGTTGTAATTTTCCACTGATTATTTTTTATTGATGCTGTCCTTTTGCTGTAAAGCTTTGAGTTTTTGTCTTGTCTTTTTAAGGTTTGCAAGGTTAGCGGACAGTTCGTCGTCAGCCTGTTTCATAGCGTTGTCGATATAAGCGTTAGCCGCCTGTTTTATCTCGTTCGCCTTAACATTAGCCTTATATACAATGTCGTCAGCTTTCTGCTGTGCCTGACGGACAATTTCACTCTGGTCAATCATAGTCTTTGCACGCTCTTCGGCTTTCTGAATGATAGCCTCAGCCTCCTGCTTTGACTTTGTGATAATGTTGTTTCTGTCTGCGGCAATATTTTTTGCCTGACGAACCTCCTGAGGAAGATTTGTTTTCATTTCTTCTATTATTTCCTTTATGCGTTCGGTGTTTACAACCGTTTTTCCGCCGCTGAGAGGCAATGTGAATGCACCGTCAACAATTTCCGAAAGTTCATCAATAAGCATTTCCATTTTCATTTTTCGTTTACTCCCTTTTTCAGTCTTGATAATATTTCATCATGTACGCACTCAGGTACAAACGGAGAAATATCTCCTCCCAGCTGTGCAACCTGTTTTACTATGCTTGAACTAAGATACATATTTTCCGAGCTTGTTGTCAAGAAAACCGTTTCGATATCCGGATTGAGCTTGTTGTTTGTAAGAGCCATCTGAAACTCATACTCAAAGTCAGACACGGCACGAAGTCCCTTTACAATGACGGTTGCGTTGTTCTGTGCGGCATAATCCACAAGAAGTCCGTCAAAACCGACAATCTCGACATTTTCAATTCCTGCCGTTGCCTTTTCAAGAAGATGTATTCTCTCGTCAATCGAAAAACACGGCACTTTCGCAAGATTGACAAGAACGGCAACAATAACACGGTCAAACATCTTTGACGCCCTTTTGATAATATCGACATGACCGAGCGTCACCGGGTCAAAGCTGCCGGGGCATATTGCTGTTATCATATTCCGTCCACTTCCTTATGCGAATATACAGTAATCATTATTTTACCGTATTTATAATGTTTTTTTACGACAAAATCCCCTGTTTCCTGAGGTAAGTGTTCATCCGTCGGGTGTTCGCAGATAATAATTCCGCCCTTGTTCATAACTCGTGGTACGCTTTCGAGTGCCGACTGCAAAATCCCTGTTCTGTACGGCGGGTCAAAAAACACAATATCAAATTTTTCACCCGTTGACGCAAGAAACGCAAGAGTATCTGTCGGCAAAACAGTCGCACGGTCTGAAAGTCCGGTTTTGTTAAGATTGTTTTTTATAATCTGAACAGACTGTTTCATCTGGTCGATAAAGACTGCTCTTTTTGCACCTCTGCTGAGTGCCTCTATGCCCATCTGTCCCGAACCTGCAAAGCCGTCGAGAAATGTTCTTCCCTCAATCTGAAACTGTATGATACTGAAAACCGATTCTTTTACTGCATCGGTTGTCGGTCGGACATCGTTTCCGACAGGTGTTTCAAGCCGTCTGCCACGGGCAGTGCCTGTAATAACTCTCATATATCCACTTTCCTTAATAAAATCTTTTATTTCATTATTTCCAACTCGCCGTCAGCACCACCGTACAGAGTTATCATTTATATAAACTCATCTCAGCGGATAAACCTACGGCACACAATAATTACGCATTACGAATTACGAATTACGCATTACGCATTATTATAATTATTATCGGTAATAAAGCACAAATTGTCAATAGACTTTTTGCATATATCATAGGAATTTATAAATCTTAATTTTCGTCATCATTTTTTCTGTTTATTATTTCGCCGCTGTCGTAGTGATAATATCTGTAAACAGCCTCTGCGGCAGGTCTGTTCATACATTTAACCTGTAAGAGTTCATCAACATCAGCCTCTTTTATTCTCTTTACGGTTTTGAAATATGACAGAAGTGCTTTTGCCCTTTCTGTGCCTATGCCGTCAATTTCCGTAAGAGATGACGAAAAGGCTTTTTTCTTTCGTGCAAGTCGGTGATAGCCTATTGCAAATCTATGCACCTCGTCCTGAATTGACGACACAAGAGTAAACGCCTGACGCTTTGAGTTAATTGCAATTTCGCCGCCGTCACCCGTAACCGCACGGGTTCTGTGCTTGTCGTCCTTTACCATACCAAAGAGCGGAATATCAAGCCCCCGCTGTTCCAGAACAGGCTTAACCGCCGCAACCTGTCCTTTGCCGCCGTCAAGAAGGATTAAATCGGGCAATCTTCCGAAACCCTCGCCGCTGTCCTTGTTTTTTTCGTATTCGTCAAAGCGGCGGCTGAGAACCTCATTCATTGACGCATAGTCGTCCTGTCCGACAAAGCTTTTTATTCTGAACCGTTTGTATGCCTCTTTAAATGGTCTGCCGTTTTTGAAAACAATCATACCTGCGACATTTTCACTTCCTGCAAGGTTAGAAATATCGTAAGATTCAATGTATTCGGGAACCTTTGACAGACCGAGCAATTTTGCAAGTTCATCAAGTGCCGACAACTCGTGTCCGAGATGTCCACGACTCTGTGCAAGTCTTTCAGCGGCATTTGCACGGCACATTTCAAGTATCTGTTGTTGTTCGCCACGCTGTGGAAACAGGAATTTCACACGCTTTCCCGCACATTCCGACAGCCATTTAAGCAGTACATCTTCATCTTCAATTTCGCCGTCAAGAGTAATAACCGGAGGAACATTTTCACGCATTGAATAATACTGCTGTATAAATTCAGTCCTTGCAAGCGGAATATCAGCTTTCTGCCCTATATCCTTAATGAGAAAATCCTCTTTGTCATAGAGTCGTCCGTCAGAAAATCTCAACACGACAAAACAAGCGTCCTCACCCTCGCACATAATCGCAATTACATCCTGTTCGGGAATATTTGCGGCAACAACCTTTTGTTTTTCGGTTATGCGTTTGACTGCCGTTATTCTGTCACGCAATTTTGCGGCAAGTTCAAAATCAAGATTTTCAGCGGCGGCGTTCATTTTTTCGGTCATTATCTTTATCGAGTCAGAATTTCCCGATTTAAGAAATTCAACCGCCTCATTAACGCTTTCGCAATAGTCCTTGTGCGAAATTTTTGCACTGCACGGTGCCGAACACTGTTTTATATAGTAGTTAAGACAAGGGCGACCTTTTTTGAAATCACGGGGAAAAGTTTTGTTGCACGACGGCAAACGAAATATTTTGAGAGCCTCGTCAACGGCATTTTTCGCATACCATGCACTCATATAGGGACCAAGATATTCGGCATTATCGTCATCTTTCTGCATTACAAAGGAAATTTTACGCCAGCTTTCGTTAGTAATTTTAATATAGCTGTAACCCTTGTCATCTTTAAGGAGAATGTTGTACTTTGGCTTATGCTGTTTTATAAGGCTACATTCAAGCACGAGAGCCTCGAACTCACTGCCGCAAAGAATATAATCGAAATGGTCAACATTAGCAACCATCTGTCTGACTTTTTCCTGATGATTTTTATCCGAGCCGAAATACTGACTTACACGGTTTTTCAGAGCCTTAGCCTTACCAATATATATTATTTCGTCTTTTACATTTTTCATAATATAAACTCCCGGTGTCAGCGGAAGTTTCATAGCCTTTTCACGCAGTTCCTTTATATTCAATCTCATCTCACCTCTCTCTGCGGTGGCTTGTCGCAACTGTCAAGCGGCAAGCTGGTGGCGTGCCGCCACTGTCAAATTGCGTTCCAAGTTATTATTACCGTTAAGTTTTCGTCCGCACCATCAGTTATTGCAATAATTTCACGCAACAACTGACTGTTACAACAAATTTATTTCAACGCACGAGCTTACCGCAACCACTCATTCCTAATTCCTAATTCCTAATTCCTCATTCCTAATTTCTCACTCCACACTCCACTCTCCACTCTCCACACTCCACACTCCACTCTCCACTCTCCACACTCCACTCTCCACTCTCCACACTCCACTCTCCACTCTCCACACTGATTATATCATAGTTCAGGGATAATTGCACTTACATATTACGGAAATCCGGGCATAACAAAAAGCACCGGCAAGCTGTGACGGTGCTTTTTACTGAATGATGTTATTGTATTGAATTATTCAGAAAAACCTGACTGAACGAGCTTAACAAGGCTTTCAACAGCATTTTCTTCGTCCGAACCGTCAGCCATAACCTTGATTGTTGTGCCGCCAACGATACCGAGTGAAAGAACGCCGAGAAGGCTTTTTGCATTTACTCTTCTTTCTTCCTTTTCAACCCAGATAGATGATTTGAATTCATTTGCTTTCTGGATAAAGAATGTTGCAGGACGAGCGTGAAGACCTACCTGATTCTGAACCATTACTTCTTTTACATACATAACAAAATCCTCCCTATAAAACTGTAAATTTGCCCCTAAACATTTGTTTACACACATACAGTCCCTTTTCGCAATGTGTCTTAATGTTTAAGGTAATTATAGCACAATTTTGATGTTGGTCAACTGTTTAATGTCAATTTCGGTTTTATACACGATATAAAAAGTCATAAAACAACGGTAAATTGTGCATTTTGACATAAATGTTGAAAAATTTTGAGTTCTGGTAACAAGATTTTCGTGGTATTTAATGGTAAATGTATAAAAATACATTAAATTTTTATAATTATACATCTTTTCCGACTTTATTATTTCCTTAATGTCATTTATCTGCATATTTTTGTATATTTAAATAATTTTATATAAAATGTTAATTTATTTTTATTTATTTAAACACTGGATTTTTTGAAAATTTTGGA
>JBJFIB010000190.1:0-29275 GCA_051894195.1 Acutalibacteraceae bacterium
GTTAGTGAATATGGGGCTTTGCCCCAAACCCCACAAGGGCTGCTCGCCCTTGACCTCGGCAGGTGTGTGCGACACCTGCACCCGCAATTTTTATCCACGATTTTAATGAGAAATTATGATTTTGATGTCTGCTGTGACGACTGAGAATTTTCGGAAATTTCACCCTTGCCGTTAAAATCCGCAATAATTGCAACAGACGAAACATTTTTTATATCCTCATAGGGTTTTATTACCGCAACAGGCATTCCGCTGTAATCATCATATTTTATGCTTTGTATTTTTCCGATTTTAAGGTTTTTGGGATAAATTCCGCCGAAACCTGAGGTTACGACAATATCTCCCTTTTCCATTGAGTTTTGTGCCGAAATATTCTGCATAAGCGTTATGCCGTCATCGGAATATTCCGCACTTCCCGAAATAACGCCGCTGTCGGAAGTCTTTTTATCGACTGCACCAATCTGTGCGTCGGGCGAAAGTATTGTTTTCACCTTACAGGATTTTGCCGCCGTTTCACAAACCCAGCCGACAAGACCTTTTTCGGTTATTACAGGGTCATTTACCTCAACTCCGTCAAGTACGCCCTTGTCAAGAGTAAATCCGTAAAAATTTTCGTTTGGGTCACGACCTATAACCGTTGACGGAACAAGCTGAAAATCCTGATTTTCCTTTTTGATGTCATAATATTTTATAAGCTGTTCGTTTTCTTCCTTGATGTCATAATAGTCAACAAGCATATCGTTGAGTTTTCTGTTTTCTTCTTGGAGTTCACTGACTTCTTTTTGAAGTTCCTCAGCACTTTTCGGAGGTGTGAGTGCATTTCCAGCCGCAGATGAAGCACCTGTTGCAACCTGCTGTAACGGCGTAAAAATAAAACTCGTTACAAAGTTATTGACGGAACTGTTTCCTGCTGTTACAAGTGCAAAAACAAGCAAAAGACATATTATTGTTATCAATACCTTAAAGCTTTTACCTGTAAATACCTTTTTCACTTTCAACCCTCCATGTCAATATTAACCGTATGAATGATTTGTTCAGAACAAATTGCCTCTCTTATTTTATCACGAATTGCATAAGGCAAAAGCGGCAACCTTTCTATTTCATCAATATCCGCAAACTTAAAATGATGGATTACACCGTCTGTATCTGTCATATCAAATTCATCTTCACACGGAAGAAGATTTCCGTCTTTCAGCTTTACCTTATAAACAAATGCTATTTCGTGATAATCAATTCCGTTTATTTCAAAAAAGTTTTCATTCACAATGGATAAAACCGCTGTTTCAGCGGATATATGAAGTTCCTCTTTGATTTCACGCATAATGGTCTGCTGTGTTGTTTCAAGCATTTTCACACGACCGCCGACAAAATAATAATGATTTATATCCTCGTCTGTCACTATAAGAACCTTGCTGTTCCTTGTGATAATTGCGGCGGCACGAAAATTAAACTTCATATTATTATTGTTTTCAATTCCGGTATTAAAAGATATATCCATTATTCTTTACCCATTCCATATCAAAACAGCGGCAAGTACAGTATTCTGACCGCCGCTGTAATAGTGCTATTATTTTTTTATAAATTTATTTTTTCTTTGATTTAGATGACGAACTTCCGCCGGATATTCTGTCAAGTCTTCTGCCTGTACCGTCAACAACACAATCAAGCGGTCTTTCGGCAACATGAACAGGCATACTTGTTTCCTGTGCCACAAGCAAATCCAGTCCTCTGAGCAACGCTCCGCCGCCTGTGAGCATAATTCCGTTGTCGATTATATCCGCCGAAAGTTCAGGCGGTGTTTGTTCGAGAGTTGTCTTGACTGCCTCAATAATTACTGAAAGCGGGTCGGCAAGTGCGTCACGAACCTCTGACGCTGAAATAACGACATCTTTCGGCAAACCGTCGATAAGGTTTCTGCCCTTAATCTGCATACTGCCCTCGCCCTCGTACGGATAAGCCGAACCGATTTTGATTTTAATATCCTCGGCTGTACGCTCACCGATAAGAAGATTATATTTTTTCTTGACATACTGCATAATAGACTCATCGAATTTATCGCCTGCAACACGAACCGAACAAGCCGTAACAATATCGTCAAGCGAAATTATCGCAACCTCTGATGTACCGCCGCCGATGTCAACAACCATACTGCCCTCAGGCTCCGAAACGGGAAGTCCGGCACCGATTGCCGCCGCCATAGGTTCCTCAATAAGTTCAACCTGTTTTGCACCTGCCTGACGAACGGCGTCCTCAACGGCTCTGCGTTCAACCTCGGTAACTCCCGACGGAATACATACGATTACACGGGGCTTGCTGAAAGCTGAGGTTTTTATTACTTTTCTGATAAAGCGATTAAGCATTGTTGCAGTTATGTCGAAATCGGCAATAACGCCGTCTTTAAGCGGTCTTACTGCTACGATAGAACCCGGTGTTCTGCCTATCATATCCTTTGCCTGAGTGCCGACAGCAAGAACCGTATCAGTACGGACATCAACGGCAACAACTGACGGTTCACGCATTACTATACCTTTATTTTTCATATAAACCAGGGTATTTGCTGTACCAAGGTCAATTCCTATATCTTTTGAAAACATAATAACATACCCCTTTCAAACGGCAGTATAAATCCCATAACATCGTTAAATTATCAACATATATTATAACCTTAAAAATTGTTAATCTCAACAACAATTTTGTCATCTTTTAGACTTCTACTATACAATTAAAAAACAGGGTAAATCAGTCATTTTTTTGTTTATTTCTGTTAATTATGTTCATAAAATTCGGCATATTGTTACAGTTTTCCGCTTGAACCAAAACCGCCGCTGCCCCTTGCAGTATCGCTGAGTTCGTCAACCTCTGTAAACTTTGCACAAACAACGGGCATTATCACCATTTGTGCTATTCGTTCGTTCGGCTGAATTGTATAAGGCTCGTCAGAAACATTACAAAGTCCGACGCATATTTCCCCACGGTAGTCGCTGTCAACAACGCCTACGCCGTTTGCAAGCGTAATTCCGTGTTTGACACCCAAGCCGCTCCTTGCAAAAAGAAACACGGCATAATTGCTGTCTGAAAGTTCAACGGCTATTCCAGTCGAAATTTTTACAAGTTTGCCCGGTGCAAGAAGCACAGGTTCATTTATGCAAGCATACAAATCCGCTCCTGCCGAACCTTCGGTTGCACGGCAAGGTATGACAGCGTTCTCTCTTAATCTTTTTATTTTGACATTTTCAATCACTTTGTCCACCACTTTCATAGTTTTTAACATTTTCAACATTTAACACTGAGTTTTCAACTATTCAACACCACGATAGTACAATCCCCTTGTAAATCCGTTTTTTAACGGTTTTTTGCTGTTGAAAAGCTGTAAATTTTCCCCAATTTCAACCAAGTTTTCAACACTGAACCTCAAAACTTCAAAATCAACTCCCCGTATTTCATTTTTCCTGTCTGACAAAATAACAGGTACGGAATTTAATATTTCAGTACAGGCACCATAACACTGAACCGGAAATTCAACATTTTTTCTGTCTTTTAACACAGGTGATTTTTTGCAGGATTTACAGCCCTTTCCGTCATTTTGTGCGGGACAATTCCTTGTCAGCATTAACGGCAATCGTCCGCCGCTGACAATTCCTATCGGGATTTTTCCGCCAAGTTCCGCAATCTGTTCAAGCGTAAGTTCAAAGGAAACCTCTGTGTCCATAATACCGACAACCTCAGCCCATTCAAGAGATGCAGTATTCATAATATTAAGACCAAAGCCGCCGTGTATATCCATATCGAGATTTTTTGCCATCATTACTGCTCCGATATTAGACGCAAGAACCTCGTTTATGCCGAGTGATTTTATTTTTTTGAGCCGTTCATAAAGGTATTTTTCCATTCCGAACATACCTCTCGGAATTTCAACAGCAACGGCAAATCCTCTGTCAAGAAGTGAATTATATTCTTCATCACGGCAGTTTATCGGAACATAAATGAGTTCGCTGTCAAGAAATTTGTCGGGAACATTACAGTTTGTGAATCTCGCACGGAAATTATGCGGTCTTTTGTTCATTCGTGTATGCGTCTGCGGAAATTCTATCTCTGAAAATTCAATCGGTTTGCGGACTTTTCTCTGATTTAAAATATCGTCAAGGCATTTTCTCCGCATACCATTGAGCGACAGTGCCGTCATTGACATTCCGTCGTCAAGATTACATTCAAAGTTCCGTACAAAAAACGGTGTGCCGCCTGTTTTCTGAATATATGAACGACATTTTTCCTTTGTGAGTGGAATTTTAATTGCCTCTTGCGGAATATCCCCGACAGCACTTGCCGTATGACCGTCATCGTCCGAAACGGACATAGTGCTTTCCTTGCCGCTGTGTATATCAAGCGTGACATCAAGCGGAATTGTCTGTTTTTCGTCCTTGTACATCGTGTGAACAGAATTGAAAAACTTATTTGTTGCTGCGGTTACATTTTCCTTTGACCTTATGCCGAACATTTCAACTCCACGCTTGCCCGTATAATATCCGTCAGTAAATCCTGAGCGTGAAAAAACGGTTCCGAGTTTTTCTTCGAGTTCAGCGTCAACCTTTCCCGTATCAAGACTGCTGCGACAGGCGGCAACGGCAAGAGCTACATATTCGGGGCGTTTCATTCTGCCCTCTATTTTTGCTGATGTAATGCCCATTTCCTGCAATTTGCGAAGATGATTTATAAGCGAAATATCTTTAAGGCTTAAATCGTGTCCTGTGCCACCGTCAACGCAAAACGGCAGTCGGCACGGCTGTGCACAGGCTCCCCTGTTTCCGCTGCGTGAACCGAGCATAGCACTGAAATAGCACTGTCCCGAAACGCTCATACACAATGCTCCGTGTACGAATACTTCAAGCTCAATCGGACTTTCCTTTGCAATTTCTTCAATTTCCTTTTCGGAAAGCTCCCTCGAAAGCACAACACGCTTAAATCCCATATTATAAAGCATTTCAACGCCTGCAAGCGTATGAACCGACATCTGAGTTGAACCGTGCAGACGCATATCCGGTGCGGCACTATGCACAAGTGACGCAAGACCCAAATCCTGTATAATAAGTGCGTCAACGGGAATACTGCAAGCATATTCGATAAGCTGCATAGCCTCGGCAAGTTCACTGTCGTGTACAAGCGTATTACAGGCAAGATAAACCTTTACTCCCCTTGCGTGACAGTATTCAACAGCGGCTTTCAGTTCCTTTCTGTCGAAATTCTGTGCAGAACTTCTTGCACTCAATGTTGTTGCACCGAGATATACGGCGTCTGCACCCATTCTTACAGCGGGATAAATCGACTCCATACTGCCGGCAGGTGCTAAAACTTCAAGTTTGTTCATAAAATCACGCTCTCAAAAATAAATTTATACTGATCAGCATTACTCCATATTCTTTATATCAAAAAATTCCGTGTCGTCCTCGGCGGCTTCCTCAACATCAGAAAGCAATACCGATTTTTTTACAGCTTTGACGGCAGTAGAAACGGGTGCAGCATTATTATCCGACTGAATGTCCTCAGAAAGACGCTGACGGTATGTCTGAATGTCTTTTTTCAGACGCTCGTTTTCTTTTCTCAGTTCGTCGGCCTCTTTTTCTTTTTGTGCCGCCTCAGTAAGATAGTCTTTTATCTGTATGCGGAAATTATCCGCATCTTTTTCGGACTTTTTTGAGCAGTCGCAAAAATTCAGAGCCGCAAGCATTACAGCTGCCGTTATTGAAATATTAGAGTTTGCCTTGCGTATTTCGCTGATTTTTTCATCTACTTCTTTTGCTATCGACAGAGTGTAGTTTTCGCTGTCCTGACTCAGAACAGTAAACTCACTTCCGGCAATATTTATTCTGACTTTTATTTTTTCGTTGTTTTCCATATTCCACACCTCTTTAAGTTTATATGTAGATTATAATACATTTTTGTAAAATATTAAAGATTTATATTATGAATTATAGCAGAGTTTTTTTGTTATTAAAGTCAGAATAACATCAAAATCACAAAATATTGTCATATTTTATAAATAATAGATATTAAATCATAGAAAAAATTGTAATTTTTTTAGCATTTTGGTTGAAATAATATAAAAAATAGGATATAATGTAAGGGAATTGTTTTTAAAGAAACCAAATTAAAACAATTTGACCTTTTAAAGAGAAAAAAGTGTGGAGGGATTTTTATGTCAAAAGCAAAAATGACGCCAAGTGAAGCAAGAGAACTCATTATCGCAAAGCTTTCTCATAATTTCGGCGTTACACCTACTGACGCAACAGATGAACATTACTATAAGGCGGTTGCACTTGTAGTAAATGATATTTTGCGTAAACAATATAAAGAGTTTACCGCTCAGTCGGAACAACAGAATTCAAAACAGGTTTACTATCTCTGTATGGAATTCCTTATGGGTCGTTCACTGAGAAACAATCTTTACAACCTCGGTCTTGAAGACACAATGAAACAGGCTCTTCAAAGCCTTGACATCAAGATTGACAATATATATGAGCAGGAGCCTGACGCCGGTCTTGGAAACGGCGGTCTTGGACGACTTGCGGCTTGTTTTCTTGACGGACTTGCAACTCAGGATTATGCGTCTATGGGTTATTCACTCCGTTATGAATACGGCATTTTCAGACAAAAGCTCGTTGACGGCTGGCAGACTGAACTCCCTGATTTCTGGCTTCCGGGCGGCTCGGTATGGTTACAGGCACACCCTGAAAAATCATTCCCGATTTACTTTGACGGTAAAATCAAGGAAACATGGAACGACGGACACCATTCAATCGAACTTGAAAATGCAACAAAGGTTATTGCAACACCTTATGATATGCTCGTTCCCGGCAACGGCGGAGAGGGCGTAAGCAGACTTCGTCTTTGGGCGGCAACATCGGATACATTCGATATGAAGCTGTTCAACGGCGGTGAATATGTTCGTGCTATGGAACAGAAGGCTATGGCTGAAAGCATTACCCGTGTACTTTATCCTGAGGATAATCACTCGGAGGGCAAGAGTCTGCGTCTGAGTCAGCAGTATTTCCTTGTATCAGCTACAATTCAGGATATTATCCGCCGTCATCTTCGTCAGTATAATACTCTTGAAAATCTTCCTGAACATGTTGCAATTCATCTTAACGATACACACCCTGTACTTGCAATTCCTGAACTTATGAGAATTCTTCTTGACGAGTGCGGCTATGACTGGGATAAATCATGGGATATTGTTACAAGAACAATAGCTTACACTAACCATACGGTAATGAGTGAGGCTCTTGAATGTTGGCAGGTTGACCTGTTTTCAAGAAGACTTCCCCGTATATATCAGATTATCGAGGAAATTAACAGACGCTTCTGTGCCGATATGCATCATGCAGGCGTTGATCACTATCAGGTCGGCAGAATGGCTGTTATCAATGACGGTATTGTAAAAATGGCTAATCTCGCCGTAATTGCAAGTCACTCCGTAAACGGTGTTTCAAAGCTCCACAGCGAAATTCTCAAAGATTCCGTATTCCACGATTTCTATACGGTTTCTCCGGAAAAATTCAAAAATGTTACAAACGGTATTGCTCACCGCCGTTGGCTCAATCAGTCAAATCCGGGACTTGCTTCCCTTATCACAGACCTTATCGGAAATGAATTTATAGACGACGCAAACGCCCTTGAAGGTCTTATGAAATACAAGAACGATTCAGCGGTTCTCGACAAGCTTGCCGCTATCAAGAAAGAAAACAAAGAGCGTATGGCAAAATACATAAAGGAAAACAACGGTATTATTGTCGATACGGATTCTATCTTTGATGTACAGGTAAAGCGTCTGCACGAATACAAGCGTCAGCTTATGAATGCTCTCCACATTTTCAGCACTTATCAGTGGCTGCGTGACAATCCTAACGCTGACTTTAAGCCAAAGACATATATCTTTGGTGCAAAGGCTGCTCCGGGATATTACTTTGCAAAACAGATTATTCAGTTCATTGTTGCACTTGGTAATAAAATCAACAACGACCCTCGTGTAAACAAGAAACTCAAAGTAGTATATCTTGAAGACTACCGTGTATCCGTTGCAGAAAAGCTCATTCCGTCAGCAGAAATCAGCGAACAGATTTCTCTTGCCGGCACAGAGGCTTCGGGTACAAGTAATATGAAGTTTATGATTAACGGTGCAATCACACTCGGAACTCTCGACGGTGCAAATGTTGAAATTCACGAGGTAGTAGGCGACGACAACGCACTTATCTTTGGTATGACAACTCCTGAGGTTAATCAGCTTAAAAAGTTAGGCTACAAGCCGGGAATGATTTATAACAACAATCACATTATCAAGCGTGCCGTTGACGGTATCAACTCTGAATTCAACAACAGATTCAACGATATTGTTGTTTCTCTTCTCACAAAAGATCCGTATATGGTTCTTGCAGACTTTGCTGATTATTCGGCAACACAGCAGAAAGCATCACAGCTTTATTCCGACAAGACCAACTGGAACAGAATGTCACTTGTCAATATCGCAAAGGCAGGACGCTTTGCGGCTGACCGTTCAATCCGTGACTACGCAAACACAATCTGGCAGTTAAATCCTGTTCAGCTCCCTTAATCATTCATAACTCAACATTATAAAAATTCAGACAGCGTGTTTACTGACTTAAAACGGTAAACACGCTGTTTTTATTTAGAGTGGAGTGTGGAGAGTGGAGTTGTTATATTCTTTTCATTCAAAATTGAGGATTAAAATTACTTGTTTCTTATTGACGACTGTTTAGAATGTGATATAATAAACCCAAAGAATAATAGCCTATTGGCTCTTAATCAAAAAATATGATGGATATTGTCAGAAAAGGAGTTGTTATGAATGTCAGTAAGAGGTACAATATATTTGTATTGGAAAACAAATCCAGAATGGTATGACTATGATGAAAATGAAAAAGAGTATTTAACAGATAAAGCACCCGAAGAAGCAAAAGAATCATTTAAAAAATATCTTGCTTTAAGACAGAAGGAAAAAGAAACAGGTATAAAAATATTTTAATGCAAGAAAGCCTGATGTGTTCTCACACATCAGGCTTTTGTAAGTTTATATTTTATTTATCAGATAAGCTCAATGATAACCATTTCAGCAGCGTCGCCACGGCGTGGACCGAGCTTTGTGATTCTTGTATAGCCGCCGTTCTTATCAAGATACTTAGGAGCAATCTCTGTGAAAAGCTTGTTTACAACATCTTCCTTAGTAATGAAAGACATAGCAAGACGCTTGTTGTAGAGATTTTCTTCCTTAGCTATTGTGATAAATTTTTCTGTCATTGCACTGACTTCTTTTGCACGAGAAACAGTAGTTTCAATCTTTCCGTTTTCGAGAAGGAAAGTTACCATTGCTCTGAGCATAGCAGTTCTATGAGCAGTCTCTCTGCCGAGCTTTCTTGTTCCTGGCATCGATATTCACTCCTTTACCTTTGGTTAAGTGTTGGGAAAATTATTCCTCATCAGTTTGTAAACAAAATCCGAGAGAGTTGAGTTTTTCAACAACCTCTTCAAGTGACTTGCGTCCGAGGTTACGAACCTTCATCATATCGTCTTCTGACTTATTGATAAGGTCCTCGACAGTATTGATACCTGCACGCTTTAAACAGTTGAATGAACGAACCGAAAGGTCGAGTTCTTCAATAGTCATTTCAAGTACCTTTTCCTTGCCCTGATCGTTCTTTTCAATCATAATCTCAGTGTTTGTACCCTTATCAGAAAGGTTTACAAAGAGGTTAAGATGTTCGGTAAGAACCTTAGCGGCAAGTGAAACTGCCTCCTGTGCATTGATTACGCCGTTAGTCCATACATCGAGTGTAAGCTTGTCATAGTCTGTGAACTGACCTACACGGGTATTTTCAACGGTATAATTTACTTTAATCACAGGTGTATAAATTGAATCAATCGGCAATACACCGATTATGCTTGCATTGTTAGCCATTTCAGCCTTGTTGCGTTCTGCCGGAACATATCCTCGTCCCTTGTTAAGCGTAATCTCCATAAAGAGTTTAGCACCTTCGCCAAGTGTGGCGATATGCATTTCCGGATTAAGTATTTCTACTTCCGCATCGCATTTAATTGATTCCGCAGTAACGATACACGGACCTTCGGCATTGATTTCAACGGTTTTAGGACCGTTGCAGTGAAGCTTTGCGATAAGACCCTTCATATTGAGGACAATCGCAGTAACATCTTCCTTAACTCCCGGAATCGTTGAAAATTCATGCAGAACTCCATCAATCTTGATTGATGTAACCGCAACACCTTCAAGCGATGACAACAGCACTCTGCGAAGACTGTTTCCGAGAGTGTTGCCAAAACCACGCTCCAAAGGTTCAACAACGAATCTGCCAAATTTACCGTCTTCCGATAATTCGGTGGTTTCTATTCTTGGCTTTTGAATCTCAATCATCAGCTAACCTCCTTAACATTAGGCGGCAAAGAGCCGCCCTGATGTGTAACCGATAAACAACGAATGGATTACTTGGAGTACAACTCAACGATAAGGTGCGGTGCAACTTCGTAGTCAACATCTTCGATAGCAGGCATACGAGCTACCTTAGCTGAGAACTGTTCCTTGTTGACTTCGAGCCAGACAGGAGTTACTCTGCCGTTTGTCTGTTCAAGAATGTCCTTGAATTTTGCACTGCTCTTGCTCTTATCTCTGAGAGAGATTACATCGCCGACTTTAACTCTGTATGACGGGATATCAACCTTCTTGCCGTTTACGAGGAAATGACCGTGAGTAACAAGCTGTCTTGCTTCACGCCTTGTAAGAGCAAGTCCCATTCTGAAAGCGATATTATCAAGTCTTGATTCAAGAATTGTAATAAGGTTGTTACCTGCCTGACCTTCCATTTTTGAAGCAATTTCAAAATAGTGGAAGAAAGGTTTTTCGAGTACGCCATAGATGAATTTAAGTTTCTGTTTTTCTTTGAGCTGCATACCATATTCAGAAACTTTCTTTCTGCTGTTAGCGTTAGGATTTCTGTTTGAAGATTTTGAAATTCCGACTACTGCCGGGCTGATTCCAAGGTATCTGCATCTTTTAAGAATTGGATCTCTGTTTACTGCCATTTAAATCTGCACCTCCTGATATTTTATACGCGTCTTCTCTTTGGAGGACGACAACCATTGTGTGGAATCGGGGTAACATCTTTAATCATACTTACCTCAAGACCTGCTGACTGAAGTGCACGGATTGCAGCTTCACGGCCCGCACCCGGACCCTTAACATAAACTTCAACGCTCTTCATACCGTGCTCCATAGCAGCCTTAGCAGCTGTTTCGGCAGCTGACTGAGCAGCGAACGGAGTTGATTTTCTTGAACCTCTGAAGCCAAGTTCGCCTGCACTTGCCCAAGAAATTGCATTTCCCTGAACATCAGATATTGTTACGATTGTATTGTTGAAAGTTGACTGAATGTGAGCAGAACCTTTTTCAATGTTTTTGCGTTCACGGCGTCTGCGGACAGTAGTCTTCTTAGCACCCTTCTGAACTGCCATCAGTTAATTCCTCCCTGATTATTTCTTCTTGTTAGCCATAGTCTTTCTGGGACCTTTTCTTGTACGGGCATTAGTCTTTGAACGCTGGCCTCTTACCGGAAGACCCTTGCGGTGACGAATACCTCTGTAACAGCCGATTTCAATAAGTCTTTTGATATCGAAAGCAATATCTCTTCTGAGATCACCTTCAACACGGCAGTTGTGGTCGATATATTCTCTGAGCTTTGCAATATCGTCTTCTGTAAGATCTCTTACACGGGTATCAGGATTAACACCTGTTGCTGCAAGAATATCGTTAGAAGTTTTACGGCCGATGCCGTAAATATAAGTTAAGCCGATTTCGACTCTTTTATCTCTCGGTAAATCTACACCTGAAATTCGTGCCATTCTGTTAGCACCTCCATTATTGATATAACGCCATTAACCCTGACGCTGTTTGTGCTTCGGGTTTTCACAGATAACCATTACTTTACCCTTACGCTTAATAACCTTACACTTTTCGCAAATTTTCTTTACTGAAGGTCTGACTTTCATTGTGTTATCATTCCTTTCGTTAGGCAACCATTAAGATGGTCATTCTTTACTACGCCATGTGATACGACCCTTTGTAAGATCGTATGGTGACATTTCTACTGTAACCTTGTCACCCGGAAGAATACGAATGAAGTTCATTCTGAGCTTTCCGGAAATGTGAGCAAGAATAATATGTCCGTTTTGAAGTTCTACCTTGAATTGAGCGTTAGGAAGAGCTTCTTTGACTGTACCTTCTACCTCAATTACATCCTGTTTTGACAATTTAATAACCTCCTTACATGAAAGACTGCACTTTACTGTTAAAAGTTGAAAGTGTTTTTAGAATTTCACTGTCAGTTTCCATTGACTGTTCATCAAGAACAGTATAAGTCGGAGAAAGGTGTATCAGCTTTTTCTTTTTTGGTTTTGTCGCAGTACGACTTTTGCCGTCAATGATGTAGGCAATATCGTTTTCGACTTTTAACACCACAAAAAAGCTGCCCTTATCGTGACCCGCCTTTGATCTGACAACCATACCTTTTACGAACTGCATAATTCACCCCATCAGTCCGGCAAGGTCATTATAACCGGCCCGTCCGGAGTTATTGCAACTGTATGTTCAAAGTGAGCAGACAGTTTTCCGTCGGCGGTTACTGTTGTCCAACCGTCGCCCAGAGTTTTAACCTTTGCACCACCCTGATTGATCATTGGCTCAATGGCGATTACCATGCCCGGTAACAGTCGCACACCGTGTCCGGGTGTGCCGTAATTTGGTACGCTTGGATCTTCATGCAGCTTCGCACCTACTCCGTGACCGACAAAATCTCGTACCACCGAGTAACTGCGTGCCTCGACATACCTTTGAACCGCACTGCCAATATCGCCTATTCTTGCACCGGGTTTTGCCTGTCTGATACCTTCAAAAAGGCTTTCCCTTGTTGCGTCCATAAGTGCCTGAGCTTCATCTGAAACCTCACCGCACGCAAATGTCCATGCGTTGTCGCCGTGATAGCCCTCAAAATACGCTCCGACATCAATACTGACAATATCGCCTCGTTTAAGAACCGTTTTCTTACTTGGTATGCCATGGATGACTACATTATTTACTGAAATACATGCACTTGCAGGAAATCCGCCATATCCGAGAAAGGAAGGGGTTGCCCCCTGTTTCTCGATATATTTACGGACTATTGTATCAATTTCGAGTGTTGAAACGCCCGGTTCAACAGCTTTGCCTGCTTCACGCAAGGCTCTTGAAGAAATTATGCCCGCATTTCGCATAGCTTTGAGTTCACGGGCTGTTTTCAGGATTACCATACATTAAGCCTCTAATGCAGCAAGAATGTGACGAGTTGTATCCTCAATCTCACTCTGTCCTTCAACTATTGCAAGTTTACCCTGCTTGTTGTAATAGTCTTTAAGAGGTTCGGTTTCCTTGTGATACACTTCAAGACGAGCCTTAACTGTATCAGGATGGTCATCCTTACGCTGAACAAGGGTGCCTGCACATTTGTCGCAAACTCCGTCAACCTTTGGCTTTTTGTGTTCAAGGTGATAGCTTGCTCCGCACTTTTCGCAGACACGGCGTCCGGACATTCTGTCGATGATTGCTTCATCTTTAACTTCGATGTCGATAACCTTGTCGATTACGACACCCATATTGTCCAGAGCCTCGGCCTGAGGAATGGTTCTCGGGAAACCGTCAAGGATGAAACCGTTTTTGCAGTCATCCTTTGCAAGTCTTTCCTTGATAATGCCGATTACGACATCATCAGGAACGAGCTGACCTGCGTCCATAAATGATTTTGCTTTGAGACCCATTTCTGTACCGGTTTTCAGCGCTTCACGAATAATATTTCCGGTTGAAATTGTAGGAATCTGTAAACGATCACAAATAACCTCAGCCTGTGTGCCTTTTCCGGCACCGGGGGCTCCAAGTAATATAATTTTCATAAGATATTACTCCTTTTCAGAATTTATCAGTCAAGAAATCCCTTATAATGACGCATCATCATCTGAGATTCAAGCTGCTTCATTGTTTCGAGTGCAACACCTACAAGGATGATAATTGATGTACCACCCATCATAAGACCACGCATACCTGTGAAATCTGAGAACAGAAGTGGCAGGATTGCAATCAATGCGAGGAAGAGTGCACCTATAAGTGTTATCTTTGACAGGATTTTTGCGATAAAATCTGCGGTAGGTTTACCGGGACGAATACCCGGAATTGTACCGTTATTCTGACGAAGGTTATTTGACATTTCTATCGGATTGTACTGAATAGTAACATAGAAATATGCAAAACCTATGATCAATACGAAATAGAGAACTGTGTAAATCCAGCCACCCATATCAAAAGCATCAAAGAAACCTTTCCAGAAGCCTGTCGGAGTATCCTCGCCGATAAAGAGGAGGATTGTTGACGGAATTGAAAGGATTGAGCTTGCAAAGATGATTGGCATTACACCTGAAAGACCTACCTTGATAGGAAGGTGTGTATTCTGTCCGCCGTACATTTTTCTGCCGACAACACGCTTTGCGTACTGTACTGGAATACGGCGTTCAGCATCGTTCATAAATACTATTACCCAGATGATTGCAAGGAAGAGTACTACGAACAGGATTGTATAGATAATATACTGTGTTTGTCCTTTAAGACCGAGGTCAAAGAATGCCCACAGTTTGCCGAGTGTTACAGGCAATCTTGCGATAATGCCGACGAAGAGAAGAATTGAGATACCATTTCCAAGACCGTTCTGGTTAATCTGCTCACCGAGCCACATCATAAGTGCGGTACCTGCTGTGAATGTCAGGATAATTACAAGTGCTGCAAATATACCCGAGAAGTTCCAGCCGTCGTAATCAACGATTCCCGATCTGAGAAGATAGATATAGTATGCACTGCCCTGAACAATACCGAGCAGGACTGTTACATATCTTGTAATGGTAGCAATTTTCTTTCTGCCCTCTGTACCCTCTTTTGCAAGTCTTTCGAGCGGCGGAATTGCCACCGTAAGAAGCTGCATTATAATTGAAGAGTTGATGTACGGGGTTACCGACATTGCGAACAAGGTTGCGTTCGAGAACGCACCACCCGAAAATGTATCCATATAGGAAAGAAGGTTTGTACCGCCTTCATTCCAACCGGCTACAAGTGTCTTCAAAGCTTCTACATTCAGGAACGGAACCGGAATAACCGAACCTACTCTGAATACAAAAACTACGAAGATTGTAAAAAGCATTTTCTTTCTGAGGTCAGGGATTCTCCATGCATTAGCGATTGTTTTAAACAAATCAGATCACCTCTGCCTTTCCTCCCGCAGCCTCTATCTTCTGCTTTGCTGACTCTGAATAAGCTGCAACCTTAACATTGAGCTTCTTTGTAAGAGTACCGTTGCCAAGAATTTTTATACCGTCGTATTCTTTCTTGACAATGCCCTTTTCGATAAGAGCCTGAGCTGTTACCTCAGCGTCATTGTCAAATGCTTCGAGAGCTGAAACATTTATTGCAACAATGTTCTTTGCGAATATGTTGTTAAAGCCTCTCTTTGGAATACGCCTCTGAAGTGGCATCTGACCGCCTTCAAATCCGGGACGGATACTGCCGCCCGAACGAGCCTTCTGACCCTTGTGACCCTTGCCGGCTGTTTTGCCCTGACCCGAGCCATGTCCTCTACCGATTCTTTTAGATGTTTTTGTAGCACCCTCAGCCGGTGAAAGTTCGTGCAAATTCATTATTCTCGCACCTCCTTGCTTACGCTTCGCTTACCTCGATGAGATGGCGGATTTTTGCCACCTTACCCTGTGTCTGTACATTGTCGGGCTGAACTGTTGTGTGGCCCGGCTTTGTAAGTCCGAGTGACTGGGCGGTAGCAATCTGGTCCTTTGGTCTTCCAATTAAGCTCTTTTTAAGAGTAATTTTAAGCTGTGCCATTCTTGCTTCCTCCCGAATTACAATATTTCCTTAGCAGTTTTGCCACGGACAGCCGCAACTTCATCTGCTGTACGAAGGCTTTCAAGACCTGCAAGTGTTGCTCTTACAACATTGCAAGGATTGTTTGAACGAAGAGCCTTTGTTCTGATGTCCTTAATTCCTACTGCCTCAATAACGGCACGAACAGGACCGCCTGCGATAACGCCGGTACCGGGAGCAGCCGGTTTCATAAGAACCTTGCCTGCACCGTAAATGCCTGTTACCTCGTGAGGAATTGTTGTACCTTTAAGAGAAATCTTTTTAAGGTTTTTCTTAGCGTCCTCGATGCCCTTGCGGATTGCATCCGGAACTTCGCCGGCTTTACCGATACCGAAGCCTACTGTTCCGTTGCCGTCGCCGACAACAACAAGAGCTGCAAACTTAAAGATACGGCCGCCTTTTACTGTTTTGGATACACGGTTGATTGCAACAACATGCTCCTTCAAATCTAAAGTAGATCCGTCAATTTTAGCCAAAGTTACTCCTCCTTACTTAGAACTTGAGACCGCCCTCACGAGCGCCTTCGGCCAGTTCCTTGACACGGCCGTGGAATATATAGCCACCTCTGTCGAATACGACATCAGTAATGCCTTTGTCGGCAGCTCTCTTTGCGATAAGCTCGCCAACCTTGCGTGCAGCGTCCTTGTTTCCGCCATAACAATCTATTTCCTTGTCCAGTGTTGAGGCTGAGCAAAGAGTAACACCCTTTACATCATCTATCAACTGAGCATAGATGTTGTTAGTGGAGCGGAAAACATTAAGGCGAGGACACTCTTGTGTACCTTTAATCTTACCACGAACTCTTTTGTGGCGATTAAGTCTTGCCTTATTTGTATCAGGCTTTTTCACCATGGTTTATTCACTCCTTAATTACTTCTTGCCGCCCTTACCGGCTTTACCTTCCTTGCGGCGGATAACTTCGTCAACATACTTGATACCCTTGCCCTTATATGGCTCCGGCGGACGTTTTTCTCTTACTTCTGCGGCGAACTGACCAACCTTCTGCTTGTCAATGCCGTTGATGATAATCTTGTTCGGGTTTGGTGATTCGATAGTAATATCGTCTGTATCAGAAACGATAACCTGATGTGAATAACCAAGGTTCATTACAAGATTCTTACCCTGTTTCTGTACACGGTAACCAACACCGTTTACATCGAGTTCCTTTTTGAAACCG
Organism: Acutalibacteraceae bacterium; assembly: GCA_051894195.1. Lineage (GTDB taxonomy): Bacteria > Bacillota > Clostridia > Oscillospirales > Acutalibacteraceae > UBA1213. The sequence goes on from JBJFIB010000190.1 coordinate 17,192, forward strand.
TTTGTTACACCCTCAACCATATTGTTGATGTTTGAACGGGTAAGACCGTGAAGTGCACGGTTTTCCTTTTCGTCGTTCGGACGGGTAACAAGGATTTCGTTATTCTCAACCTTAACTGTCATATTAGGATGAAAGTTCTTTGTGAGTGTACCCTTCGGGCCCTTTACTGTGATAGCGTTGCCGTCGATTTTAACCTCGACACCAGCGGGAATATTTATGGGTTTTCTTCCAATTCGAGACATTTCTGCACCCCCTTACCAAATATATGCGAGAACCTCGCCACCAACATTTTCTTTGCGTGCCTGACGGTCAGTCATAACGCCTTTTGATGTTGAAATGATTGCTACGCCGAGGCCTTTCATAACCTTTGGCATATTTTCTACATCGCTGTAAATACGGAGACCGGGCTTTGAAACTCTGCGAAGACCTGTAATAACAGGAGTCTTGCCTTCACCGTATTTAAGAGCAATTTTAATTACTCCCTGCTTGCCGTCTTCAAGAACCGTAAAGCTCTTGATGTAACCTTCGTCAAGAAGAATCTGAACGATAGCCTTCTTGATGTTTGAAGCAGGAACTTCTACTGTATCGTGTTTTGCAGTATTAGCATTACGAATTCTTGTAAGCAAATCTGCTATTGCATCTGTAATCTGCATATTCGGTTACCTCCTATTTGTATTGCCTTACCAGCTGGCTTTCTTAACACCCGGAATTTCGCCCTTGTAAGCAAGCTCTCTGAAACAGATACGGCAAATACCATATTTACGGAGATAAGCGTGCGGCCTGCCACAGATTTTGCATCTGTTGTATGCTCTTGTAGAGTACTTAGGTTCTCTCTGCTGTTTAACTTTCATAGATGTCTTGGCCACAATAATCCCTCCTTATTTCGCAAACGGAGCACCCATCAGTGTGAGCAGCTCTCTTGCTTCTTCATCAGTTTTAGCTGTTGTTACAAAGCAAATGTCCATACCACGAACTTTATCTACTTTATCGAACTCAATCTCAGGGAAGATAAGCTGTTCTTTAAGACCCATATTGTAGTTTCCACGACCGTCGAAAGAATTAGGGTTAATTCCTCGGAAGTCACGAACTCTTGGAAGAGCTACATTGAAGAGTCTGTCCATGAACTCATACATTTTTTCTCCTCTGAGTGTAACCTTAACGCCGATTGGCATACCCTCACGAAGCTTAAAGTTTGCGACTGACTTTTTAGCACGGCAAACCATTGGCTTCTGTCCTGTGATGGTTGCTATATCAGCAGAAATGGCATCGATTGCCTTTGAGTTTTCTCTTGCTTCACCGGCACCAACATTGATGACGATTTTGTCAAGTTTAGGAATCTGCATTACACTCTTGTAAGAAAACTTCTTCATAAGAGCAGGTGCAGCCTCTTTGACATAGAAATCTTTAAGTCTTGCCATTTAAGTTTTACCTCCCTTAAATTGCCTCGCCGCATTTTTTGCAAATGCGTTCTTTGGTGCCGTCCTCAAGAATCTTGTGGGCAACACGGGTTGGCTTGCCGCAGCGTGGGCAAACAACCTGAACCTTGCTGGCATACATAGCACCTTCTGCCTCTACTATGCCGCCCTGGTCACCCATCTTACGAGGTTTAACATGCTTTGAAACAAGGTTTACCTTTTCGATAATAACCTTGCCCTCAGCAGGGCTTACTGCCATAACCTTACCCTTTTTACCACGCTCGGTGCCGCTCAATACAACAACTGTATCGCCTGTTTTAACATGAACTTTGTTACTCATATCTGCTGCACCTCCATTAAAGAACTTCAGGAGCAAGGCTGAGAATCTTCATATAATCTTTATCGCGAAGCTCTCTTGCTACCGGTCCAAATATACGGGTTCCTCTTGGGTTTTTATCATCTTTAATGATAACGGCTGCATTTTCATCAAATCTGATGTATGTTCCGTCATCACGGCGTACACCCTTTGCTGAGCGTACAATAACTGCCTTTACTACATCGCCTTTTTTAACAACGCCGCCGGGTGCTGCTTTTTTAACCGAAGCAACCACAACGTCGCCTATATTTGCGTACCTCCTGCCGGTACCGCCGAGAACACGGATACACATAAGTTCCTTTGCCCCGGTATTGTCGGCAACTTTGAGGTAGGTCTGCTGCTGTATCACAGTGCGTTCCTCCTTTAACCAAAAGTGCTAAATTATTTAGCCTTCTCTATAATCTCTACAAGACGCCATCTCTTATCCTTTGAGAGCGGGCGAGTTTCCATAATGCGTACACGGTCGCCAACTGAACACTCGTTGTTTTCGTCGTGAACTTTGAGCTTGATTGTACGCTTAATGATTTTATTGTAAAGCGGGTGCTTTACACTGTTTTCAATAGCAACAACGACTGTTTTGTCCATTTTGTTGCTTACTACCTTACCGACATCTGTCTTTCTAAGATTTCTTTCACTCACAGTGCGTTTCCTCCTTCCCCTTATGCGTCAGCCTTTTCTGAAAGCTCATTCTGACGAATAATTGTCTGCACTCTTGCAATGTCTTTCTTTACTGCTGATATACGCATTGGGTTTTCGAGCTGATTGATTGCAAGCTGAAAACGCAGGTTGAAAAGTTCTTCTTTGAGGCTCTGGAGCTTTGTTTCAAGCTCAGCTGTTGTCAGTTCTCTGAGTTCTGATGCCTTCATTATTGGTCAACCTCCGTTTCTTTCTTAGTTACAAATTTGCTCTTTACAGGCAGCTTGTTAGCAGCCAGACGCAATGCTTCTCTTGCTGTTTCTTCGGAAACTCCGCCAAGCTCGAACATTACTCTGCCGGGCTTAACTACTGCAACCCAGAATTCCGGTGAACCTTTACCGGAACCCATGCGGACTTCGGCAGGTTTCTTTGTTACAGGCTTATCCGGGAAAATCTTTATCCATACCTGACCAAATCTCTTGCAGTAACGCGTCATAGCTACACGGGCTGCCTCGATCTGGTTTGCTGTGATCCAAGCAGGTTCAAGTGCTTGAAGACCAAACTCGCCATATGTTACTTTATTACCACGAGTTGCTTTACCTGTCATACGACCTCTGTGAACTCTGCGGTATTTTACACGCTTAGGCAACAGCATTATTTACTGCCTCCTTCCTTACGCGGCTTACGGTTGTCGTGAAGAACTTCACCTTTATAAAGCCAAACTTTAACGCCGATCTTACCATAGGTTGTTGCAGCCTCTGCAAAACCGTAGTCGATGTCAGCTCTGAGAGTCTGAAGCGGAATAGTACCTTCGTGATACTGTTCTGATCTTGCGATTTCAGCACCGCCAAGACGGCCTGAACACATAATTTTGATTCCTCTTGCGTTGCACTTCATAGCGCGTCCGATTGACTGCTTCATAGCACGACGGAAGGAAATTCTCTTTTCAAGCTGTTCTGCAACATTTTCAGCGATGAGCTGAGCGTTCATATCGGGGTTTTTAACCTCAACGATATTGATTGCAACAGGCTTGTTGAGCATTTTTTCACACTGCAAACGGAGCTTTTCGATTTCGCTGCCGCCCTTACCGATAACCATACCTGGTTTTGCACAGTGGATATGAATTCTTACTTTTGATGCGTCACGCTCGATTTCAATCTTCGGAACGCCCGCAGCAGCAAGCTGTTTTTTAAGAGTCTTACGGAGGTTGTAGTCTTCAACGAGTGTATCGCCGAAGTCTTTATCACTTACAAACCAACGCGAGTCCCAATTCTTTATAACGCCGACACGAAGACCGTGTGGATTTACTTTCTGGCCCATAATTTACCTCCTCACCGATTATTCTTTCTCTTTAAGCACGAGGGTTACGTGCGAGGTTTTCTTGTCTATTCTGTATGCACGGCCCTGTGCTCTCGGACGGATTCTTTTGAGGATAGGACCCTGACCAACATAGCACTCTGCTACATAAAGTCTGTTTACATCCATATTGTAGTTGTTCTCAGCATTAGCCATAGCTGATTTGAGAAGTTTCTGCAAATCTTCACAAGCAGCCTTGGGGGTATGCTTGAGGACAGCCATCGCATAATCGCAAGGTTTGTTGCGGATAAGATCCAGCACTACTGAAACCTTACGGGGTGAAATACGGGCGTATTTAAGTTCTGCCCTTGCTTCCATTATTCATACACTCCTTTCGGCTATTACTTCGTTGTTTTTGAACCGGCATGACCCTTGAAGGTTCTTGTAGGTGCGAACTCACCGAGCTTATGACCTACCATATCTTCTGTTACATAAACCGGAACATGCTTGCGGCCGTCGTGAACCGCAAATGTATGACCTACGAAATCAGGGAAAATTGTTGAAGATCTGCTCCATGTTTTGAGGATCTTCTTTTCTCCGGCTTCGTTCATCTGCTGAATCCTTTTAAGCAGCACAGGCTGTACATAAGGACCCTTTTTAATGCTTCTGCCCATAGTTCAAAGCTCCTTTCTGTATGCCTCTTACTTACCGTTTCTGCGTTTAACGATAAACTTATCTGTACGGTTGTGTGTTTTTCTTGTCTTATAACCAAGTGCAGGCTTGCCCCAAGGTGTTACAGGACCCGGACGACCTACTGGGCTCTTACCTTCACCACCACCGTGCGGGTGATCATTCGGGTTCATTACGGAACCACGAACTGTCGGTCTCCAACCCATATTGCGTTTACGACCTGCTTTACCGATCTTAACATTTTCGTGATCAATGTTACCTACCTGACCGATTGTTGCCATGCAGTTGTTCGGTACATTTCTCAGCTCACCTGACGGAAGTCTGAGAAGAGCCATATTGCCTTCCTTAGCCATAAGCTGAGCCATATTGCCTGCACTTCTTGCAAGCTGTGCACCCTTACCGGGATAAAGCTCAACATTATGAATGAAAGTACCAACAGGGATATTGATAAGCGGAAGTGCGTTACCCGGCTTAATGTCAGCTGACGGGCCTGAAACAACCTTGTCGCCTACTTTAAGTCCTACCGGAGCAATAATGTAGCTCTTTGTTCCGTCTGTGTACTCGATAAGAGCGATATGAGCGGAACGGTTCGGATCGTATTCGAGTGTTTTTACTGTTGCTTCAACATCAAACTTCTGACGCTTGAAATCAATAATTCTGTATTTGTTGCGGTTACCGCCGCCTCTGTGACGAACGGTGATTCTGCCGTAGCTGTTACGGCCTGACTTCTTGTTGAGCGGAGCGAGCAGGCTCTTTTCCGGATCAACTTTTGAAAGAACTGAATAATCTGTAACCGACATATTTCGTCTTGAAGGACTGGTCGGCTTATAATTCTTAATTGCCATTTATTTCACACTCCTCATGATGGCTTTGCGGAGACTGGCATATTCTCCATACATTCTGCCTGTCTTTTGATGGCAGGCTTACATCATGCCCTCAAAGAACTCTATTGTTTTGCTGTCCTCTGTAAGAGTTACATAAGCTTTTTTCCAAGCCGGTGTATAGCCTTCATATCTGCCCTGACGGCGAAGATGACCTCTTACATGAACTGTATTAACCTTTGCAACCTTAACGCCGAAAATTTCTTCGACTGCTTTTGCAACCTGAATCTTTGTTGCATTGTTGGCAACCTTAAAGGTGTACTTCTTTTCTGTTGCGACGCCTGTCATACTCTTTTCAGTGATAATAGGTTTTAAGATTATATCACGAGCTGTCATGCGTACACCTCCTCAATCTTGCTTATTGCATCCTTAACGATAACGAGCTTGTCAGCATTCATAATGTCATAAACATTAAGAGTATTGACCTGAGCTGTCTTTACGCCCGGAATATTTCTTGCTGAGCTGATAACCTTTGCATCAATCTCAGGAAGAACAATAAGAGCTTTTTTGTCTGCACCGATAGCATTAAGCATAGCGGCGATTGTCTTTGTCTTGTATTCGTCCAGTTTAACTGCGTCTACTACAACGAGCTGACTGTCTTTAAGTTTGCTTGAAAAAGCAGATTTCATTGCAAGTCTTTTAACCTTTTTGTTTACAGTAAATCTGTAACTTCTTGGCTTCGGAGCAAATACGACGCCGCCGTGTGTCCACTGCGGAGCGCGAGTTGAACCCTGTCTTGCATGACCTGTGCCTTTCTGTTTCCAAGGCTTTCTGCCGCCGCCCGATACTTCTGTACGGGTAAGAGCGGACTGTGTGCCCTGACGGTTGTTTGCAAGATAGTTTACAACCATCTGATGCATAACAACAGTATTTGGTTCAATACCGAAAATGGCATCTGAAAGCTCAACGCTTCCTACTTCTTTACCTGCCATATCGAGAACTGCTATATTAGGCATTGAAATTCCTCCTTCCCTTACGCCTTAACGCTGTCACGAATTACTACGATTCCGCCGTTAGGACCCGGAACTGCACCCTTGATTGCGATGAGGTTGTTTTCAACATCAACCTTAACAACCGTGAGGTTCTGAACAGTAACTTTTTCAGCACCGAGATGTCCAGCCATTTTCTTGCCCTTCCAAACTCTTGACGGTGTTGAACAAGCACCCATTGAGCCGCCGTGACGGGCAACAGGACCTGAACCGTGTGTTTCTTTAAGACGCTGGAAATTCCAACGCTTTATAACGCCGGCATATCCTTTACCTTTGCTTTTGCCTGTTACATCAATCTTGTCACCAGCTGCAAAAGCGTCAGCCTTAATGATTTCGCCGACCTTGTAGGAATCCAAGTTTTCTACTCTGAATTCACGAAGTACGCTCTTTGGAGCGATGTCAGCTTTCTTGAAGTGACCGAGGAGAGGCTTTGTTACATTTACGGGTTCATTCTTGAACTTTTCGCAACGAACTCTCTTGCCTTTTCCTGTGCCGTTCTGAACTTTGAGCTTGATGTCGCCAAAGCCGAGCTGAACAGCTTCGTATCCATCATTTTGAACTGTTTTAATCTGAGCAACGACGCAAGGTCCTGCTTCAACAACAGTTACAGGAAGAACATTTCCTTTTTCATCAAAGATCTGTGTCATACCGATCTTTTTGCCGATGATAGCTTTCTGCATTTGTAAATCCTCCTTGATAGGTTATTGGTTGGCATCACACCAACATGACCCCAGCTGCTTGTTGGTTAAAATCAGAGTTTGATTTCGATTTCAACACCGGCAGGGAGTTCAAGTCCTGTAAGAGCTTCAACTGTTTTGTTTGAAGGTCTGAGGATGTCGATAAGTCTTTTGTGAGTTCTTGTTTCAAACTGCTCACGGCTGTCCTTATACTTATGAACGGCACGGAGAATTGTAACAACCTGCTTTTCGGTTGGGAGCGGCACTGGACCTGAAACTCTTGCACCTGTACGCTTTGCTGTTGCTACAATCTTTTCAGCTGACTGATCAACGAGCTGATGATCATAACCCTTAATTCTTATCCTTATTTTTTCCTTGACTGCCACGGTCATCGCCTCCTTATTGTAGTTGGCGGGCGTTTTTTCATTTCCTCACACCCTACCGGGTGTTTCGTCTGTTTCCATTTAAAAACCGGATTCGCATAATTGCATAATCCGGGTGGATGAGGTCCGAAAAAATACAAGCGGATATTGAATAACGGTTCATATAACGAACTGTATTCCGCTTTAAATAATATTTCTTTTCGCCCGGTTTAAAATCGGACATACTCCACGGAAAAACCGACCATACCGGTCGCAACCTCCCGCTTCACAGCATATCTGTCGCAGTCACGCTTAATTATAATACCATATACCTCTTAATATTGCAAGTTTTTTCATTGTTGATTTTAGTAGAATTTTTGATGATATTTTTGTACATATTGCTACATACATTCTATGAATTATACATAAACACATTTCAACATCAGTGTAATATATAGATAACATTTCATAAATTTCAATAAATATCCAATAAATTTTTTTATAATTGATTTTTTAAGAAAATCACCCGTACCGGATTTTGCTCCGATACGGGTGTTTGCGTTATTCAGTCGGGTTTTTAATTACCGTTCAATTTATTATTGTTCTCTCTTTTTGCGTTTTGAAAAGATAACAGCAGTTATTCCGCTGATTGCGGCCAAAAGTGCAACCATAAATGCAGGTATTCCGCTGTCAGCCGTTGCAGGTGTATCTGTGTTTGATGTATCAGCTGTTTTTGACGGTTCATCTTTTGAGGATTGTTCAGAATTTGATGACGGTTCTGTGCTTGTTTCTTCAACCAATGCATATACTGACAAATGATTTGTTTTGAATGTATATGCACCGTTTTCGTATGTTGCCTTCATATCTTCCTGTGTACCGTCGTCTTTTATCCATATAACCTTGCATTTGCTGTTGTCGCAAGGAATAGATACTGTTATTTCTCCGTCAGGTTGTACAGTTTCACCGTTTAATGTAATACTTATATCATAAGTAAATATTACATTCTCAATGCTATTATCCAGTTTTGTTACTTTAATATCAACACCGTCAGCAAGAACACCCTTTATCGAAATATTAGTGGCTTTGTCAACTATTGTATTTTCGTTTTCTGAATACATTATAAAAGGTATACCCTGCTCTTTTGCATAGGTTTCAGCATACGAACCTTTAACACCATAAATACTAATGTTACAGTCTAAGAACGCTTCCTCACCTATTTTATTAACACTATCAGGTATATATATTTTTTTAAGTTCTTTACAACTTGAAAATACACTACTTCCTATTGATGTAATGGCATTTGGGAGATTTACATTCTGTAATCTACAGCATCCAACAAACACACCATCGCCTATCGCCGTAACACTATCCGGAATTGTTATATCTATAAGACTAATACAATCCATAAAAGTACCATTTTCGATTGAACTAACGCTATTCGGAATTGTTACACTGGTCAGTCCTGTACAATTAGCAAACGCAAATCCTCCTATTTCTGTAACACTATTCGGAATTGTTACACTGGTCAATCCTGAGCCGTAAAACGCATCGTTACCTATTTTGGTAACATTATCCGAAATTGTTATACCTGTTAAATCATAACAAGAGTCAAATGCAAGTTCAGCTATTTCTGTAACACTGTTTGGAATTACATATTCTCCTTTTTTGCCAGCTGGACACCTAACTAATTTGGTTTTATCTTTGCTAAATAACACACCGTCTTGTGATGAAAAATTTTGATTTTCTTCATCAACCGTGATATTGGTCAAGTTTTGATTGTTGACGAATATAAGGTCTTGTGATACGCCTTTACCAATTTTAACACTGGTTAACTCTGTACAATCATAAAATACAGCATCACCTATTGTTGTAACCCCATCAGAAATATCTATACTTGTAAGACCAGTACAACCGCTAAATGCCCAATCTTCTATTGTTGTAACACTATCAGAAATGTCTATATTCGTAAGATCAGTACAACCGCTAAATGAACTATTGCCTATTATTGTAACACCGTCTGTAATTTTATAAACTCCTGTTTTTCCTTCAGGACACCTAACTAATTTGGTTTTATCTTTGCTAAATAACACACCGTCTTGTGATGAGTAATTTTTGTTATTTTCACTAACTGTTATGCTTGTCAAAGCTGTACTGCCAGTAAACACATCTCCAACGATTTCTGTAACACCATCAGAGATATTTATATTTGTTAAATTTGTACACCAACAAAATGCAGACTTTCCTATCGTTGTAACAGAGTTGGGAATATCTATATTCGTAAGATTTGCACAATTTTCAAACGCACTTGAGCCTATCAATGTAACACCGTCAGAAATCGTTACACTTATCAGTTCTTTGTCACTATAAAATGCCTCTTCACCTATTTTGGTAACCGGCTTGCTGTCAATCTCTGACGGAATAACAATCTCACTGTCCTCACCGTAATACCCTGTAATTGTAACCGTACCGTCATCGTTTTCTGAATACTCAAAATCGCTTGCAGATGTTTCCTCTGTGTCAGACACCGCACTTGCTGAAATACCTACTTTTGTGTACGGACTTGCCGCAAAAGTAGCCGAACCGATAAGCATTGCCGCCAACAAAACAGACAGCAATCTCTTGCTTTTGCCATTTGACTTTCTTTTTGAAATATCCATAATTTTACCTCCTGTTTGGTTGAAAAAATTTACTAATATTATAATACATCAATAAATATAAAACATCTTAATTTTAGCCACATATGATTAGAATATATTTTATGTAAATCACATATGGTTAATTATTGAGAACTTTCTAATCACATATGGTATAATTCTGTAAAATTATTGCAGAGAAGGCACCGTTAATATGAGCTATTACAAACGCATAAGAGAACTGAGAGAAGACTGTGACAAAACTCAAAAAGAAATAGCCGATGTACTTGACACAACATATCAATATTACAGTGCCTATGAAAGAGGACTGCGTGATATACCATTTCAGCGTGCTATTACACTTGCGAAATACTACAATGTAAGTCTTGACTATATCGCAGAACTCACCGACAACCCAAAACCCAACACGACACTGATAAATATGAAATGCCACAAAACAAGTTAAAAACTCGGCTATGGACACTCCACAGCCGAGTTTTATTTGTTTATTCAGTTTTTAATGCAGTGAAAAAACAGCGGTCACAATAACTCCACTCTTCACACTCCACACTCCACTCTGAAATCAATACTGTCTGCCCCAGTAAACCATATGCTTTGCAGGCTTGCCACAGCATACGCATACATCACTAAGATGATCCTCAACAAACGGAATACAACGGGATTTAACGCCGCCTGTTTCGTCTTTGAGTTTATCCTCACAAGCTGAGTCGCCACACCACATAGCTTTGATAAATCCGGGCTTATTCTTTGCAATATCAAGGAATTCCTCGTGGGTTCTTGCCTCATAGGTCTTGGATTTAAGGTTCTCCAATGCACTTTCGTACATACCGTCGTGAACCTTTTGGAGAGTTTCCTCAATAGCTGATTCGATATTGTCAAGTGAAACAACAATCTTTTCACGGTTGTCACGGCGTACAAGAACACACTGATTGTTTTCTATATCCTTAGGACCTATTTCAAGTCTTACAGGCACACCCATCATTTCGTACTGGCTGAATTTCCAGCCGGGTGCTTTGTCGCTGTCGTCGAGTTTAACTCTGTAATCCTTTTCAAGAAGTCTGTTTTTGAGTTCGTTTGCCTTTTCGAGAACGCCCTCTTTTTTCTGTGCAATAGGAATAATTGCAACCTGAATCGGAGCGATTTTCGGCGGAAGTACAAGACCCTCGTCGTCGCCATGTACCATAATGATTGCACCAATCATTCTTGTTGATGTACCCCATGATGTCTGGAACGGATAATGGAGGGTATTATCTCTGCCTGTAAATGTTATGTTAAAGCTCTTTGCAAAGCCGTCGCCGAAATAATGCGATGTGCCGCCCTGTAAAGCAACGCCATTGTGCATCATAGGCTCGATTGTGTAGGTTTCCTCTGCACCGGCAAATTTTTCTTTTTCTGTCTTTCTGCCGACAACAGCAGGAATTGCAAGAGTTTCTTTATAGAAGTCAGTATATACTTTAAGCATTCTCTGAGTTTCTTCTCTTGCCTCCTCAGCGGTTTCGTGCATTGTATGACCTTCCTGCCACAAGAATTCAGAAGTTCTGAGGAAAGGTCTTGTTGTTTTTTCCCAGCGTACAACCGAACACCACTGATTGTAAAGTTTCGGCAAATCACGGTATGAATTTATAACCTTTGCAAAATGTTCGCAGAAAAGTGTTTCTGATGTAGGACGAACACACAGACGCTCAGCAAGTTTTTCACTGCCGCCTACCGTTACCCACGCACATTCCGGAGCAAAGCCCTCAACATGATCCTTTTCCTTTTGGAGCAGGCTTTCTGGGATAAACATAGGCATATAGACATTTTCGTGACCTGTTTTTTTGAATCTTGCGTCCATATCCTTCTGCATATTTTCCCATATTGCATAGCCGTAAGGTCTGATCACCATACAACCCTTAACGCCTGAATAGTCTGCAAGCTCGGCTTTTTTTACTATATCGGTGTACCATTTTGCGAAATCTTCATCTCTTGATGTAATAGCCTCAACCATTTTCTTTTGCTGTGCCATCTGAAATTCAATCCTTTCACTTCTCAAATCCCGTTTAAATTCAGGTAAATTCTGAATACTGTCTAATATTATATAATTTCACCGATAATTTTTCAATAGCAAA
>JBJFIB010000190.1:29375-31375 GCA_051894195.1 Acutalibacteraceae bacterium
ATTCAGCAATAAATTACTGATGGTTCTCAATATACTTTACGAGATCGTCAACAGTCTTGATGTTTTCGATTTCTTCATCAGGAACTTCAACTTCAAATTCGTCTTCGATTGACATAAGAAGGTCAACAACATCGAGTGAATCTGCACCGAGGTCGTTAATGATAGATGTTTCAGGAGTGATCTTGTCTTCTTCAACATCAAACTGTTCGCTAAGAATTGCCTTTACTTTTTCGAGTACCATAAATAAATTCCTCCATACAATAAAAATAATGTAAAATAAAAAATTGTGCTATTTTGTTTCTCTGTATTGTGGACAAAAATATATAATTTATGCTACAATAACTTACAGGGAAAATCGCAAACTGTCGCACACAATTTTTCCATAATCAAATCTTATTAGTTATTTTGTACTTTGTCAATATTAAATTCATATTTTTTCCCAATATTTATAATTTCTTTTATATTTTAAAAACTTTTGGCATATTTACATAAATTACAGGAGGCAGAATTTTATGTCAACAAGAAAATTTGCAGTTATAGGACACCCGATAGGACACACAATGTCACCGTTTATACACAAGCGACTTTTTGAACTTGCAAAAACCGACGGCGATTATGAAATATTTGACATTTCCCCCGAAGAACTCCCGAATAAAATTTCCGCCCTCAATGAACTTTACGGTTATAACATTACTATTCCGCACAAGCAGGCAATTATTCCGCTTATTGATAAGTTAGACAGAAAAGCCGAGCTTTACGGCTCTGTAAACACCGTAAAAAACGGTGAAATCCGTGAGGGATATACAACCGACCCCGACGGATTTTTAAAGGCACTTCATTTCGGCGGTATTCCGCTCAAAAACAATGTGCTTATTCTCGGCTGTGGCGGTGTTGCAAGAACCTTTGCATTTGAGGCGGCTCTTGCAGGCTGTAATACAACTATTGCAGTACGCCCTGACGACCTTAAAGATGTTGCAAGGCTTGCAGGCGAACTTAATTCAAAAATTCTTTCATCATCTGTCAGCACCTGTGTTATTGAACGCATTTCGGGAAATTTCGATTTGCTTGTAAACGCAACACCTCTCGGAATGTACCCCAATATTGATAATATGGCGGTAAGTCCTGAAATAGTCAACAAATGCAAATATGTTTTTGACGCTGTTTACAATCCGCTCGAAACAAAACTCATAAAAACCGCAAAAGCAAACGGTGCAACCGCTGTCGGCGGAATGTCAATGCTCGTATGGCAAGCCGCTGTATCGCACGAAATATGGGACGGCTCGGTTTATAACACTGACGACATAAATCAGCTTGTAGAGGACAGTGCCGCTGAACTCAAAAAGAAATTTTCATAAGCGGAGGACATAGTTTTATGAACAGAAAAAATATAATTCTCTGCGGATTTATGGGTTGCGGCAAAAGCACAATCGGAAGTCTGCTTTCAAAGAAAAGCGGAATGTCCTTTATTGACCTTGACAGCTATATCGAAAAAAAAGAAAACAAAACTGTTTCACAGATTTTTGCCGACAGCGGCGAAGAATATTTCCGTCAGCTTGAACGGGAAGCGTCAAAGGAACTTTCAACAAAAAACGGACTTGTCATCGCAACAGGCGGCGGAACGCTGACTTATCAGGTTAATGTTGACCAATTCAGAAAAGGCGGAAGTATTGTACTTCTTGATATTCCTGTTGAAGTTGTTGCCGAAAGACTGCAAAATGACACCACTCGCCCACTCCTGAACCGCCCTGACAAAGACAAGGCTATGCGTGAACTTTACGAAAAGCGTATGCCGCTGTACAAAGCCGCCGCTGACATCACCGTAAACGCCGCACAGTCGCCTTTACAGGTTTGTAACGAAATAATGTCCTCGCTGTCTATTTAACTTCATAAACAGCTTTAAACAGCAAAAAATCCGCCCGATTTTTGACCCGACCCCCAAAAGTTGGACCTAAAAATCTAATTTATGGAGGTCGGTATTTTTATGGCAAAATATAGTTATG
>JBJFIB010000191.1:0-6393 GCA_051894195.1 Acutalibacteraceae bacterium
TTGCAAATGTGTAATTTGTCATTAGGTTAGTGCGTATGGGGCAAAGCCCCGACATCTATTACTCAAAAAAGAAACTGTATAATAAAAAATTCGGAGGAAACAGTATGGACAGATTTCGTGTTGTAAGATATACGGCATATATACTTGAAATACTGATTATATATATCGTTCAGTCAACACCGGGATTTATCCCCGATGTGTTCGGCGGAAAGCCTGTAATGCTTGTTCCTGTTGCAATTACCGTTGCAATTTTTGAGCGTGGCATACCGGCGGTTGTGTTTGGTGCCGTGTGCGGACTTATGACGGATTTCGGTTACAGCGGTGCAGTAGGATATTATGGAATAATGCTTGCGATACTTTGCTTTGTTGTCAGCAATCTTATGGAAAACTACATAAGGACAAATCTTCTCACCACAATGCTTATTGCGACAATAAGCATACCGATAATAATTTTTGTTCAGTTTTTGTTTTATTATGTTTTTGCAGGCTATAATGATATATGGGGATTTTTTGTGAAACACTATATATCAAGGATAATATATACATGGGCGTTTACGCCGGTATTCTACGGACTTAACAGATTTATTGCGGTAAGAGCGACGGAAAAATAGCATTTAAAAAAATCAGGGAGTGCCGATATGGAAAAAAAATCTTTAAAGGGAAGATATGCATTTGTAATCACTGTTGTGCTTATTGCGTTTGCCTGTTTTGCCGCACGGCTTGTGCAGTGGCAGCTTGCAGAGTCGGATTATTACAGCGATATTGCACTGACTTCAACAGCATATACCGTTAAAACAGAGGCACTGCGTGGAGAAATTTACGACAAAAACGGCGTTGACCTTGCGGTAAACATAACAGGCTATAAAGTTGTAATCGACAAGATATATATGAACGATGAAAAGCTGAACGATACTATCGTAAGGCTTGCTGACCTTATGAATAAATGCGGTGAAAAATGGATTGATAATCTGCCGATAATCGTGGATTCTGACGGGTCTTATGAATTTGCAAAGGATAAGGACGACGAAATAGAGGACCTTAAAAGCAAGGATAATCTTAATATGAACCCGTATTCAACAGCCGAAGAATGTATGGCACAGCTTATCAAAAAATATGAGTGTTCCGAATATCCGAAAGAACAGCAGAGAAATATCATAAGCGTAAGATATAATATGGCGAAAACAGGTTACAGTAAAACTCAGCCGTACACCTTTGCCGAAGGAATAAGCGAAAGCACAATGTCCGTTATTTCAGAAAATATGCAGGACGAAAAGGGAGTTTATATTGAGTCAACCGCAATAAGAACCTACACAAACGGAACTGTTGCACCGCATATGGTAGGAGTTACGGGTCTTATTTCAGCAGATGAATACAGCGAACTGAAAAACAAGGGCTATGCTTTTAATGATATTGTCGGCAAAAGCGGAATTGAAAGTGCCTTTGAAAGCTATCTGCGTGGAGAGGCAGGCAGTAAAACCATTGAGGTTAATTCTGACGGTACAACAACGGTTAATTCCGTAAAAAATGCCGAACCCGGTGATTCGGTTTATCTTACAATAGACGCCCGCTATCAGAAAGTTGCTCAGAAAGCACTCAAAGAGGCAGTAAAAGAGGCTCAGGATTACGCAAAGGAAACAAATTCCGACATAGGTGCAGACTGCGTCGGTGCGGCTGTTGTTGTGCTGAATGTAAAGGATTTTTCGGTGCTTTGTGCGGCATCTTATCCGAGTTATGATTTGTCGAAATACTATGACGACTATTCAAAACTTGCAAGCGATAAGAAACTTCCGCTTTTTGACAGGGCATTTATGGGTGCATTGGCACCAGGTTCAACATTCAAGCCTATGGTTGCGTCAGCGGCGTTGCAGGAAAAGGCAATTACTACAAATACCACAATCGACTGTAACGGAGTTTATACAACAGGCGGACTGAAACTGTGGTGTATGGGCTATCACGGCGGAATAAATATGCACACGGCAATACAGGAATCCTGTAATGTGTTCTTTGCGGAAACAGGTCGTCTGCTTGGAATTGAGAATATGGATATTTACGCAAAACGCTGTGGTCTTGGAGTAAAGACTGGCGTTGAAATTACCGAAAGTTCGGGAACTCTTGCAGGTCCCGAATACAGCAAGCAAATGGGCAGTGAATGGTACGACAGCTATGTTTCTCCTGCCGCAATAGGTCAGTCAGATAATCAGTTCACGCCGTTGCAGCTTGCAACCTACGCCGCAACAATCGCAAACAACGGCGTAAGGCTGAAAACACATGTTGTTGACAAGATAACCGATTATTCGGGAAAAAATGTTGTATATGAAAGCAAGCCTGTCACAATGGATAATATGGGAGTAAGCCTTAAAAATCTTAAAGAAGTGCAAAAGGCGATGAATATGGCAACAAACTCATATTCCGCTCTTGATGATTTTGATATTCAGATTGCAGGCAAGACGGGTACAGCCGAAAACAGCGGCTCAGACCACGCTAACTTTATATGTTTTGCACCATACGACAATCCTCAGATTGCAATAGGCGTAATGGTGGAACACGGTGCAAAAAGCTATGTTGCGGTAAATGTCGCAAAGAAAATTATGAACGCATATTTTCACGGTGACGGTCTTAAAGATATTCCAAAGACAAACAAAGACGGAACAGTCGGAAATAAAACACAGGAAAGCACTCAGACATCAAAACCAACCTCAAACGGATAATCTAAAAAAATTCTCTGAGAGGTATATCGGATATTTTTAGTTATTTTGCACTATTTTTGATGTATGAATTTTGGCTAAAAATTTTCATTCAGTCTTTGACTTTATATAAATTGTGTGATATTATAAGTAGAGAGGTATCTGAAAATGGGCAAAGTGACAGTTATTACATCAGGCAAAGGCGGAACAGGTAAATCTACTATAACAGCAGGTCTTGGAGCGGCTCTTGTAAGGCGTGGCAACAGGGTTCTTCTTATCGACTGCGACGCAGGTATGAGAGGCATTGACCTTATGCTCGGAGTAAGCGGAGAACTTGTGTTCGATATAGCCGATATAATTAACGGCAACTGTCCTCCGGCGAGTGCAATATATCCGTGCAAGACCGTACCTGAGTTGTACATACTTCCGGCACCACAGAATGTCCGTGATGAACTCAGTCCGTCAGTTATGCGTCAGCTTACAAAGGTTCTTGCGAGATATTATGACCATATACTCATTGATTGTCCGGCAGGTATAGGAGCAGGCTTTGAGGCGGCGGTCGCACCGGCGTCAAGAGCGATTCTGGTTGCGAATGCTGAACCGTTGTCACTGCGTGGCTGCGATAAGGTAAGACAAAAGCTCAGAAAATGCTCAATCTCAAATATTCGCCTTATCATCAATAAATTCAACGAAAAAAAATTCAGAAAATCAGACGCTTTTCCTGACCTTGACGCCGTTATAGACGAGGCAGGTGCAAGACTTATGGGAATTATCCCTGAGGACAATGACGCATCAGCCGCCGCACAAAAAGGAAATCCAATCGAGGGCAGAATGAAAGCGGCACAGGCTTTTGACAGAATTGCAGCAAGATTTGACGGAAAATATGTTCCGTTAAAAATAGAATGACCGCCAACAATTAACCGAATACATCTTTTCAAAAAACGACAGGAGGCAATAACAGTGAACATAGCTTTAATAGCACACGACGCAAAAAAAGAACTTATGGTACAGTTTTGTATCGCATACTGCGGAATACTCAGCAGACATAACCTGTGTGCAACGGGTACAACAGGCAAGATGGTTGCGGAGGCAACAGGTCTTGAAATTCAGAGATTTCTTGCCGGTTCACAGGGCGGCGACCAGCAGATTGCCGCAAGAATCGCATTCAATGAAGTTGATATGCTGATTTTCCTCAGAGATCCGCTCAACCCAAAGCCGCACGAGCCAAACGATATCAATCTTTTAAGACTTTGCGATATGCACAATATCCCTGTTGCAACTAATATCGCCACAGGTGAAGTTCTTATTCACGGTCTTGAAAGAGGCGACCTTGACTGGCGTAATATTGTCAGATCATAAAAGTTCCGGACAAAAATTCTGCCGTTCTCAAAAAGGACGGCAGTTTTTTATTTAAAAAAATATGGAAATAATTATCATAACTATTGTAATCAACAAGATGCTGTGCTATGATATTATAGCAAATAATGGATATACAAAACTCGTAATCTGTAATATTAAAAATAAATAATATGTAAACGATAATTGATTTTAAGCTATTGGACATAGTGTATGTGTTGGCTTATATCGTTATTGTTTTATTATAGAAAAATATTCAGCGAAGTTTTGTTTGTATCCGTTAAAATTTTATTTAAGGAGAAAAAATCATGAAAAAAACCTTTAAACTTCTTACATTATTGTTGCTGGTATGCTCAATAGTGCTTTCAGTGCCGCTTTCTGTATCTGCGGCGACCACCACTTCAAGCAGTAATCAGGTTACATTTACCAATTACAAAAAAGGCACTAAAAGCATAGTAAAGTTTGGAATCAATAACAACAATTATATTGAATGTTTTGGTGGTGCTGTAATTACATATAATTATAAGCCGGCAAACAATAATTCAGCTTCTGAGTACAGAAAAATATTTTATTTGTACGATAAGTATGGAAATGTATATGCAAAAGAATATAAAAACGCAAATGCAAAGTCAACTGACAGTAATTACAGTGCAATAAAGCACAGTAATAAATTTGATTTACAAAGTATCTTAAACAAAACAAAAAACGGCGGTTCCCTTGTAATAAACTTCTATAATAAGGCTGATAAGAGTGCGAACAAAATGTTTTTCTCGTATGGTAGTTTCAGAATATTCAAGAACACAACACTCAATTCACCTGACAAAACAGCAACTATTCAGAAAAGAACTGATTATGTCAACCGCTTTTTATTCATAAATACGGATGACGCTGCTTCAAAAACACTTAGCGATAAATATGCCGGTGACGGAAATATTAGCATCAAAAATATTAAATTTGATATGAAAAAAGGTAATTCTGAAATAGGCAAGTTCTTGCACGCAAGCAAGATCAATATTGAAAACTGTACTTTCCAGAATGGTATGTTTGACTGTCATGTGTTTGAATTGTCATGTGTTAAAGATTCCAAAGTAACAGGTTGTAAATTTTCTGACTTCCTGTATGTCTATGGTATAGATGATGGTATGAAAAATGACAGTTCAATAAAAAAAGGACATGTTCTTTCACCCTCATCTTTTAAAAATCTTCTTAACAAATCTGAAAACTATGCAAAACATGAGTTGATTCAAGTTGAAAGTACAGAAAAAGGTGCTTCACCATACGGTTTGTATAAAGCAGACTACCTTACAGCTGATAATATTTCAAAAGATATAGAAATCAGTAATTGCAGTTTTTCAAACTGTATTCGTGCTATCGGAACTCATCATACTCCGGATAATATCAATTCAAGCAAACGACAAACAAATATAAATATCCACGACTGCTCATTTTATAATTATTATGATTCAGCAATTCAATTTCAGGGATTCCAGAATTCAACAGTAAAGAATAATTATTTCTGTATAGATAACAAAGCAATAACAACCTCAAAGCAGTGCGTAGAAGTTGCATCAACAAATAACAATATTAACCACTATTTAAAGCTTTCATCACTCAGCAAGCTTATAGAAAACGGTCAGGTTAAATATCGTCTTTGTTTCTTTGGCATAAATTCTGCTGACGGTTATATATTGTGCTATCAGGATAAAACAACGAAGAAATGGGCTTCTGAATATATTCCTAACAGCCAGATAACCTCTAACAGCAGCGGACAATGTTTCTATAATTTTGTTCCGAAGTCAAATGCGGTTGCATATTCAGTAAGAGCATACAAAAAACTCGGCAGTCATGTAGCAAGAACATATTATTCATCAAATCCGGGACTCCTTGTTTCTAAAATACCTTATGCACCTACACAGTTGTCTGCAACAGCCAAAAAGGGCAGTGTGGTATTAAAGTGGAAAGCAACTACTGATTCACCGTCATCTACATCAATGCGTATATTGAGAAAAGACGGTAATGGTGCTTATAAATGTATTAAAGTAATTTCAAGTAAAAATTCTTCTTATACTGATAACACAGTTGTTGCAGGAAAAAAATACACATATATGATTGAACAAACAAGGTCGAGCAACGGATATAATTATTATGGTTGGCATTCTGCTCAGAAAACAGTTACCGCTATTTAAAATAATTCCGTTAATGGAAAATAAATTATTATATAAATAAATTGCTCCCAAAATCAGATTTTTGCTGATTTTGGGAGCAATTTTATTATTTGGTGTTTTGTTATTCTGATTTAAATCACGAAAGTTCAAATGCACCTGTATAAAGCTGATAGTATTTGCCTTTTTGT
>JBJFIB010000192.1:0-10734 GCA_051894195.1 Acutalibacteraceae bacterium
GTTACTATACAATAATTTTTATAAAGTGTAAATGTCTGTTTTAATATTTTTAATATTATTCCTTACTATATAATTTTAACATATATATTTGTTTCAGGCAATAAGAATTGAAAATCTTTTGATAAAATTGCCGTCAAAAATTGAACACTTGTACAAAAAATTATTGTTTATCTGTATATTATATCCAAAAAATTTTAATGCTTAAATTTGTCTTTGATATTATGCAATAAATATTGTCATCTTTCAGTTATAAGTTTGTACTTTTATAATGTTGTATTTTTCCCTGAAATACATTATACTGATATAAACATATCTTCTTTTTCCGACAAAAATCTATCGAAAGAGGTTTATTATGAGCAGAAAATCATCATTCGGATACAGTTCATACGGTACACATTCATATAAATCGGGTGGCTACCGCAACAGACGAAAAAACAAAAAGAAAAAAATAATAATCATAACTGTTGCCGTACTTCTTGTTCTTATTGCAGCGGCTGCATGTATATATTTCTTCTTCTTTAACGGCAAATCCGCCGGAACAGAAGAAAGCTCTGCACCACAGGTTTCAGAGGTTTCGGAGGTTTCACAGCCATCTCAGACCTCAAAGGAGGAATCAAAGGACGAAAGCTCCGAAATTACTGATGTTTCCGAAAATCCGAACATCAAGGGTTACTATGATGGTAATGTATTCGTCTATGACAAACAGGGATATGAAATGTTCTACGGCTCAGAAAACACAGCAAAACAGTATGCCAAAGTTATTTCATCAATCAAAAATTCCCTCGGAAATAATGTAAATGTATATAATATGGTTGTGCCGACACACAGTGCTTACGGTATTCCGAAATCCTACCGTGACACTGCCTCAGACCAAAAGGAAAATATCGAAACGATTTATTCCTCATATTCTGCTGATGTAAAGCCTGTAAGCCTCTGGGATACAATGAACGCCCACAAAAACGAATATGTATATTTCAAAACAGACCACAACTGGACAGCCCTCGGTGCATATTACGGATACAGTGAGTTCTGTAAAACAGCAGGTATTAACCCTGTTGACATCAAGACGCTTTCAAGCGGTTCAATCAAAAACTTTGAGGGTGCATTGACCGCCGCAACAAAGACGGACTCAAACCCGAAAGGTAACAAAGACCTGCTTTCAAACCCGGACACCGTAACATATTATAATATGCCCGGTGAATACACCTGTACTCTCCTCGAAAACGGTACAACGGAAGAAAAAACCGTTCCTGTACTTGCAACATTCGCTGAGGGTTCAAACGCATACAGCGTATTTATATGGGGTGACAATCCTTATATGAAAATTACAACGGGTCAGAAAACAGGCAAAAAACTTTGTATCATCAAGGATTCCTACGGCTGTGCCTTTGCCCCCTTTACATGTGCAAACTACGATGAAATATATATCGTTGACCCACGCTACTATGACAAAAATATCATAAGCTATATCAAGAAAAACGGCTATACCGATGTTCTTATTATCAACAGTGTTATGACGGCAAATACGGATATACGCATAAACGAACTTAAATCAATTATCGGCTGAAAAGCTTTCAATCAGCAATTTTCCATTTTCAATTTTCAATTTTCAATTTTTAATTTGTTGCGGAGGTGTGTCTGAATGCTCGGCAAAAATGTAACAATAGAAATATTCGGCACACTCTGTGAGCGTTGTCTTTACTCAGGGTTTATCCGTGACAGCTTTGCGGACAATCGTCCTGTATATATTGTCACCAACAATGAGCCGCCAAACATTCTCAAATGTACGATTATTGCTATTGCAAGCTGTGCAAACAAGGCTCAGACACGGCTTGTCGCTGCACCGTCAGACGAGATTTTTTATGAGCCTGAAATACGCTCACGGCTTTCGATGACCTGTGCAAATTTTGACAAGATTGTATGCGTTTATGAAAAGTCGTGCGGTGCTGTTGTATATCACCGCACAAGAAAAAACGATGTAAAGGTTCTTCTTGTAAAAAATCATAACGGAAAATGCTGGACTTTTCCGAAAGGTCATATCGAAAACAACGAAACCGAACAGCAAACCGCACTGCGTGAAATAAAGGAAGAAACCGGTCTTGATGTGCAGATTGAACCCGATTTCCGTCAGACAAGCATTTACCGTCCGTTCGGAAAAATCAAGAAAAAGGTTGTGTTTTTTCTTGCCCGTGCTGACGAAAGCAAGGTCAATATCCAGCAAAACGAAATTGACTATTACCTCTGGGTAACAATCCCTGAGGCAATCCGTATGTGCAGTCACGACAACGATATGAAAATTCTCTATGAGGCAAAAAAGAAACTCGGCGTTGTATGAATGAATAATTCAAAAATGTATATTTATTAAATTATCGGCTGACATTTCGTCAGTCGTTGTTTTTTATGCCGAAAATAATTAAAAGAAATATGGCTATTATAAAAATATATTGATATATCACTTGAAAATCATACAAAACCTATGGTATAATAGGGTAAAATAAAAATTCAACGAAAGGAAGTGCCTGTATGAAAATTTCAACAAAGGGCAGATATTCTCTGCGTATGCTCCTTGACCTTGCAATGCATCAGGCTGAGGGATTTGTTGCACTCAAAGATATTGCCGAGCGTCAGAATATTTCAAAAAAATATCTTGAACAGATTGTTCCGCTGCTGAACAAAGCCGGACTTCTGCGTACAAACCGTGGTTATCAGGGCGGTTATATGCTGTCAAAACCTGCGTCACAATATACCGTCGGTGAAATTCTGCGTCTTACCGAGGGCAGTCTTGCACCCGTTGCCTGTCTGGAATATGAAGTAAACGATTGTCCGAATGCCAACGAATGTATTACGCTCAATATGTGGAAAGGTCTGTATGATGTAATCACCAACTATCTTGACGGAATAACATTACAGGATTTAATCGACAACAATCCAGCCACAGTCGGAAACGATTATTGTATATAAAAATTACAAACAACGATTTATATTCAAAAATTAAGGAATGGTAATAATGAAAAATATTCTGTGCTTTGGCGACTCCAACACATACGGATATACGCCTGACACACATACAAGATTTGACGAGAATACCCGCTGGACAGGTATCCTCGCAAAAAACATAAACAAATACGGCTACCGTGTTATTGAGGACGGCGTATGCGGACGGACTACTATGTTCAATGACGGACTTCGTCCCGACAGAAACGGCAGTGAGGCTCTGCCCTATGCACTGAAAAACAGTTTTCCGCTTGCCTATGCGATAGTTATGCTCGGCACAAACGACTGCAAGACAAAATATCACGCTGACGCACAGACTGTTGCTGAGGGTATTGAAATTATTGTCAATCAGATTAAAATATTCGACTGCAACACAAAAATCCTCATCATATCCCCAATTCTGCTTGCTGACGGTGTCGGCGAAAAGGGCTATGACGAGGAATTTGACGAGAACAGTGTTGCCGTATCAAAAAATCTTAAAGCCGCATTTAAAGAGGTTGCACGGAGAAATGACTGTATGTTCCTTGCGGCGTCAGATTTTGCCGAACCTGATAATGCCGACCGTGAGCATATGAACGCTGACAGTCACAAGGCTCTTGCAAAGGCGGTTACTGATGTGCTTATAAAGAATTTTCAGGCAAAGTAAATATAATAAAATTGCTGTTGTAAAAGTTCTGAACAATATACTCGACAAACAGTCGGTACAAAGTTATAATTAAAATCAAGAAAGGGTACTGCACATAGCCTTAACGGCTCAGCGGTTCTCCCCTCAATTTATGTTATCTTAAAGAATAACCGTCCTGTTGGGAGAGTAGGGCGGTTATTTATTTTTGTTGTTATTGCCGAGCTTTACTGTTTCAATCCCTGATGAATTTAACCGTTCTATTCATATTGCATAACGCATCATAAATTTTATGATAAATTACTTTATTAGGATAATATCTGTAATCTGCAAAAACAGAAATTCCGTTGTGATAGAAATATTCCAAAATTGCCGCCGCACATCCGGCACTTCTGCTTTGACCGTATTCACATTGACAGATTATATCCATACCCTGTTCATAGGCTGAATAAATAAATTCCGCCATTTCATCAGCCTCAGGAAAATACAAATTATATGTACTGCCGCTGTCCTTTATATCCTCAAAATCCAAATCATCAAGTTCAATATAAAACACACGGTTGCATACCTTACTGTAATCAGCAGGGGAATAACTACGGTCTGTCTTTTTGATTGAACGGTCATAAAAGCTGATTACTGCGGTATTCTGCGGAAAATTACCACTGTCAATAATTTTTTCAACTTCCTGTCGTGAGTAAATTGTTACTTTCATAAAAAATTATTTTTCTCCACTATCATACACTCTTTGAATACCTTTATCTGTCAGCTTTACAATATCATTATAAATCAATATATGCTTTTTATCATACCAACCGGAAATGTGGTAGTGTCCCGAAAACCAAAGACTGAAATTTGCTTTTTCGTCTATCTCATCAAAAAACAGTGTTGCATCAGTCGTTCTGTAAATTTCATCGTGAAACAAATCCTCTTGTATATGTTCAGGCAGAGAATGGGTAACAATTATATCAACATTCCAGTTTACAGACTCTAAATTTTTCCGACCGAGTTCAATTTCTTCTTTGCTTGGCACTTCTTCTTTCCATATGGACTCTCCGAGTTTTCGGTATTGCTTATCGTGACTTTCCGCACCGCCAAAAGCAAAAATCCGCTTACCGTCAATATCAAACACACTGCCACGACAAAGATGAATTATATTTTCCGTAATTTTTTGCACCTTGCCGCCGTGCCAGTCTTCTGTCGGATATTCTTTGAGCATATCGAAATTTTCGTGATTTCCGTCAATCCAGAGTGTTGTCCATGGTTTTTCATCAAGCCATTTCAGCCAATATTTTTCTTCTTTTGAATTATCCCAGAGCAAGCCGAAATCTCCGCATATAATCACATAATCCGAGCGTGTCAGTTCATTCTGTACTTTAAAGCAAGATGAAGACAGCTTATGTATATCGTGATGTCCGTGAATGTCGCCTGTAATAAAAATCATAAAAATCCTCCTCTGAAATTATTTATGTTTTTTCTTCTTTCTGTCAGCATAAACAATAAACTCTGTTTCAAGTACACTTAAATCAAAAAATCCGCTACTCTTAATCTGTCAAGCAACAGCTTGCTTCCTCTTGTCTTATTATATCCTTTATTATAACTGTCAAAATAAGCAATAAAGGCTGTTTCGAGTGCGTCTGAATCAGAAAATCCGCTACCGTCAAGTGCTACATATCTCATAAGAAAATTATCATTTGCTGAACGGAATAATCTGTCAAATCCCGATTGCGAATTTTTATCATAATGCTCACATATTTTCCCTCTTATATTTTTTGACTGTCCTACATAATATTTATCCTCTTTTGTATTCCACAAAATATATACACCTCTGATATTTGGTGCATTATTCTTATCGTTAAAGCTACCTGCTTTATCATACAGACTTTTCAAATGTTCTTTATCCAAAATATAAAATTTATCAAGTCGGGATTGTCTTTTTTCATCTTCACCTTCAACAGTATATGTTACTTTTGCAGTTGTCTTATCATATTCGTTTACTGTGATGTTATGTTTTCCGTTCTGATTTACCCAAGTCAGCTTATTGCCACTTTTTAATAAGTCACCGCTTTCCAGTCTTTGAACAAGCTGTTTGTTTACGCACGAGCAAAAAGTATCAACCGCTTTTTCCGGATTATATTCTTTTGTATTTTGTATATGTTCCATTGTTTCGCTGAAAAATTCTTCAAGAGGTAATGTTACCCCTGAATGTTTGCCATTAGGTTCTGCTTTATATCTTTTATTATCAAGAAATTTCTTTGTAACAGCATTATGGTCAATTATTTCATCTTCACCTCCGACGATTGTGCTTGTGTTGTAAAGTTTTAACTCTGAAAGTTCCCAGAACAACGGTACAAATTCCATAATATTGCCTCTATATCCTAATTTTCCAAGAGTTAAAAACGGCATAAGACAAGGATTAACAAAAATAACAGGCAAATCATTTCTTGCTGAAAGGACTGCCGCAAAAAAGCCACCTAAACTTGTTCCGACAATAACATCAGGTGATTCATCATACAAAACAGCAGACAGATTATCAATAATACTTTTTGGACTATCGAAATCATAATTGATTGCCGGAGAAATAACATCGTAACCAATTTTTTTCAACGCAGACGCAGCTGAATTTTCCTGACTTCCTTTGTAACCGTGAATATTAAGAATTCTCGTAACATCAAGTCCTTTCAAATTTTTTGTATTTATATTATAACACACATAAAGTCCGATTTTTTGTACATTAACTATGCTACACAGGCAAAAATCTCCCCCGACAAAGTTAATCTGTCGGGGGAGAAATATTTATGTGTTTATTCCGTTTAAGAATTAAAGCTGAGGACCTGCTGATGTCAAAGACTTGCCGATTTCGTTGCCTTCATATTTCTTGAAGTTCTTGATGAAACGCTCTGCAAGGTCTTTTGCCTTTGTATCCCACTCTGATGCGTCTGCATAAGTGTCACGAGGATCAAGGATATTTGTGTCAACACCCGGAAGTTCTGTCGGTACTTCAAAGTTGAAGTAAGGAATCTTCTTTGTAGGAGCGTTGAGGATATCACCGTTAAGGATAGCGTCGATAATACCACGGGTATCACGGATAGAAATACGCTTGCCTGTGCCGTTCCAGCCTGTGTTTACGAGGTATGCCTTAGCACCGCTCTTTTCCATCTTCTTAACGAGTTCTTCTGCATACTTTGTCGGGTGAAGTTCGAGGAATGCCTGACCGAAGCAAGCTGAGAATGTCGGAGTAGGCTCTGTAATTCCACGCTCTGTACCTGCAAGCTTTGCTGTAAAGCCTGAGAGGAAGTAATACTTTGTCTGTTCAGGTGTAAGAACCGATACAGGCGGAAGTACGCCGAATGCGTCTGCTGAAAGGAAGATTACATTCTTTGCGGCAGGAGCAGAAGATACAGGACGAACAATGTTCTGAATGTGGTTAATCGGGTAAGATACACGGGTGTTTTCTGTTACGCTCTTATCTGTGAAGTCAATCTTGCCGTCATCAGCAACAGTAACATTTTCGAGAAGTGCGTCACGCTTGATTGCGTTGTAGATGTCAGGCTCTGAATCTTTGTCAAGGTCAATAACCTTTGCATAGCAGCCGCCCTCGAAGTTGAATACGCCGTTGTCGTCCCAGCCGTGTTCGTCGTCGCCGATGAGAAGACGCTTAGGATCTGTTGAAAGTGTTGTCTTACCTGTACCTGAAAGACCGAAGAAAATAGCTGTATTTTCGCCGTTCATATCGGTATTGGCTGAGCAGTGCATTGATGCAATACCTTTAAGCGGCAGATAGTAGTTCATCATTGAGAACATACCCTTTTTCATTTCGCCGCCGTACCATGTGTTGATGATAACCTGCTCACGACTTGTGATATTGAATACTACGGCTGTTTCAGAGTTAAGACCGAGTTCCTTGTAGTTTTCAACCTTTGCCTTTGATGCATTGTAAACAACGAAGTCAGGCTCAAAGTTTTCGAGTTCCTCAGCTGTCGGCTGAATGAACATATTTGTTACGAAATGTGCCTGCCAAGCTACTTCAACGATGAAACGGATTGCCATTCTTGTGTCCTTGTTTGCACCGCAGAAAGCGTCAACAACATAAAGTTTCTTGTTTGAAAGCTCATTCTGTGCAATTTCTTTGAGGGCATTCCATGTTTCCTGGCTTGCAGGGTGGTTATCGTTCTTATATTCGTCAGAAGTCCACCATACAGTGTCCTTTGAGTTATCATCCATAACAATGAACTTATCCTTAGGTGAACGACCTGTATAAATACCTGTCATTACATTAACGGCACCAAGTTCACTTACCTGTCCCTTTTCGTAGCCTTCAAGTGCAGGGTTTGTTTCCTCTTTGAACAGTTCTTCATAAGACGGGTTGTGTACAATTTCGGTAGTACCTGTAATACCGTACTTACTCAAATCAATCTTTGACATATTGCATTCGACCTCTTTCTTCAAAATTAGATACAAAATTCTGTCGGATAAATATTCTTTCCGACATTTTTCGGTATCTTGAATCAGGAAATTACAGACTAAAAGCAATATCGGGCAAATCCCTGAGAACTCGCCGTATTATCCCTCCAAAAAACCTTTAATACTATAAATTCCTCATATATTCTATAATAGAAATGGATTTATGTCAAGAAAAAGCGGAAAAATATTTTAAAATCAAAGCGGCGTCAACTCCGACAAAACCGCCGTTTTTTCCGTATTTTTCTTATGCGATGTGAACAGTATAAATCATAATCGGAGTATATTTCTGTTCAGATTGTTTGCATATAGTCCCGATTATATTCATACATAGTTTATCAAAAAACACTCCCGAACATTATATTTTTGATTTTTGTCCGGGAGTATTATTTTTTGAAATTTATTACAGACAGGTGTAACCCATAAGATATTCGTCAACCTCTGCGGCGGCATCTCTGCCCTCACGGATTGCCCATACAACAAGCGACTGTCCTCTGTGCATATCGCCGGCGGTAAATACCTTTTC
This sequence comes from Acutalibacteraceae bacterium, assembly GCA_051894195.1. Taxonomy (GTDB): domain Bacteria; phylum Bacillota; class Clostridia; order Oscillospirales; family Acutalibacteraceae; genus UBA1213. The sequence continues at coordinate 8,601 of JBJFIB010000192.1, forward strand.
GATATTTGTGCTGTATTTGCCCTGCTGAGTTGCAACATTACTGCGTTTGTCGGTTTCTACGCCGAACACCTCAGGCACATACTGCTTTGGTCCGAGAAAACCTGCGGCAATAAGAACAAGTTCAGCCTCGATATATTCTTCACTGCCCTCAACCTCACGCATAACATTTCTGCCTGCCTCACTGTCATAGACAGATTGAAGTTTAACAGTAACAACGCCTTTAAGGTTTCCGTTTTCGTCTTTTACAAATTCCTTGACGGTTGTCTGATAGCGGCGAGGGTCTGAACCGAATACAGCTATTGCCTCCTCCTGACCGTAGTCAGTCTTGCACACTCTCGGCCACTCAGGCCACGGATTATTTTCGGCTCTTGTATCGGGCAGCTTAGGCATCATTTCAAGCTGTACAACTGACTTACAGCCATGACGGATTGATGTTCCGACGCAGTCATTACCTGTGTCGCCGCCGCCGATAATTACAACATTCTTGTCCTTTGCCGAGATATAGTTTCCGTCAGCAAGGTTTGAATCCAGAAGACTCTTTGTTGTAGCTTTAAGAAAATCAACGGCAAAATATATTCCGTTTGCATCTCTGCCGGGAGCGTTTATATCACGGGGATTGCCTGCACCACAGCAAAGAACAACAGCATCGTAGTCATTGAGAATTTCGTTTGCGTCAACGCCGTCACCGACATTTGCATTTGTAACGAAATTTATGCCCTCCGCTTTCATAAGGTTTACACGGCGGTCAATAACATTCTTTTCAAGTTTCATATTCGGAATTCCGTACATAAGCAGTCCGCCTACACGGTCATCTTTTTCATATACGGTAACATTGTGTCCTCTTTTGTTGAGCTGAGTAGCACATGCAAGACCTGACGGTCCCGAACCGATAACGGCAACCTTTTTGCCTGTTCTTACTTTCGGCGGGTCTGGCTCCATCATTCCCGAACTGAACGCATATTCAATGATAAAGTTTTCGTTTTCTTTTACACTTACGGGGTTTCCGTTAAGTCCGCAGGTACACGCAGCCTCGCAGAGTGCCGGGCATACACGACCTGTAAACTCAGGGAAATTATTTGTGATAAACAGTCTGTGAGCCGCTGTGTCAAACTCTCCCTTGAACACAAGGTCGTTCCATTCAGGTATCAGGTTGTTAAGCGGACAGCCCGATACCATTCCCATCAGCATACGACCATTCTGACAGAAAGGCACGCCGCAGTCCATACATCTTGCCGCCTGTTCTTTTCTTTGTGACGGCTGCATAGGAACATGAAATTCATTATAATGCTTAATTCTTTCGAGAGGCTGTTCGCCCTCGTTGTTTTCTCTGTTATAATCCAGAAATCCTGTTGGTTTTCCCATTTTATCCGCCTCCTTACTGTTTTGTATTCAAATAAAACGCTTCAATTTTTGCCTGTTCGTGACTCATACCCTTTTCTTCCATCTGGAATATTGTCTGCATCATCTTAGCGTAGTCATTCGGAAGAACCTTTTTGAACTTAGGCAGATATTCTTCAAAGTTATCAAGGATTTCCTGACCCTTTGGTGAACCTGTTGCGGCAACATGTTCTTCAATTATCTCTTTGAGTTCTTTGACATCATACTTCTGAGTTACTCCGCTGATTGAAACAAGCTCCTTGTTCATCTTCATATAGAGGTCTGAATCCTCGTCAAGTACATAAGCAATACCGCCGCTCATACCAGCCGCAAAGTTTTTGCCTGTTTTACCGAGAACAACAACTCTGCCGCCTGTCATATATTCACAGCCGTGGTCGCCTACACCCTCAACAACAGCTATTGCACCGGAGTTTCTTACGCAGAATCTCTCGCCGGCAACACCGCTGATGAATGCCTTACCGCTTGTTGCACCATAAAGTGCAACATTACCTATGATGATATTTTCATCTCTCTTGAACTGTGATTTTTCAGGCGGATATACAATCAGCTTACCGCCGGAAAGTCCCTTGCCGAAATAGTCGTTGCTGTCGCCGATAAGTTCAAGCGTAAGTCCCTTAGGAATAAATGCACCAAAGCTCTGTCCGCCTGCACCGTGACACTTAACAACATATGAATCGTCTTCAAGAGTATCGTCGTGATAGCGTTTTGTGATTTCCGAACCGAAAATCGTACCGAC
>JBJFIB010000192.1:10834-31167 GCA_051894195.1 Acutalibacteraceae bacterium
GTTCTTATGCCAAGACGAGCCATATATTCACGGAGTTCCTGAGCGATAAAGTGCATAAAGTTGACAACATATTCAGGTTTGCCCTTGAATCTCTTTCTGAGTTCAGGGTTCTGTGTTGCGATACCGACAGGACATGTATCAAGATTACATACACGCATCATAACGCAACCCATTGTTACAAGCGGAGCAGTAGCAAAGCCGTATTCCTCGGCACCGAGCAGAGCCGCAACAAGTACATCACGACCTGTCATAAGCTTACCGTCAGTTTCGATTACAACTCTTGAACGCAGACCGTTCATAATGAGTGTCTGATGTGTTTCTGCAAGTCCGAGTTCCCACGGAAGTCCTGCATTATATATTGAGTTTCTCGGAGCTGCACCTGTACCGCCGTCATAACCGGAGATAAGGATAACGCCTGCACCGGCTTTTGCAACACCTGCGGCAACCGTACCTACGCCTGCCTCCGAAACGAGTTTTACTGAAATTCTTGCGTCTTTATTTGCGTTTTTAAGGTCATAAATAAGCTGAGCCAAGTCCTCGATTGAATAAATATCGTGATGAGGCGGAGGAGAAATAAGGCTTACACCCGGTGTTGAATGTCTTGTCTTTGCAATCCACGGGTAAACCTTTTTGCCCGGAAGATGTCCGCCTTCGCCCGGCTTTGCACCCTGAGCAAGCTTAATCTGAATTTCCTTTGCACTTACAAGATATTCCGATGTTACGCCGAAACGACCTGACGCAACCTGCTTGATTGCTGAACAACGGTTAAGTCCGTCCTTGCCGATTGTAAGGCGTTCGATATCCTCGCCGCCCTCACCTGAGTTTGACTTACCGCCGATTGTATTCATCGCAATAGCCATAGTTTCGTGTGCCTCCTGCGATATTGAACCGTAGGACATAGCACCTGTCTTGAACCTGTGGCATATGCTTTCAACGCTTTCAACCTCGTCAATCGGAATACCGCCGTCTTCTGGATAGTTGAAGTCAAGCAGACTTCTGAGGTTCATATGCTCGTCTTCCCTGTTTATTGCGGCAGTATATTGCTTGAACATATCATAGTTGCATGTTCTTGTTGATTCCTGCAACAGATGAATTGTTTCAGGGTTATAGAGATGTTCCTCTTTGCCGCTGCGGAGCTTGTGACTGCCGGCACTTTCAACTTCAAGAAGAATATTAAGACCGAGCGGGTCGAATGCGGCAGTGTGGAGTTTTTCGGAACGCTTACTGATGTCGTCAAGAGTTATTCCGCCGACACGGCTTACAGTTCCTGTAAAGTATTTGTCTATAACTTCCTTTGATATACCGATAGCCTCAAAAATCTTTGAACCGAGGTATGACTGAATTGTTGAGATACCCATTTTCGAGGCGATTTTTACTATGCCGTGAAGTATCGACGCATTGTAGTCGTTTTCTGCGGCATAATAGTCTTTATCGAGTGCACCCGTGTCGATAAGGTCACGGATTGTTTCAAGTGCAAGATACGGGTTGACAGCACAGGCACCGTAGCCGAGAAGTGTTGCAAAATGATGAACCTCACACGGCTCTGCACTTTCAAGTATCATAGATACTGATGTTCTCTTTTTAGTGGAAACAAGGTGCTGTTGGAGTGCCGAAACAGCAAGAAGTGACGGAATTGCAACATGATATTCGTCAACACCTCTGTCTGAGAGAATGAGAATATTTGCACCCTGTTTATATGCCTTGTCAGCAAGGAAGAACAGGTGGTCTATTGCCTTTGCAAGATTTGTGTGTTTATAGTAAGTTATCGGGATAACCGCTGTTTTAAGTCCCGGAACATTCATACTCTTGATTTTCAGCATATCCGTATTCGTAAGGATAGGATTGTGAATTTTAAGAACATGACAGTTTTCAGGCTTTTCAACGAGAATGTTACCGTCACAGCCGAGATGTACGCTTGTATCGGTTACTATTTCCTCACGGATTGCGTCAAACGGCGGGTTTGTAACCTGTGCAAAAAGCTGTTTGAAGTAATTGAACAGCGGACCGTCACCCTCTGAAAGCGGCGGTATCGGTACATCTGCACCCATAGCGGCTATCGGTTCTGCACCGTTCTGTGCCATAGGAAGAATACTTGTTCTGATTTCCTCGTAGGTATAGCCGAATGCCTTTTGAAGTCTTACAAGATGTTCCTTGTCAAAGTGAGTAATGCTTTCATTCGGAATGTGGAGGTCTTTGAGGAATACAAGATTCTGGTCAAGCCATTCACCGTAAGGCTTTCTTGTTGCGTAATATTCCTTTAAGTCCTTATCGTCAATAAGCTGTCCCTTTGTTGTATCGACAAGGAGCATTTTGCCCGGACGCAGACGCTCTTTGACGAGTATATTCTCAGGCGGAATATCAATACAGCCGACTTCCGACGCAAGAATGAGGAAACCGTCTTTTGTAATCATATATCGTGACGGTCTGAGTCCGTTTCTGTCGAGGACAGCACCGAGAAGGTCGCCGTCTGAGAAAATGATTGACGCAGGTCCGTCCCATGGCTCCATCATTGTTGCATAATACTGATAGAAATCCTTTTTTTCACGGGTAATTGTTCTGTCGTTTGTCCATGGTTCAGGAATTGTTATCATAACGGCAAGCGGCAAAGGCATACCTGCCATCATCATAAATTCAAGTGAGTTGTCAAGACGAGCCGAGTCGGAACCGTTTCTGTCAACTATCGGGAACACCTTGGTCATATCGTCGCCGAGAACATCACTGTATATTGATTCCTCACGGGCAAGCATTCTGTCGGCGTTGCCTGTGATTGTGTTAATTTCACCGTTGTGAACAATAATACGGTTCGGGTGAGCTTTCTGCCAGCTCGGATTTGTATTTGTACTGAAACGGCTGTGAACCGTTGCAATAGCAGAGGTGTAGTCCTCGTCCTGTAAGTCATAGAAGAACTGACGGAGTTCTTTTACGAGGAACATACCTTTATATACTATTGTTCTGCTTGAAAGAGAACATACATAAGTGCTTTCGTTGCTCTGTTCAAATATACGCCTTGCAATATAAAGTTTTCTGTCAAAAGGCAGTCCTTTCTCGACATCTTTCGGACGCTTAACGAATGCCTGCATTATGCACGGCATACTTTCGAGTGCCTTCTGACCGATAACCGACGGGTTTGTCGGCACGGTTCTCCAACCGAGAAATTCAAGTCCCTCTTTTTGTGTTATTATCTCAAAGAGTTTCATTGACTCCATTCTTTTGAGAACATTCTGTGGGAAGAAGAACATTCCGACACCGTAATCTCTTTCTTCTCCGATGTCAAAACCGAGATCCTTTGTTGCTTTCTTAAAGAACTCGTGGGATATTTGAAGCATAATGCCTACGCCGTCGCCTGTTTTGCCCTCAGCGTCTTTACCTGCACGGTGTTCCAGTGTTTCAACGATACTCAGAGCATCATCAACAACACGGCGGGATTTTATTCCGTTAATATTAACAACGGCACCTATACCGCAGTTATCGTGTTCAAAACGAGGGTCATAAAGTCCCTGTTTTGCATAAGGTTCCTGATTTTTGAAGTTGTCCATCAGAAGCACCTACTCCTTTATAAAAATTAGTTAATGGAAAAAAATAGGCTCACCAAGGAAGCCATACCCTTAAAAAGAATACAACCATTCTTAGTGAACGCCTTTGTCCCAGTATTTATTGCAAATTAACTTTATCATATTGATATTACTTTGTCAAGCTAATAATGCAACTTTTAAGCCGAATCTTGCATTATTTATTTACAAAAAGTGAATTTTCTTACAATATTTCTATTTTCTGCAAGTATGCAGTGTAATTTAATGCAAAATGACGAATAATGTCATAAATTCACCCAGTAAAAAAACCGGCATTATTCTATATTGATTTTTAGCTGCTTGACATAGGGCATATATCAGTGATATAATTACTTCAAATTTGAACTATACAAATTTGAAGTAATTATCGGGGTGATTTTTTGAACATAAATATTGATTTCGTCCAAAAACTAATGACGGCATACAGCGAAAAATGCAAACCGCTCTGTCAGCAGCTTTCATTACCGCAGACAGCTTTTGATATTCTTATGTTTCTTGCGAACAACCCTTGCTACAAAACGGCAAGCGATATTGTTGAGGTACGAAAAATCAAGGCAAATCTCGTTTCGGTAAATGTAAACAAATTGGTTGACGAAGGATATTTAAAGCGTGAAAGCGTAAAAGGCGACAGACGAAAAACTCTGTTGATATTAACCGAAAAAGCAAATCCTGTCATTGAACAAGGTCATATTCTGCAAAAATCCTTTTTTGAAATGCTTTTTGCAGACACAACAAAACAGGCACGACAGGGATTTTTTGAAACCGTTGAAGTCATACACAAAAATCTTGATGAAATTCTGAAAGGAAATGATTGATATGGATATTTTTATTACTATACTTGTTACTTTCTTTGCGGGAATGGGTGCCGGCTTGGGAACAGGCTTTGCAGGTATGAGTGCCGCCGCCGTAATCAGCCCTATGCTCATAACTTTTCTCGGTATGGAACCTTATATGGCGGTCGGAATTGCACTTTCGTCAGATGTTCTTGCAAGTGCCGTTTCCGCATACACCTACGGCAAAAACAAAAACCTCGACATCAAAAACGGCTTGATTATGATGTTCAGTGTACTTGTGTTTACGGTTGTGGGCAGTTATGTTGCAAGTCTTTTACCGTCGGCAACAATGGGTAATTTTTCGGTATTTATGACATTTTTGCTCGGCATTAAATTCATTGTAAAGCCTGTTATGACCACAAAAGAAAAAATGCTTGGTGTTTCCGCAAAGAAAAGGGCAATTCAGTCCATTGTGTGCGGAATTATCATCGGCTTTATATGCGGATTTGTCGGTGCTGGCGGCGGTATGATGATGCTGCTTATACTGACATCAGTTCTCGGCTATGAGCTGAAAACCGCTGTCGGCACAAGCGTATTCATTATGACATTTACTGCACTTACGGGTGCTGTTTCACACTTTGCAATAGGTGGTATGCCCGACTGGACTGTGTTCATACTCTGCGTAATATTCACGCTTATCTGGGCAAGAGTTGCCGCAGTATTTGCCAACAAAGCAGCACCAAAGACACTCAACCGTGTAACAGGAATTGTGCTTGTTGTACTCGGCGTTGTGGTTATGCTGTTCTCGCTGTTTACAAAAAGCTGATAAAAGCAATATATAGAGCATATTATATTCCGCAGTATAATCTGTAAACAAAAAGCGACTGAATTTCAGCCGCTTTTGTTTATATTGGTCATTTTCCAGTCATTCTTGAATGTATATTTTTTGCCAAGCTGATGTTTATGGATTTTTCGGATAATCAAATATTATCGGTTATCGGCAGAGTAAATTTCACCGTTGTTCCTTCGTCAACAACAGAATATATGGACACATCGCCGCCGTATCGTCTTATTATTTTTCTGACAACGGACAAGCCTATGCCATTGCCCTCAAATTGCACGGCGGTATCGGGAATACGCTGAAAAACATCAAAAATATCTTTTGCATATTTCATATCAAAACCTATTCCGTTATCACTGACTGAAATTTCATACTCGTCGTTATTTTTATGTGATTTTACAGTGATTTCGGCTTTTTCTCTTGTTCGTGTAAATTTGACGGCATTACCGATAATATTCTGCAATACGGTTTTGAACAGGTTTTTATCACCCGACACAACCGGCAAGTCATCTTTTTCAAAGACAATAGTTCTGTCTTTTTCTATGAATTTAAAATCCTCAAAAAGTTCCTCGGTTATTGCATTAAGGTCAACGGCAGATTTTTCTGAACTTTCCTGTGTTGCCTTTGAAAATTTCAAAAGACTGTTCGCCATTTCCACAACCTTGTCGGATTTTTCGGTTATCATTGTACAGATTTTTTCCACCTCATCGGCGGAACCGTTTTTCAGCTGCACTTTCATAATATCAATAAGCTGTGCTATTACATAAAGCGGTGAACGAATATCGTGTGCAACCATATAGCAGAATTTATCCAATTCTTCGTATGACCTTTTAAGTTTCTGACTTTGCCTTGAAAGTTTTATCCTTATTTTTACCCTCTGCAAAAGCTCATCTTTGATAAACGGTTTTACGACATAATCGTTTCCGCCAGCCTCAAAGCTTTTGCGTATATTTTCCGAATCATTATAAGCCGTTGCAAAGATAACAGGAATTTCCGCAGTTTCAGGGTCGGATTTAATTTTTTTGCAGAACTCAAAACCGTTCATATCCGGCATAACAATGTCAAGAACTATAAGGCTTGGCATTTCTCTTTTTATGACTTCAAATGCCTCACTGCATTTTGTTGCGGCAAGCACGGAACAATTTTCCGATTTGAGTATTGAGCTTGCAATCACAATCTGTTTAGGGTCATCATCAATTATCAATACTGACGGCTTGAATTTTTCAGGCATAAAACTACTCTCCTCAACAATTCATATAAATATTATCATCAAAGGGATATACGGACTGACTGCGTTCCGTATATCCCCTGAATTTTGTTATTCTGTCATTTTTTTCTGTACTTCTTCGGCAGGAAGTTCGCTTGTCTTGCCCTGCATAACTATCTCGCCCTTTTCCATAACATAAATATAATCGGAAATATTAAGTACAAATTCAAGATACTGTTCTACTATAAGAACGGTAATTCCCAATTCTTTATTTATCTTTTTGATTGCAACACCTATATCCTGAATAATTGACGGCTGAATACCCTCTGTCGGTTCATCAAGGATAAGAAGTTTAGGCTTTGCGACCAACGCTCTCGCTATTGCAAGCTGCTGCTGCTGACCGCCTGACAGGTCGCCGCCTTTTCTCTTTGCAAACTTCGGAAGAATCGGGAACAAATCATAGATAAAATCAGGAATTTGTCCCTTGCCGCCTATGGGCTGTAAACCGAGCTGTAAATTTTCCTGAACGGTCATCTGCTGAAAAATTTCCCTTCCCTGAGGAACATAGCCTATTCCCAGCTTTACTCTGTCAAAGGTCGGCATTTTTATCATTTCTGTATCCTGTAATTTTATACTTCCGTTTGGTGTTTTTACAAGTCCCATAATACTTTTGAGAGTTGTGCTTTTTCCTACGCCGTTTCTGCCGATAAGACAACAAATTTTGTTATCCTCAACTTCCATACTGAGATCTGTTATTATTCTGCTTTCTCCGTAAAACGAATTAAGTTTATCAACTTTAAGCATTTCTCTCACCGCCTCTTCCAAGATAGACAGCCTGTACGGTTTTGTCGGCAAGAACATCATCGACATTACCTTCCATCAGCACTTTTCCCTCGTGAAGTACCGTGACTGTGTCCGCAATCTGTTTTACAAAATCCATATCGTGTTCAACAACTATTATTGTACACTCTTTTTTGATTTCCATCAACAGTCTGCCGGTTTTAAATGTTTCAGGCTTGCCCATACCCGCCGCAGGTTCGTCAAGCATAATAATTTCAGGCTTCTGAACAAGCTGCATTCCGATTTCAAGCCATTGTTTCTGACCGTGTGCAAGTGAACCGGCTTTTTCGTTTGCCTTGTCGTCGAGATTGACCTTTTTCAGAATTTCCATAATGTTTTCCATATCATCTTTTGTCGGATTTCTGAAAATGGAATCAAGCACGCCCTTGTGACCTTTGAGCGACAGTATCATATTTTCAAGAACGGTAAGATTTACAAATACCGACGGAACCTGAAACTTTCTTCCTATTCCCTCATTTACTATTTTGTATTCTTTCATACCGGTAAGGCGGACAGGCTCTCGTCCCTGAGGATAAAAGTGTACGGTTCCCTGTGTAGGTTTGGTTTTTGCACAGATAATATCAAGAAGTGTGGTTTTTCCTGCACCGTTTGGTCCGATAAAAAAGTGTATCGTGTGACGCTTTACATCTGTCCTGACATCTGTAAGAGCCCTGAAACCGTCAAATACAACCGATATATTCTTTATCGCAAGAACAGTATCATTTTCTTTATTATGCGGCATCAGTACCTGCCTCCTTCTTCTTTTTGTCCGAGTGTACAATTCGTCTTATAAAAGCCGGTATCTGATCCTTGAAAAGACCGATAATGCCGCCTTTGAAGAACAGGATTGCAAGACAGAAAATTGCACCGAGTATATACTGCCATACATCAACCAAAGCACCCGAGCTGAGATTATATTCGCAGAGATTGATAAGAAAAGTTCCGAGAACGGCACCGATAATTGTTCCTCTGCCGCCGACAGCTACCCATATAACCATTGTAACCGAGAACGAAATTGTCATCTGAGTCGGCGTAATGCTTCCGTTGAAATTTACAAACAAAGCACCGCCTATTGCCGCCATAATTGCCGAGATAATATAAATTACATTTTTATATCTGTTGACGCAATAGCCCGAGAAAAATGTTCTGTTTTCGCCGTCACGGATAGCGATAAGAAGTTTTCCGAACTTTCTGTTTACAAGGAACGCCGCAAGTGCATAAATAACAACAAGTACAACAAGCGTAATCATAAACAGCGTGATAAGATTTCCTTTGTTTGCCGGACCTCTTGTTTTTCCGACAATAGCATCAAAATCGGTGATACCGTTATTGCCGCCGGTAAAGCCTGAATTTGCAATAAATATCGAATAAGCCGCCCATGTAAGTGCCTGAGTAATGATTGAAAAATATACGCCTTTGATACGGCTTCTGAATACGAAAAATCCGATAACTCCCGCAACAAGTGCCGGAACAGCAAGTATAAGTATAAATGTCAGCGGTTCTGAGAGAAACGGTTTCCAGAATGACGGAAGTTCATTTATGCCTGCAATCTGCATAAAATCAGTGATGTTTCCGCCGTTTGATTTCAGTTTGAGATACATAGCCATAGCATAGCCGCCCAGACAAAAATACAATCCGTGTCCGAGGCTTAACATTCCCGTATAACCCCATACAAGATCAAGTCCTATTGCAACCATAGCATAGCACATACATTTTCCGAGGAACTGTATCATGGCGGTTGTTGACATAACAAACGGACATACAGCAAGGATTATTACAAATATGGCAAACACTATATGATAGCCGTATTTAAATCTGCTGATAAACCCGCCTTTTTTCTTTAAAAGTGGTGTATTCGGCATAATAATCCCCCCTGTCATTCTTCGTCAAGACTTCTGCTTCTGATTGTGAACAGTCCTTTTGGACGGAATTGCAGAAATACAATAACAAGTATCAGCACAATCGCTCTTGCAATAGACGAACTCTGGTAAGTTTCTACAAATACGCTTGCAAAACCGATAATACCCGAACCCAGTACAGTGCCGAGGATATTTCCTACACCGCCGAGAACAACTGTAATAAACGAATATACTATATAATTCTGACCGACTGTGGAATCAATCGAACCAAGCAAGGCTATTGCACAACCTGCAACACCGGCAAGTCCCGAACCAAGACCGAATGTAAGCAAATCCACTTTTCTTGAATTTATGCCCATACATTGTGCCATAGGTCTGTTCTGCATTGTTGCACGCATTTTCATACCGAATCCCGACTTGTTCATTACCATCCATACAATCACGATTGTAACGGCAACAAGACCGATTATGAATATGCGGTTATATGAGAATGTACAGCCGCCAATGGTAAGTCCGCCTGAAAGGAATGACGGTGCTGTTACATTTACGCCCTGTGTGCCGAAAATTGTTCTTGCCGCCTGCTGTAATATAAGGCTGACACCCCATGTTGCAAGAAGACTGTCAATCTTACGACCGTATAATCTGCTGATAAGAAGTTTTTCCATAATACAGCCAAGAATGAATGTAACAACAAACGCAGCGATAATTGCGGCAAAATAGTACAGACTTCCTATTGATTCAGGCATATACTGATTGAAGAACTGCTGTGTTACGAATGTCATATATGCACCAATCATGACAAATTCGCCGTGTGCCATATTGATTACACCCATAAGTCCGAATGTTATCGACAGTCCGAGTGCAACCAACAGGTAAATGGAACTCAGACTAAGACCGTTGAACAATGTATTTACAACCTGTTCCATTGTTACACCTCCATATAATTATGAACCGGATTATTTTTACCCTGTCATCAAATAGTGGCTCTGAAAATCTCAGAACCACTACTCAGACTATAAATTTACCGACTGATTATTCAAGCGGCTTGACACCTGCTTCAACAGCCCATTCGTAAGTTTCAAGATACGGGTCAGGCTTTACTGCTTCATCTGTTGCATAAACCTGATAGATAAGACCGTCTTCCTTTACTTCGCCTATAATAACTTTCTTGTAGAGGTGCTGATTATCTCCGTCAATAGTTACCTTGCCCTCAGGAGCTTCAAACGAAATTTCACCTGTTTTGATTGCTTTGAGAACATCGTCAATTTCAAAGCTGTTTGCCTTTTCGACAGCCGCTTTCCAGAGATATACGGCGTCATAGGCTGCCTCAGCCGGATCTGATGTTACTCTGTCCTTACCGAACATATCCTTGTATGCGGAAACAAATTTCTTGTTTGTATCAGTTTCCGTTGTCTGATAATAGTTCCACGACATCATATGTCCTTTAAGAATATCTGCACCGATAGTCTTTACTTCTTCTTCGGCAATAGAGAACGACATTGTCATATATTCCTTGCTTGTATAGTTCTTTTCTGCCATCTGTTTGAAGAATGATACATTACCCGTACCGTTAAGTGTGTTGACGATTACATCGGGTTTTGCAGCCTCAATCTTTGCAATAATGGTTGAAAAGTCGGTCTGATCCATATCGGCATATTCAGTTCCGACAACTTCAAGTCCCGCATTCTTTACCTGTGCCGCAATAATTTCATTTGCGGTTCTCGGGAATACATAGTCCGAACCAAGAAGGAAGAATTTTTTGTAGCCTTTTTCGATAAGGTAATCAATAGCCGGTACAATCTGCTGATTCGGTGCAGCACCTGTATAAACGATATTTGAAGAACTTTCCATACCCTCATACTGAACAGGATAGAAAAGCAGTGCATTATAGTCCTCAAATACAGGTTTTACAGCTTTTCTTGATGAAGATGTCCAGCAGCCGAAAACCGTTGTAACACCGTCCTGATCAATGAGTTTTTCTGCCTTAGTTGCGAATGTTGACGGGTCAGACGCACCGTCCTCCTCCTGATACTCAATCTGTTTTCCAAGAACACCACCTGAGGCGTTGATTTCGGAAATAGCGAGCTTTTCGGCGTCGCTTACAGCCTTTTCGGAAATTGCCATTGAACCCGTAAGCGAATGAAGAAGTCCGACCTTTACGCTTTCGCCGCTGTTTGTCGATGCTGAATCCGCTGATGCTCCGGAAGATTTTTCCCCTCCGCTGTTTCCACAGCCTGTGAGCATACATGTTGCCATCAATGCCGATGCAGTCACCGCTGCAAATACCTTTAAGAACCCCTTTTTTCCCATTTTCCTTTCTTCCTTTCATTATCTTTTTAATAAAAAAATGAAGTCAATACCATATTTCTGTGGTACCGACTTCATTGTCAGGCGTATTGAAACAAAATTACATTTTTCCGCTGATTTTAAGGTAATTGATTATAATATCGGCACATTTTTCAATGCCTATCCTGTCGCTGTTAAGCGTCATATGATGTGGGATTTGTCCAGTAATCTCCGCCGGTATAATAACGGTAATAATCCGCACGGTATTTGTCCGTCTGATAAATCATTGACGCCGCCTCGTCATCGGTAACACCGAGATACTTTTTCAGTCTTTCGACGCAGGCTTTTCTCGGTGCCTCTATATAAACACTCACGACATTATCATAATTCCGCAGAATATGATTTGAACACTTGCCGATAATTATGCAGGATTGAGATTCCGCTAATTCACAGATTATCTTTTTCTGTATATTGAACAGGTTGACATCTGATGTAAAATCCTTATCCGACGGTTCAACAATCTTATCCGTATTCTTTGCCACACTCAACTTTTTCAGCAGTTTCTTGTGACGCAGTTTTTCGTCTGAAAGTTCAAACAGACTTTCGTTTATTCCGCTGTATTCCGACGCCATAGACAAAATCTGACTCCAATAGCACGGTATTCCGAGCTTTTCGGAAAGATTGAATCCGACCTCACGGCCACCGCTTCCAAAGCCTCTTGCAATAGTTATAATATAATTCTTCATCGGACTTCCTCCCTCTAAGGAATTATCCGAAAATGAATAATAGCTTTACGAATTATTCATTTTCAAGCTGATTATATTATAAATTCACCTGATATTTTTTACCACTGCAATTTACAGCTATTTTCCGTCAAAAATCAGGTATTTTTGCGGAATTCCGCAGGACTCATACCAAAAGTATCCTTAAAAACCCGTGCAAAATAATCCGCCGACGAATATCCGAGCATATCGCTTATTTCATACATTTTGTGCTGACCGCCGATTATAAGCATTTTTGCATACTCCATTTTTATGTCGGTGTAGATTGTCTTGAAATTCTGACCTGTCTTTTGTTTTATGAGTTTTCCGAAATAATCCTTGCTTAGTCCGAGATTTGACGAAATGTCGTCCATAGTAATATCCGTGCCTATATTGTCCGAAATATAAGCACAAACATTTTTTATAAGGCTGTCGTCAGGGTTTGCACCGTACTTTTTCATAACATCAACAACCATATTCCTGACTTCTTTGTTGTCGCTTTTTTCGTTCATATATTTTTTCAGGAATTCAAGACTTTCGTCAAGGGCGTTTTCGGTCAGCGGTTTCATAACATAGTCAACAGCACCGAATTTCAAGCCCTCTCTTGCATATTCAAATTCCTTGTATGAGCTTATAAGCACAACAAAAATATCCAGTCCCCTTTGGCGTATTGTTTTAAGCAAATCAATTCCGTCCATAACAGGCATTCTTATATCCGTGAAAATTATGTCCACACTGTTTTTTTCGAGGAGTTCAAGTGCCTGTCTGCCGTTATTGGCTTCAAGGACTATTTCAAAGCCGTGCTTTTCCCACGACTTCATATTACGGTAAACATAACATACCGCCATATCATCATCAACAATCATTACTCTGTACATTTTCTATTCCCCCTGTCAATACATTCGATAATTCCCTTAAAATCAAAGCTGTCACAGGATTTTTTAAGATTATCAAATGTTTCCTTGTCCGTCAGCATTTTTATCATATCAATATTTTCATTGAATA
This sequence comes from Acutalibacteraceae bacterium, assembly GCA_051894195.1. GTDB lineage: Bacteria > Bacillota > Clostridia > Oscillospirales > Acutalibacteraceae > UBA1213. The sequence continues at coordinate 23,976 of JBJFIB010000192.1, forward strand.
TCTCTATGGCGGAAACATCATTTTTTTCGCTTAGTTTTTTTATTTCCTCAAAAACCTCTTTTATATTGAAATCCGGCGTCAGTGATACAATATCCTTATCGACCTGTTTTTCAGACTGTATATAATTTCTTATACAGTCAAGCGTTTTATTGAATATATCCTCAAAGTTTTCAAGCTCGTCATAGCTTTTGTTTTTTAACTGTTCCATAAGTTTTTGAGATGACAACAACAATTTCCGACAGCCTATTGAACCGCTTATGCCTTTAAGAGTATGCACAACATTTCCGGCGGAAGAAAAATCACCTGCCGATATAAAATTCCTGATTTTTTTGCAGTCGTCGCCGTTACATTCAACAAAGCCGTCAAGAATACCTGAAAAGTCCTTTTGACTTAATCCTGAATTTTCACAGCAGTATGAACTGTCAAAGAAATCTTCTTTGCTTTCGTATTCAGCTTTTACGGTCTTTGTGGTCTGATAGTCCGGAAGATATTTTTGCAGAACTGAATACAGACGGTTCACCTTGAAAGGCTTTGTCAGATAGTCAGTCATTCCGGTTTCGGCGGCTTTTTTATCGAAATCGTGTATCACATCTGCTGTAAGGGCAATTACGGGTACGGTTTTGTAATTTTCCGTCTGTCGTATTTTTCTGACCGTTTCAAAGCCGTTCATATCGGGCATTCTTACATCCATAAAGATAAGTTTTATGTTCTTTTCTTTTTTCAGTATTTCAAGTGCCTCGTTTCCGCTGTATGCGGTAAATACTTCAAGTCCGCAGTTTGCAAGAATTTCCCTGTGAATCTAAACATTCACCTCGTTGTCGTCCGTAACAAGAACCTTTTCGTTTTTATATGTTGGTTTTGATGTTACGGTCTTTACAGGACTTTTTGATGATATGAAAAATTCAAGACTGAAATAAAACACCGAACCTTTTCCGACTGTGCTTTTGACCTCAATTTTGCTTTTTCCGCCGCTGAGTGCCGACACAATCTGCTGACATATAGGCAGTCCGAGTCCTGTGCCTTTGAACTCTCCTGATGAAGAAGTGCTTTGTATGTATGGTCGGAATACAGACTGCAACGCTTTTTCGTTCATTCCTATGCCTGTATCACGGACTTCAAAATAAATTGTGCATTTGTCTTTATCCATACTTTTCAGCCGGATACTGACAGTTACGCCGCCGTCTGATGTAAATTTCACGGCATTACTTATAAGATTTATAAGCACCTGACGCAGTTTCAGCGAATCGCCCACAAGCGTTTGCGGAAGTGCGGAATCCTTATTGAAAACAAGATAAAGATTTTTGCTGTCCGCCTGATTTTTCATTACGGAATAAACCTCCGACAGAAGTTTCGGAAAATCAAAATCCGCTTTTTCGGTTTTCATATACTGCGACTCAAATTTTGTATAATCAAGAATATCGTTTACAACACCGAGCAGAACATCAACAGAATAATAAATTCCGTTTACATAGGAATTTTGTTTTTCGTTGAGTTCAGTCTGTAAGAGAAGTTCAGAATATCCGCTGACAGCATTAAGAGAGGTTCGCATTTCGTGGCTCATCTGTGCCATAAAAACACTTTTTGAACGGTTTGAGGTTTTCGCCCTGTTGCGTTCACGACGCATATTTTCTTCGGCCTTTCTACGCTGAAAAAGCTCCGAATGTACGGTGTCGATAAGCCTGTTGAACACTATTCCGAGTTCTTTGACCTCCTTTGCACCGTCAGGAGTCATTTTCACCGCCATTTTATTTACATTCAAATCGGAAATGAATTTTGACTTATTGTTATTTTTCTCTCTGTATATACTTTCCGTATATTTTTTAACAGGGTTGATATAGAGTTTATGAAATATAATAAAAATTCCGCCTATGGCAAGCATAGCAAAACACGACGAAACAACAAGTATAATTGTTGCCGTCTGTGTACCTGATTTTGTTTTTGCAACATCATCATCAAGACGGTCATTCATCATTTTCTGAAAGCTGTTTATCGCACCCGTTATATGATTTTTATAATAATCATAATTTTCATCATACAAAATCAATATTGCCTTTTCTTTCATATCAGCCTTAGCCACGGTATCTTTTATATCATACTGCATTACCCTGCTGACATAATCATACAATTCGCTGTCATATTTAAAATCATCTGCTGTCAGGTCTTCACTCATAATTACCAGTTTCATTGAATATGTTTCGGTATTTACAAGCAAATCCGAATATTTTTTAGCCTTTTTAAGAAACGATATTTCTTCCTCAGCCGGACTCTCCTTTTCAAAGGTTTCGATTGCCTTATCCCTTGTTTTCGTCACATAAATTTCATTCCAGTAATTGTACAGATGTTTTATATCGTGTGTAACGGCGAAAAGCCGAACCTCAGTTGTAAGATAATCCGATGCGTCGGCAAGGTCAAGCCCTAACTGTCTGTAAGTGTTTCTGTCATAATTTGCTTTTTCCTCTTGGTTGATACAGCTGTTTATATAAAATGTACTTAAAATCAGTATCAGCACCACCAGCATAAACACCGCTATTGATAAAAATGTTATGTTTTTTCCGCTTTTTATATTATCCATATTTATACGCATATTCTTACACACCCGATAATATTTTTTTCAGATAAAACCCGAAAACTGCTGACGATAAAACACCGACAGCAGTCCTCAGTCTTTTTTGGAGTATGTTCAATTTAAGGTTATAATCAAAAAGAAAACAGAATATAAATAATTTTATTTTTTACATAACTCACATTTTATTACATTTTTTGGGTCTTTAATGAGCAAAATAACAATCCATATTATAAGTCCGAGTACAACTGCCGAAAATCCAAGATAAGCGTCATTCATCATTTCATCTGCCGCAACAGAAAAATATTCCACACCAAGCTTTGAATATTCAAAAATCGCATCAACAAGCCACATAAGACCTGCACCCCAGTACATATAGCACAATACGCCGACTTTCATTTTTCGTGCCTTTTCGCTTGCATACCATACAACAGTGGCAATTACTGCGGCAAAAATTGTAATCAGCAGTGTCATACCATTTCCTCCTCTGCATTTTCGGGCATTGTTTTCCTTTTTTCTATCTGACTCATAACAATCTCAACAGCCGCCCATACAGCCGTTACAAGCAATGCCATAGCCACACCTGCCGTTGACATTTCACCAAGCATTTCCGCAGCGTCAGCGGGATTTGACGCCGCAGTCAGAAAAGGAAACCACGGTGTAACCTCACCATGCCAGATATGTTCAAACGCAAGCAGTGCCGAACCTCCCCACAAGAATCCTGACAGTCTGTTGAGTTTTTGGGGAATTTTAGTTGATTTATTTGTTTTAAGCTCATGTGACTTTAAAGTCTTTGACGCTATTGTCGTTACTATTGCCTCAGCCATTGGTACTAAAAAACATGCCATATTAAATTCCTCCTGACATAAATTCAAGAATATTGTGCATAAAAACACAACATACTTACAGCTTTATAATATCACTAATTATCGAAAACAAAAACATCAATAAGCCGTAAAAACACATTAAAAAACAGCTATTTTCAATTTTTCCAGAAAGCAATTTCTTCAATAATTTTCTTTGAATAGCGGACAATTTCATCGCCGCTGTCTGCAAAAATTCTCACGCATAAACCCTTGTTTGCATTTGTAATTGCCGCCTCGACATTTTTACATTCAGGCAAATCAAACTTATTCACACCGTAAATATACATCATTCCGATATGCGAAAATCCCTCAAAAAATCCCACTCCGCCGAGTGCCGTTTCCTCAGGTGCAAGCCGCTGATTATCGAGAAACGAAAGCACACCATCAATATAAACTGCTGTTCTTGAACGGTAATATTTAAACCTGAATTCCTCGTTCATAGCCTTGCGACCGCAGGAAATTACATCAAGCATTACAAATTTACTTTGCCCTGAAAGATGAACTTCCGTTTTGCTTTGAAAGATACTGTCGCCAAACGGAATAATCGGAGTAGGAAAATACAACAGTTTTGCCCCGTCTTTAACCGTAAGCATTACTTTCTGAGATGCACCCTCATCGGAGGACTTAAAAAGTTTTGTGTATGACTGCCCTGTAAACTTCAAGGCGGATTTTTCACAAACTTCTATTTCAATATCGTAAAAATCCCCTTCAAGAATACCGGCACTTGCAGTCATCATCATAATTTCGGTATAGTCCTTGTAACAGAACGGCTTTGCAATTTTTATCGGTGCAGTAAAAAAACAATCCGACATTAAGGTTCTGCCGTTGATATTTTCGGTTTTAAGGTATAATCTGCTCATTTAAGGTCCTCAAACAATACGGATTTTTTTATCCACTCTACAACCTCATTAACGCCGTCAAGCGTCATAAGGTTTGTGAATATAAAAGGTCTGTCGCCTCTCATTCTTTTTGAATCATTTTTCATAACTTCAAGGCTTGCACCGACCATAGACGCAAGGTCTGTTTTGTTTATTACAAGCAAATCCGAGCGGGTAACACCCGGACCGCCTTTTCTCGGAATTTTCTCTCCCTGTGCAACATCAATGACATAAATTGATGCGTCTGCCAAATCAGGCGAAAATGTAGCCGAAAGATTATCTCCGCCACTTTCGATAAAAATAATCTGTACATCGGGAAACCTTCGTGCCATATCGTCAACGGCTTCCAGATTCATTGAACAGTCCTCACGGATAGCCGTATGCGGACAGCCGCCTGTTTCAACGCCGACAATCCTTTCAGGCGGCAGTTTTGAGTTTTTTATAAGGAACTCAGCGTCCTCTTTTGTGTAAATATCATTTGTAACAACGCATATACTGTATTCATCTGACATAATTCTTGTAAGGCGTTCAATCAGTGCGGTTTTACCCGAACCGACAGGACCGCCTACTCCGATTTTTACATAAGACATCTCAATTCCTCCACACTTATGATATATACAATCTTGAATAAAGCACCTCATGTTCCATAGACCTCAGGTCAAACCCCGAACCGCTTATGCCGAGAGCCTCAATTTCCGTTTCAAGCGACTTCTGCACTGCAAGCGGAATTTTCTCAATAGCCTGTGCAAGACATTTCTGACCGTCAAGCTGTCTTAACGGAACTAGTTTAACTGCGTGATTTACCATTGACGACAGCATACTGTAACAGTACATTTCAAGCCCACGGGATATTTCAACCCCTGTATCAAGAATAAAAAGTCCGACCGCTATACTGTAATTTCCCTGACATTCATTTTCTGTGATACTGCGGAAATAATCATTCATAAAACGATATTCTCCGAGTGCATTTTCCGCTTTAAGAAATCTTGCACATAGTTTCTGACTGCCGTTTCTGAGTTCATACGGTGATTTAGCCGCTGTACATATTTCATCAAGCAGTCTGAAATCTTCTCCCTGTGCGGCTTTTGCTGCAAAGCCAAGGTCATTGTACGGAAGTGTATAAATAAATTCATCAAGAAAATTTGTAAGCGTTTTTTTGTCATATACAAGGCTTTTCTGTACATAGGTTTCCATACCGTTGGACATAGTAAAAGTTCCTATCGGAAACAGAGAATCAAAAGCCTGCATAAGTTTCAAAAATCCGTCACTGCCCATAATCAGCCCTCTTTGTCTTGATTATTATGAGTATGACTGTGTGTATGTGCGTGTGCCTTACACTCAATAAATCCGACAAACTTTTCGTTGACCTTTGAAACATTAAAACCCAGTCGTCCGAGATATTCAAAAGTCGGTTCATCAAAAGGGCATTTTACCATATTCTCTCCGATTGCAAGCGATAAATGCCTGTTGCCGAGTTCAAAACACAGTCTGCCCATTTCCTGCATTGTCGAAACTTCCGTAGAAATAAGGTCGCACGGAGCAATTTCAACAACAACAAGCTTTTCATTATCCTCATAAATAATATCACCGTCGTTAAGCGGTTCACTGATTTTTATTCCTATTTCCTCTCCTACGGAAGTAGTTTTACGCAAAAGTTTTTTATCACGCTCAAACCAGTCAACAAGAACTTTATCAACTCTTTTGTCCGTATTGCCGAGTTTGCCGTATATTTTTTCGGTAATCATAGAATTTTTCCTCCGTTCAGCTCAGAACAAATAATATTTTTGCGTAAGCGGCAGACTTTCAGCCGCCTCACAGGTAATTTCCTCACCGTCAACAGTAACTTTGTATGTTTCGGAATCAACCTGAATATCGCCTGTTCTGTCATTGAACTTCATATCCTTTTTGCCGATATTGCGGCAGTCTTTAACAGGCAGAACCATTCTCTGCAAACCGAGTTTTTCGGCGATTCCGTTTTCTGCGGCTGCTTTTGAAACAAAGCTTGCACAGCAGCGTTTTACCGCAAGACCATATGCACCAAACATTTTTGTATAGACTACCGGCTGAGGTGTAGGAATTGAGGCGTTTGCGTCACCCATTTTTGCGGCTATGATAAATCCGCCCTTGATAATCATTTCGGGTTTTACACCGAACATTGACGGTTTCCACAGTACAAGGTCAGCCATTTTTCCGACTTCAACCGAACCGACATAATCTGCTATTCCGTGTGTTATTGCAGGGTTTATCGTATATTTTGAAACATATCTCTTGACACGGGTATTGTCGTTTCTCGGATTATCTTCGGGAAGTGTTCCACGCTGATTTTTCATTTTAGACGCTGTCTGCCATGTTCTTGTAATGACTTCACCCACACGACCCATAGCCTGAGAATCCGAACTCATCATACTGAAAATTCCCATATCATGCAGAATATCCTCAGCGGCAATAGTTTCGGGACGAATTCTTGAATCCGCAAATGAAATATCCTCGGGAACTCTGCTGTCAAGATGATGACAGACCATAAGCATATCGAGATGTTCGTCAATAGTGTTCTTTGTGAACGGCATTGTGGGGTTAGTTGACGACGGCAGAACATTTGGAAACGCCGCCGCCTTAATAATATCGGGGGCATGTCCGCCGCCTGCACCCTCTGTATGATAGGTATGTATCGTTCTTCCGCCGATAGCGTTGATTGTATCTTCAACAAATCCACCCTCATTGAGTGTATCAGTATGAATTGAAACCTGAACATCATATTTATCGGCAACATTAAGCGACTGATTTATAACTGACGGTGTTGCACCCCAGTCCTCGTGAATTTTCAGTCCGCATGCACCGGATTCAATCTGTTTTGCAAGTACATCATAGTCAGCACTGTTGCCCTT
>JBJFIB010000193.1:0-6331 GCA_051894195.1 Acutalibacteraceae bacterium
TAATTAAATATCTCATAAAGACTGCGGCAGTAGTGATAACCTCTCCTGCAAAGTTTGGGATTTTCGACTTCCTCGCTCCACTCACCTTCTGCAAATATGTAATCACGGCATTTCAGCTTTCCGTCATCGGTAAGTTTGAACGCTTTGTAATTTGCTGTTGGTGATTGAAGTTTTGTACATCTGTCGAAAATTCTGCTACCAATATATGAAATATTTTCAGAAAGCTTGATTTTTTCCAGATTATCACACCAGAGAAAAGCCTCATTTCCTATACCAACAACTCCGTTTCCAATATCAATTCTTTTGAGTTGATTACAGTTTTGAAATGCACCCTCACCGATTGTTACTACTCCGTTCGGAATATCAATGCTTTTGAGTTGGTTACAGTTGTGAAATGCACTCTTACCGATTGATGTCACTCTATCAGTAATTACTATGCTTTTGAGGTTGTAACAACAGCCAAAAGTAAAATCGTTGATTTTGCTTATACTTTTAGAAAGAACGACCCGACTCAACCTTACACAACCGAAAAAAGCGTATTCACCGATTTCTGTAACACTGTCGGGAATTGTAATACTTTTGAGGCTTGCACAATTTTCAAAAGCACAACAACCGATTTCCGTAATGCTTTCCGGAATTACAATATTTTCGAGATTAACGCAAAACTTAAATGCGAGTTCACCTATTTTTGTAACACTATCTGGAATTGTAACGCCTTCGAGGTTTGTGCAGTCACGAAAAGCATTGTTGCCTATCGTTTTGACCTCAACACCGTTAATTTCCGACGGAATGACGACATTTGCGTCGTTGCCAATGTAACTTATGATTGTTTCGTCACGAAACAAAAAGTCTTTTGTTTCTATTGTTTCCATAGTTCAAGACCTCTCTTTTCAAATTTTTTCTAAAAATAGCAACAATCAAGTGCATACAAAGCGTCTTTCAGTTCAACACTGTCCGAGATAATATCGGTAAGTGTTTGTTCGATTTTGCTTTCCAAATTTTCACGAATGTCCATTATTGTTATCTCCTTTCGTCTATCTTTCTGCACAAGCAGTATTTTAGGCTTGTGCAGGATATAGACTTTGATTTTTGTTAATCTTTAAGTGTGCTTTCGATAATCTTCTTAACCGCCTTATTGCCACATTCACGAGCGGCACGGGCAACTATCATTTCGATAATTCTGTCCTTATCGTTATATATGATTTTGCGTACACACTCTACAACAACATTATCAACCTGACGGCGACTGTAAGAAAAGTTCTTTGTGTACTCTTTGGCGAGTACATTAAGAACAGCCTCTTTTATTTCTTCTTCCGGTATTTCAAACTCAATCTTTGTGTTTGACATTTCTTGTACCCCCTTTTACTCTATCACTGTTACCCTTTTAATTGTAACTGTATAATACTCTCTACCAAAGTCTGGTAAGAACATTTCGTATGCACTGTTTGACTGTCTTGACAGGAATTTAGAGATGTCCTTCTCTAACCTTGCCTTTCTGTCAGTTTCATACCCCTCAAAAGTAGCACCGTCTTGTTCGTAATCATCTTCACAGTATGGATACCACATACGGTTACCCACCTGTCTTTCGACAAGGTCATTGAAAACCTTAATAGCCTTTTCTTCTGACACATAGTATGATGACTCCTGTTCAGAGTTGTCATAGTCATAGTCAAAGGCATAGCACTTGTCTGTTTTAACTACATATATCTCCATAATTTTTACCCCCATTACAGTAATCCGCTTTTTATTCCGTTTAGCCTGATGATATATTTCATTCCTTTACTGTTGCCTCACTTTCAAGCCACAGTTTTACACCATCAGCACAACGAATATCAGTACAGATTTCTCCGTTGTAAAAGCAAAACGCACAAAAATTGATATTCGGTGTATTTACGATAAAACTTGCCATTTCCTCAACCGACATACCTTTGAATTTTTCGTAATTCGTCATTCTACATTTCTCCATTCAGTATTTTTATTATTTCAAGCCTGCTAAGTCTTTTGACAGGCTTGATTTTGTTGGTGACGCATTTTGTTGAATGTTCAATATTACTTTCGACAACGCTGTTTCCAACTTCGCACTCATAAATAGCAAAATTAACATCAATCTTGCCGTAGTAACCATAATTAAATATCTCATAAAGACTGCGGCAGTAGTGATAACCTCTCCTGCAAAGTTCGGGATTTTCGACTTCCTCGCTCCACTCACCTTCTGTGAATATGTAGTCACGGCATTTCAGCTTTCCGTCATCGGTAATCTGAAACGCCTTGTAATTTGCTGTTGGTGCTTTGAGATTCACACATTCAGCAAAAGCTCCGTTTCCAATGTACTTAACATTGTCAGGCAGATTGATTTTTTTCAGATTATCACACCAGAGAAAAGCCTCATTTCCTATACCAACAACTCCGTTTGGAATATCAATGCTTTTGAGTTGATTACAATTCCGAAATGCACTCTCACCGATTGATACAACACTGTTCGGAATATCAATACTTTTGAGGTTGCAACAACCGCAAAAAGTAAAATCATTGATTTTGCTTATACTTTTAGAAAGAGCAACCTGACTCAAACTTGCACATTCGCAAAAAGCGGATTTACCGATTTCTGTAACGCTATCAGGAATTACTATGCTTTCAAGTCCTGAACAGAACTTAAATGCATTGTCACCTATGGTTTTTACGCTGTCCGGTATTGTAACATTTTTAAGACCTGAAATACCAAAGAACGCCCAATGATTGATAGCGGTGACAGGCTTGCCGCCGACTTTTTCGGGTATGGTAACATTTCCGTTTTCGTCTGTACTTTTACAATCCATTACAACACCGTTTATGATTGTAAGATATTTCTGGTATTCTTTCATTTTTAAGACCTCTCTTTTCAAATTTTTTCTAAAAATAGCAACAGAAAAAGCGTAAAAAAACCTTTTTCTGCTGCTTTTTTAAAACAGGGGAGAGAAGACATTTCCGTTTTCTGTCCTCTGCTGCCTTTACCTACTACTGTATTTTTCTGCCACAATACGGACAAAATTTTGCCTTTGTCACAACTAAGTTTGCTGTTTCAATGCCTTTACGGACAATGATGCAAACTTCTCCGCCACCGCAGGAAAATTTGATTTCAAGGTCGTTGTCCGGAGTGCTGAATTGTTCCATTAAGACGGTAAGATTTTCGTCAAAATGGCAATACTGACATTCAGTCTGCTCTTGTGCAAGTGATTTCTGCTGCTCGGCATAGCTTATAATCTCGTCAAGCATTTTCTCTGCAAGTGATTTCTGCTGTTCGGCACAGCTTATAATCTCGTCAAGCGTTTTTTCTTTGTTTTCCATATTTATTCCCCCAATGTTCTGTTATAGAATTTTTCGATTTCTTCTTTATTGAGTCCAACGGAACACAGAAGAAAATCGCAGTATTTTTTCTGCAAGTTCTCTCTCAATGCAAGTTCAACAATATCGTCGATGATACGCAACGCATCAGAACTATACGAAAAATTGTTTCGTATATATCCCATAGTGCTTTCTTTTGCACAATCGTCGCACATCGCTTTGAAATAAGAAAGATAAAGCCTGCCGCATTTTGGACATTCGGCTATCTCACCGTTTCGTATATCTTCATCAAGTGCGGTTTCTAAGGATTGCCAGTTTGCCTGTTCAAAAAGTGACCTTGCGACTTCCTCTACACCGCCTGCCAATTCCAAAAAATCTTCACGGCAGTAACATTCAGCTCCATTTTCGGTGATATAGCATATAAGACCGCCCTTATTGTAAGCGTCAAGGCTTTTAAAAACACAACTTTGGAGTATCGGTTTTATTCCGCACTTGACAAGATGTTCGTTGAGTTCTTCAAGCGAGTACACTTCTTCGTCTTCGTCAAGTCCATCAAGAAAATCTCCGACGGTTTCACCTACAAACGCTGTTCCACCGTAAGGCGTTCTATCGTCTTTCAAAACGATAGAACGGATTTCGTCAGGGAATACATTGATTTTGTTGCTCATAATAAAATCTCCTTTATACTATTATTTTGTTTGCAAGTCGTACAAGAACGGAAATGTCCTCGTAACCGATAGCATAAGTCCTGCCTCTATAAGTTACCTTTGTCAGATTACTGCAACCGTCAAAAGTGTATTCTTCTATGTATGTTACCTTGTCTGGAATCGTCAGTTCAGTAAAGCTGAAACAGCCGTCAAAGGCGTAACTTCCAATTTTTGTAACGCTGTCCGGAATTGTTACATTTCCAAGATTGACACAGCCGTGAAAAGCATAGTTTCCTATTTCGGTAACACCGTCCGGAATGATTACACTTTCAAGGCTTTCACAACATTCAAAAACGCTGTCACTGATTTTCGTAACGCTATCGGGAATTATTACGCTTTTAAGGCTTTCGCAACTGTCAAAAGCACAACACCCGATTTCCGTAATACTTTCCGGAATTACAATATTTTCGAGATTAACACAATATTCAAAAGCGTGTTCACCTATTTTTATAATACCATTAGGAATTGTAACGCCTTCAAGGTTTGTGCAGCCACGAAAAGCATTGTTGCCTATCGTTTTGACCTCAACACCGTTAATTTCGGACGGAATTATAACTTCTGTTTCTTCGCCCGTGTACTTTGTAAGTATGCCGTTTTTGAAAATAAATTCTGACATAATAAATTCTTCCTTTCTGTTCTGTAAAAAAATAGCAACAGAAAAAAGCGTAAAAACTTTTCTCTGTTGCTTTCGTTACAGTTTGGCTTACTCTGTCTTTGACTTAGGCTTGCCAAACATATTTCTTGCTTTGGATTTCTTAGATTGATAATACTTTTTTATTTCGTGAACAGGAATCCAAATATTAGCCTCACTTATTTTATGTGAAATAGCTTCGATGATTTTTTTATCATCATTTTTATTCGGAACTCGTTTGTTCTCTATCACGAATTTTTTGTATTCTTCATAAATCCATTTGCTTATCTTTTCTTTTTGCTTCATTTTTAAGTCTTTGATGGACTTATTCACTTGAAAAAGTTGACCGTTTAAGCTTTTGTGTGCTTTTGTTTTCTTCTTTTTCACATAGCACCTGACTTTCTTATCTTTCCCCAAGAGTATCTTCTACTTCTTCGATTGAAACTGAATAAGATTTAGCAATTTCCGGAATAGAAATACCTTTATTGAACAATATCTGATAGCATTTTTTTCTATCATTTTTAGCCTGTAACTCGGCTTTCGCAGCCCTTTCGTCGGCTTTCGCAGCCCTTTCGTCGGCTTTCGCAGCCCTTTCGTCGGCTTTTGCAGCTCTTTCGTCGCCTTCTTTTTTACCCTCTTTTTTACCCTCTTTTTTACCTTCGCCAAAAGCTTCGTCTTGCAATACCTTTCTTGCAAGTTCTTCGTCATATTCGTCAAACAGCATATTTTCGACCTCGCTTCCGTACTTTGTCAGATATTCCGCTAAGATACCTTGTGAGATACACTTTTTGACAGCAGTTTTCAGGTCTTTTTCCTGTCTGCACATTTCCACAAGAGAGCTATATCCAAAAAGCGGTGTGCAATTCCTTAATTCCGGTGTCAGATTCTCCAAGTTAATGTTAATTACCTTGACATTGAGTTCCAACGCAGGAACTTCCTGTTTTACCATAAAAGCATCGCTGAGTTTCAGCTCTGTTTTGTAGTCGTTTTTTGTACCGTTGTAAAGTACGAAAAACTCAGGTGTTGGAATTTCAAACAGCTTTTCTCGGAATTTCAGCTCTTTTTTTGCACTCGTAAGCATTTCGTATATTCTCGCAACATACAAAAGGAAACGGAAAGGCATATTCTCGTTGATAGTTGACTGATGTTCAATGAAGAAAACAATCTTACCATCAAAGAGATAAGAAACATCGTTCTTTTGGTTTGTCCAAAAAACATCTTCAAGACGACATTTTTTGGCTTCTTTGACTGTTTTGCCTGTTATTGCTTTGTAGAGTGCTTTTGCGTTTTCGTCTGCATTTTCACAGGTATAGAAAATACTTGAAAACAGACTGTCTTTGTAATTTCGTTTTTCTTTTTCGTCCATTAGTTTCTCCTTTATTATACTATTTTTTTTGTGTTCTGTAAACTGGAATTTTGAAATAGAAAAGCAGGGGAGAGAACAATGTGTTCTTTCCTCTGCTATCTTAATTTTATTACTTCTTTTTTGCCTTTACGGTAAATCTGTGACTTACCGTTTCGGTAACATATTGTTCATAGATGCCACCGTGCGAGAATTTCAGCTTGGTAAGATTTTCCTTACTAATACCAATTCTCGATGAAGGTTTGTAGGAGATTGTAATGTGTACCACCCCTGCAAGGAATAGTTCCTTACAGGGTAGGCACTTTTAAC
>JBJFIB010000194.1:0-6789 GCA_051894195.1 Acutalibacteraceae bacterium
AGTGCAAATAATGGATATAATTCTTGCATCGGCATCACCAAGACGAAAAAAACTTCTTTCAATGATATATGATGATTTTCGTGTAATACCGTCGGATATTCGTGAGTATGTTCCCCGTAATCTTGAAGTGGAAAAATGCCCCGAATATCTTGCGTGTGCAAAGACACAGGAAATTGCGGTGCAGTACAGCAAAGCTTTTGTAATCGGCTGTGATACATCTGTAATTGTTGACGGAAAAATTCTCAACAAACCCCGCAATACAAATGACGCACGAAAAATGATGAATATGCTTTCGGGAAAAACTCACAAGGTTATAACAGGCTGTTGTCTGTATTATCACAATAATTCAAAATCGTTCTCAGTATCAACGGAGGTTGAGTTTTACGAACTCACTGACGAGGAAATAGAACAGTATGTCAACACTTCCGAGCCTTATGACAAGGCAGGCGGATACGGAATACAGAGCAAAGGTGCGTTGTTTGTAAAATCAATCAACGGCGATTACTATAATATAGTAGGACTTCCGGTTTCACGGCTTAAACGGGAGATTGACGCATTTCTTGCGGAAACAGGAGAATAAAATTCAAGATACACTTTTCATATACCGTACTTTCGGGGCATATAGTTTATATCAGATATGCTTTGGGGGTGCGGTATTTTTATGAAATTTTTGAGGACAATTTCAATAGTGCTGTCTTTTGCTGTTGTGACATTGTGTTTTCCGATTTATGCCTATGCACTGTCAGACGAAGAAATAACAGCACCGTCGGCGGTTCTTATGGACGCTGAAACAGGAGAAATTCTATACGAAAAAAACTCCCATGAGGTTCGTGCCTGTGCGTCAATTACAAAGGTTATGACTCTCGACTTGGTTATGGAGGCGATTGACGGCGGAAAAATTTCCCTTGATGATACCGTTACCGCCTCAGCACATGCCGCCTCAATGGGCGGTTCGGATATATGGCTTGAACAGGGCGAAACAATGACTGTTGACGAAATGATAAAGGCAACCGTTGTTGCAAGTGCAAACGATGCGGCTGTGGCTCTTGCTGAATATATCTGTGGTACAGAGGAAGAATTTGTTGCACAGATGAACAAAAAAGCTCAACAACTCGGTATGAAAGAAACCGTATTCAAAAACTGCAACGGTCTTGACGAGGACGGACATGTTACAAGTGCTTATGATGTTGCGGTTATGTCAAGGGATTTAATCAGACACAAGAAGATTTTTGAATACAGCGGAATATGGATGGATTATCTTCGTGGCGGCAAAACACAGCTTGTAAACACCAACAAACTCCTCAAAACTTACAATGGAATTACAGGTCTTAAAACCGGAACAACATCACAGGCGGGCAGCTGCATAAGTGCAACGGCAGAGCGTGACGGGCTTAGTCTTATAGCCGTTGTACTCGGCAGTGCAACAGGAAAAGAAAGATTTACCGACGCCGCAAAACTGCTCGATTACGGTTTTGCGAATTATGCTATGTATGTTCCGACAGTACCCGAAAACGCTATATGCGATATAAAAGTAAAAAACGGAATGAAACCAACAGTACGCACTGCGGCTGATGTTTCAAAACCGTTTCTTATCGCAAAGGGCAGTGACAGCAAAATCACAGCCGAAATATCCTTGAAAGATGAAGTTGACGCTCCCGTAAAGACAGGCGACAATCTCGGCAAAATCATATACAAAAACGACAAAAGCAAGATAGCCGAATACCCGATTACCGCCGCAGATTCCGTTGAACAAATCAGCTTTTGGTCAGTCTTTTCAATATTATTCCGCACTCTCGTAAGCCTTTGATTTAATGCGTAATGCGTAATTCGTAATGCGTAATTAGTGCAGACCATAGTTTTGCAATTTTATTCAGCAAAAATGGCGTTGATGACCGAAAAAGTCATTAACGCCATAAAAAACATATTTATTTATATTTAAATATTACCATGTACGGCTGCTCATTTTCTTGAACTCTCCGACAGTAGAAACATGGGCATTCAAGCCGCCGTCAACAGTAACAACCTGTCCTGTGAAGTATTCGCTTTCGTCTGATGCAAGATAAACGCACATATTTGCAATATCCTCAGGACAGCCGTAACGGTTCACCATTATGTTGTTGAGGAAAATATCCTTCAAAACCGGCGGAACATGAGCGTCGTTGTCAGGGGTTACGATAAGTCCCGGACGAACGCAGTTACAACGGATATTATCCTTACCGAATTGAAGTGCTGTTGACTTTGTGAGCATATCAACGCCGGCTTTTGCACAAGCGTAAGCTGTTGAACCAAGGTCGCCGCCGCATGATGCCATTGAACCGATATTGATGATTGAACCGCCCTTGTTTTCTTTCATAAAAGGAATTACCTGTTTAACGGCATAGAATGTTCCACGAAGGTCGCTCTGGAAAATTCCGTCCCACATTTCAAGAGTCAGTTCATCAACACGACCGTCTTTAAGTGCAACATTAGCTGCATTGTTTACAAGAATGTCAATTTTGCCGTATTTTTCAGCAGTATCTTTCAGCAAAGCATCAATGCTTTCAACAGCTGTAATATCCATAAAATGATATGAAGCCTCTCCACCTGCTTTTACTATGCTGTCAACAACAGCCTGTCCCTTTGCCTCACGGCGACCGCAAACGATAACCTTTGCACCCTCAGCAGCAAAAACCTGTGCGATACCTACACCGATACCGCTTGTTGAACCGGTTACAATAGCAACCTTATCTTTTAATCTGTTCATTGTAATTACCTCCTGATAAATTATTAAAAAGACCTCGAAGATATATTCACATTTCGTGAAAGTCTTTATTGAGTTAATAATATTTTATAACATCTTGTTCAAAATTTCAAGTGGTTTGTTAAAAATTTTTAAGAGTTTTATAACAGAGCATAAAGTAAATCCAAAAGCAAACTAACACATCGGAAAATCTAACATTATATATAGATTTTTGTTGTAATTTGATGTACAAGTTCCGCATATAAACAGTGTAATTTCTGCAAGTGTATTTTGAAGATACATAATAAAATAAACGGCGTCAGAATGGCTTATTTACTGCCTTTGGTCTTTAATAAGGCAGGATTTATTGCACAAAAAACGACAAAAAAATTATACGAAAAGTAGAAAAAAATATTACCCCTTGTTTTATAGCTAAAATATGCTAAAATAAAATTGAGGTTGAGTACATTTATATTATATTAACAAAATTAAGGGGGTTTCACTATGAAAAAGACAGTGAAAAGATTATCGTCAATTTTCCTGTCCTTTGCTCTGATTGCGGTTATGATGCTCTCGGCGGCTGTTCCGGCTTCGGCATTGACCTACAACGGTTCAGCGTCATATAAGTCGGGTAAGTATTACAGAGCATTGGCAAATGTAAAACTGACCGGTAATCAGAGAACAGACATCGTTAATGTTGCAAAATCTCAGATTGGCTATCAGGAAGGTTCAAGCTCTTCCCAGCTTTCCGGTGAAGTGAGAGGCAACAACAACTACACAGAGTACGGCAGATGGTACGGCTTGCAGGATATGTGGTGTGCAATGTTCGTATCGTGGTGTGCAAACACAGCAGGCATAAGCACATCGGTTGTTCCGAAACATTCCTACACACCTTCGGGACTCAGCTGGTTTAAGTCAAGAGGACAGGCTTATTCCCGTGCTACCGTTGCAAACGGCGGATATACTCCTCAGCCGGGAGATATTATCTACTTTAAGTCATCAAGAAACTCAAACTCAACAAACCATATCGGTATTGTAACAGGCTATTCAAACAAGACTGTTTACACAATCGAAGGTAACACAAGCTCGGCTACAATTTCTACAAACGGTGGTGCTGTTGCAGCAAAATCGTATTCAATCTCAAATACATACATCGTTTATATTTGTAAGCCGAATTATTCGGGAACAAACATTTCCACAGGTTCAAACACAGGCTCAAACTCAAATACAAGCACAAGCACAAACAACACTGCCAAGGCTCTTACATTTGACGCCGCTTATTACAGCAGTAAGTATGCGGATCTCAAACAGGCTTTCGGCACAGATGCAACAAAGCTTTACAACCATTTTATCAATTATGGTATCAAAGAAGGCAGACAGGCTCACCCTTGTTTTAATGTTACATATTATCTTAACAGTTACCCAGACCTTGTAAAAGCGTTCGGAAATGACTACAAAAAGGCTTATGAACATTATATAAACAACGGCTACAAGGAATATCACAGAACAAACACTGCTGAACCGGTTAATCTCGGAGCAGATTTCAAGGCAAAGATTAGTTTCTCTACGAAGAATCTTTCCCTGAGCGGCAACAATGTTATTCTTTATACACCAAGTACAGCTCCTGCACAGGTTTGGAGATTTATCCGCCAGTCAAACGGCAGCTACAAGATTGTCAACACAAAGAATAATATGTGTCTTGATGCTAATTCCGCAACAGACAAGGCAGGTGCTAATGTAGGCATTTACGCTGATAACGGCACAAATGCACAGCGTTGGTTCATTTACAGCAAGAACGGCAGATATATTTTAAGACCTGAATGTGCCCGTCTTACAGTACTTGATGTAAACGGCGGAACAGCAAATGACTCGACAAACATTCAGCAGTACACATACAACGGTTCAAATGCTCAGATGTTCAGCATTACAAAGGTAGCAACGGAAACCACACCTCCGACAATCACCAATGTGACTGTTTCTGATGTTACATATAACGGATACAAGGTTACTTGTACGGTTAATGCTCCGGCAGGTATCAAAGAGGTTAAGTTCCCGACATGGACAAAAAACAATGATCAGGACGATTTGGTTTGGCATGTCGGCACAGTAAGCGGCAACACAGCATCTTTCTATGTAAGCGTAAAAGACCACAAGAATGAATCCGGCAAGTATATCACACATATTTACGCTTATGACAACGCAGGAAAATATGTTTGTGCACCGACTTCGGCTGATGTACCGGAAGTTACACCTCCGACAATCACTAATGTAACTGTTTCTGATGTTACATATAACGGCTACAAGGTTACTTGTACGGTTAATGCCGTAGCAGGTATCAAAGAGGTTAAATTCCCGACATGGACAGAAAATAACAATCAGGACGATTTGGTTTGGCATGTTGGCACAGTAAGCGGCAACACAGCGTCTTTCTATGTAAGCGTAAAAGACCACAAGAACGAATCCGGCAAGTATATTACACATATCTACGCTTATGACAATAATGGAAAATCCGTTTGCGTACCAACTTCGGCTAATGTACCGGTAAACGAACTGCTGCAAATGACCGCAGTAAATCTCGGTGATGATTTCTGTGCAAGAATCAGCTTTGCCGCAGCCAACAAGAATCTCTCTCTCAGCTCTACAAATGTTATCACCTACACAGCCAGCAAGAAACCTGCTCAGATTTGGAGATTTGTCCGTAATTCCGACGGCAGTTACAGAATTATCAACCAGAAAACAGGTCAGAGCCTTGATGTAGCAGGCGGTTCGGCTGAAAAAGGTGCAAATGTTCAGATTTACAACGGCAACGATTCAAATGCACAAAAATGGTTTATCTATTCACTTGACGGCAAGTATGTATTAAGACCGGCATGCTCAAACGAGTGTGTTCTTGATGTTCAAAGCGGAGATACCGCAGATTGTGCAAATATGCAGATTTATACATTCAACAAAACATCTGCACAGAAGTTCACAATCAACAAAATCGGCAGCTATCTCTCAGAAGTGGCTCCCGAAAATATCGGCAACATTTCTACAAACATCACATTCCCGAAGGCTGACAAGAACCTTTCAATCAGCAACGGTAATGTTATCCTTTATCCTAAGAGCACAAGTGACGCTCAGGTATGGAACTTCACACGCCAGTCAGACGGCAGCTACAAGATTATGAACAAAAAGTACAGCAAGTGCCTTGATGTATCAGGTGCAACAGACGCAAACGGAACAAATGTTGCTCTGTATGATGACAACGGTACAAATGCACAGCGTTGGTTTGTATATCTTAAAGAGGGTAAATATATCCTCAGCCCTGCTTGTGCAAAGACAAGAGCTCTTGATGTAAACGGCGGCAACACTGCTGACCTTACCAACATTCAGATTTGGGAATACAACTGTGCTAATCAGGAATTCACATTAAGTGCCCTTTCTTCATCTTCATCGTCTTCATCTACATCAACAGGCACAAGCGGCACAGCAACAACAAACCAGATGGAAGTAATCAGAAAGATTATCTATGCCGTAGAAACAGGCGGACAGGTTTATGGTAATGTCAGATATGATGACTTCACAGAGGCTTATACAAACAGCTCAGCTGAACACGCTATTACAATCGGCGGCGGAGCATGGTACGCAACAGAAGCAAAAAGACTTCTTAACTGTATTCGTTCAACAGACCCCGCAACCTTCAATAAACTTGATACAGCGGGTATCGGCACAGACCTTGATACACAGGATTGGAGTACATACAAACTCTCAAAGACTTCCGCAAAGGCTAAATGTATTCAGAGCATAATCGGTTCTTCCGTAGGTATCAAGTGTCAGGACAGACTCATTGATGAGCAGATGGCTGCTTATATGGCAGAAGCAAAGAGTCTTGGCGTTACAGACATCAAAGCACAGATGATGTGTGCTAATTTCAGACATCAGGGTGGTCTTTCTGCTGTTAAGCGTATTCTTGCAAAAACAGCACAGCCATACACACTTGACAATCTCTATGCAGCTTGTCAGACGGATACAGGCAATCAGGTAGGTGCATACAAGTCAAGACAGAAGATGGTTTATAATGCACTCAA
>JBJFIB010000194.1:6889-30960 GCA_051894195.1 Acutalibacteraceae bacterium
CCGTATGTGTAGTTAAGATTGTAAAGGTCGAATCCTGCCTTGAAAAGCAAATGTGCGTCCTCATATTTTTTGTAGAGAGTTTCACCGTTCATAACAACGGCAATCATTGTGTGACCGCTCATTGTTGCTGAGGCAACAACGGAGGAGCCTGCCTCGTCAGTAAAGCCTGTTTTCATACCGTCAACATATTTTGAATACAGTCCCGAATCGCCCAAAAGAAGCTGATTTGAATTATACCATGCAACTGTGTCACCGTTTTTCAGAGTCCACTCTGCATAGGCTTTTTTTACGGAATTCTTTACAATCGGGACAGTGCGTGCATAAGCGGCAATTTTTGCGAGGTCTTTTGCACTTGTGTAGTGGTTGTCATCGTGCCAGCCGTCAGGCGTCACAAAGTGAGTTTCAGATGCACCGATTTGTTCAGCGGCGTCGTTTACAAGATCCATAAATATTGAAACAGCCTCTTTATCCGGGAGTTTGTCGTTATCCTCATAGATTTTTGCGGCGTTTACTGCGATTGTGTAGGCGGCGTCATTTCCCGATGGCAGCATCAATGCGTCCATAAGCATTTCAAAAGTAAGCTTGTCGCCGACTTGAAGACCTGCGGTGCTTGAATCCTCTCCGATAAGCTCGATTTCTTTTCCCACCGTTATTTCTTTATCGGGGGCAATAATTGCACTTGCCACAATGGCGGTAAGCATTTTTGTTGTGCTTGCGGGATAGCATTTTTTGTCAGCATTTTTCTGATATAATATTTCGTCATTTGTTGCGTCATAGAGTACAATAAATTCCGCTGTGACGGTTTTATCGAGTTCTTTTTTTACATCAGCCGGTAATTTTTTAAGATTTGATTTGAATGTTCCCATCGCTGAATATATCGGTTTTTTTGGTGTAATCGGCTCCGGAGGCATAACAGCAGAGATAACTAATTCTGACGATGTGCTTCCGTTTTTTTCTGCATTAGCCGATTTATCATCATTTACAGGAACAGAATAAATCGACACGGTTATAACTGCACCGACAAGAATGGCTAATACACACACGACAGCAATCATTTTTTTAATGATTGTTTTTTTCTTTTTGCTGTAATTCTCTGTCGGGGGTTTTGGTTTGGACTGCACATATACATAGGATTTTGTGCTGACACGATGGTCACTGTAAGAATAAATTTCGTTGTTGACCGTCTTGTTATGGTTATTGTTAATATTATTGCCGTTGCCGCTGTTTATTGCCATTAAATGTTCATTCCTTTTCAAAGTTTTGTAAAACTAAGTATAAAATTCAAAAAATCAAAATATAAATAAAATAAATAATTTATGCCAGAATTTTAAGCCATATATAACAATTTACATTATTGCAGCATTGGTGTCAAGAAAATCCTGTAAAATAATTTACAGTTTTGGGTTAGAAGTTTGAAGCTGAGCCGTATATGCGTTAAAAACACAGACATCAGCTTATCTGTAAGCATAATTCCGCCTCAAAAATAATCCTTATGTCACAATAATTACGCATTACGCATTACGAATTACGAATTAAATAATAAATCTGTCATTATTCCTTGCAAAAATGAATTAAATATTGTAAAATACAGTTAGGACATTTTCTTATATGGATATTTTTCGTTTTTGCGGAGAAATCCATACCAAAAATAAGGAGGATAATATTTTATGTCTATTACTCTTAACGACAAACATGTTAAAGGCTTTATTTCTGATGAGGAATATGAAGCAATAGCACCACAGATAAAGGCTGCTCATGATCTGCTCCATAACAAGACAGGTCTTGGCAACGATTTTACGGGCTGGCTTGATCTTCCTGTCAACTATGACAAGGACGAGTTTGAAAGAATCAAAAAGGCTGCCGCAAAAATCAAGGCTGATACAGATGTATTTGTAGTAATCGGTATCGGCGGTTCATACCTCGGAGCAAGAGCCGCTATCGAATTCCTTAAATCACCTAACTACAATGTACTTCCTAAGGATACACCCGACATTTACTTTACAGGTAACTCAATCAGTTCAACCGCTCTTTCTGAACTGCTTAAAATCTGTGAGGGCAAAAATGTTTCAATCAATATGATTTCAAAGTCAGGTACAACAACCGAGCCTGCAATCGCTTTCAGAGTATTCAGAGAACTTCTCGAAAAGAAATACGGCAAAGAGGGTGCAAAGGAAAGAATTTACTGCACAACCGACAAGGCAAAGGGAACACTCAAACAGCTTGCTGACAAAGAGGGTTACCAGACATTCGTTGTTCCTGATGATGTAGGCGGACGCTATTCTGTTCTTACAGCCGTAGGACTTCTTCCTATTGCCGTTTCGGGTGCTGATATTGACGCTCTTATGGCAGGTGCAGCAAAGGCTCGTGAGGAACTCACTGATACAGACCTCAGCAAGAACGACTGCTATAAATATGCCGCAATCAGAAATATCCTTTACCGCAAGGGCAAATCCATTGAACTTCTCGTAAGCTATGAGCCTGCATTCACAATGATGAATGAATGGTGGAAACAGCTTTTCGGCGAGAGCGAGGGCAAAAACAACAAGGGACTTTTCCCTGCGTCTGTTGTATTCTCAACCGACCTTCATTCAATGGGACAGTTCATTCAGGAAGGTTCAAGAACAATGTTTGAAACCGTTGTTCAGATTGAAAAACCAAAGTATGAAATTACTCTTGGCACAGACCCTGAGAATGTTGACGGTCTTAACTTCCTTTCAGGCAAAACAGTTGACTATGTAAACAAGAGAGCTTTTGAGGGTACAGTTCTTGCTCATACAGACGGCAGTGTTCCGAATGTTGTACTGAATATGCCGGAAGTAAGCGAAACTGAACTTGGTTATCTCATTTACTTCTTTGAAAAGGCTTGTGCAATCAGCGGCTATACAATGGGCATTAACCCGTTCAATCAGCCGGGTGTAGAAAGCTACAAGAAAAATATGTTTGCACTTCTCGGCAAACCGGGCTATGAAGACCAGAAAGAAGCTCTTGAAGCAAGACTTAAATAAAAACAGGGATTTTAATGCTTATCGGGCATTATCAAAATTTTTTCAGTGAATAAACCGCTTTGGCGGTTGAATTATAAGGAGGCAAAATTTATGGTAACACTTATTATAGGCAAAAAGGGTACAGGCAAAACAAAGAAGCTCATCAATCTCACAAACGAAGCAGTAGAAGCATCAAACGGTAATGTTGTTGTAATTGAAAAAGGTTCAAAGCTTACTTATGATGTTACACACAAAGCAAGACTTATTGATACCGAACAGTATTCAATCACAGGCTATGACACTTTCTTCGGTTTCCTCAGCGGACTTTGTGCAGGCAACTATGATGTAACAGATGTTCTTGTTGACTCAACACTCAAAATCGGCGGACAGGACTTTGACGCTTTTGCTGAGTTTATCACAAAAATCAATGTTCTTGCTGCAAAGACAGAAACAAAGTTTACATTCCTTGTATCTGCCGACGAAACAGAACTTCCGAAGAGCCTTGACGCTATCTCGGTTAAAATCTGATTAAAACACAACAAGCTATGAATCGACAGCCGTCAGAAGTTATTTTTGGCGGCTGTTTTTCTTTTGAAGAAATACATTTAAAACTTGGGTGCAAATTCTCCTGAGTTTAAAATGAATACTTGATTTTTTAAAAAAATTCGTGGTATAATAATTGAAAGTCAGGGGAAAATACCCGTAAGTTTCAAGTGAACGGAGGATTTCTATGAGTACAATTATCAGGCGTGACGAATATCTCAAAAGAATTATTGACAAAATGGAAAACGGGCTTATAAAAGTAATTACAGGTATCAGAAGATGTGGCAAGAGTTTTTTGCTTTTTAATTTATTTTATGATTATCTTATTGAAAACGGAGTAAAAGAAGAACAAATTATCTCTGTTGCTCTTGATGACGATACTTTTGTTCAGTACCGTAATCCTGACGAATTGTCAAAATATATCCGCTCAAAGATAGTAAACAAGGATATGTACTATATTCTTATTGATGAGGTGCAATATGCAATCACAAAAGAAGAACTGAAAAACCCTGATAATATAAAACTTTACAATGTATTGAACGGACTTATGCGACTTCGTAATGTTGATATTTATGTTACAGGAAGTAATTCAAAAATGCTTACAAAAGATGTTCTGACTGCATTTCGTGGCAGAGGTGACGAGTTGAAAGTATATCCTTTATCTTTCAAAGAATATTATTCTTTTGTAGGTGGAGATAAATCGGACGCATATGAAGAATATGCTCTTTATGGAGGTATGCCGCTTGTTCTTACTAAAAAAAGTGATTCCGAGAAAATGATATATCTTCAAAATCTTTTTACTGAGGTGTATTTCAAGGATATTACAGAGCGTTATAAAATAGAATTGCCCGATGTTCTGAGTGAACTTACTGATGATTTGTGTTCTTCAACAGGTTCTCTTACAAATGCAAGTAAAATTGCAAATACTTTAAAGACAGTTAAAAATATTAAAATTTCGGGTGCTACTGTTTCAAATTATCTGAATTATCTGACAGAGTCTTTTCTTTTCAGTAATGCAAAGCGTTATGATGTAAAGGGCAAAAAGTATTTTGAATATCCATCAAAGTATTATTGTACTGATGTAGGACTGCGTAATGCCCGTCTGAATTTCAGACAACAGGAAGAAACACATATAATGGAGAATATAATATATAATGAACTTCTGTGTCGTGGATATTCTGTCGATGTCGGTGTAGTGGAAATTACAGAAAACAACAATGGTCAAAAAACAAAAAAGCAGTGCGAAATCGACTTTGTAGTAAATAAAGGTTCAAAGAAATATTATATTCAGTCTGCGTTAAATGTCAGTGATTTGTCAAAACTTGAAACTGAATTAAGACCGCTTAAAAATACAGGAGATTTTTTCAGGAAAATTATTATAAGTAAAACTTCAATGAAAGCTTGGAATGATGATTGTGGAATACTTCATTTAGGACTGTACGAGTTCCTTTTGAATTATAACTCACTGGATTTATAATACAGGCAAAAATAAAAAATATTTGCTTGTACTATCTGAAAATTTTAAAAATTGTATTGACAAAAAAGTTGTGTGCATTTATAATTAACTATGGCGTTTTAAAATATTCTGTTGAGGTGAGATTATGATTCTTGATCTGAAAAAGATTTTTTTGGACGAGGACGCAAATCTTTCTGTACAGACAAAGCTTGATTTGTCTGAAATTAAGCAGGGTGACATTACTTCTTTTCCGGAGCCTGTTTCTGCTGATATTAAGGTATATAACAGAGCCGGTATCGTGATTTTTGAGTGTGATGCTGCTTTTGACTATAAGTTCAGATGTGACCGCTGTGCTGTACTTTCAAGCAGAAAATTTGCCTGTAAATTCCGTCATATTCTCGTTACTGAGCTTTCTGACGAAAGCGGTGACGATTATATTGAAGCACCTGACTATAAGCTCGATACTGACGCTCTGCTCAGAGATGATATTCTGTTGGAACTTCCGTCAAAGTTCCTCTGTAAAGAATCCTGTAAGGGCTTGTGTCCTAAGTGCGGAAAAAATCTTAATGAGGGTAAGTGTAACTGCGATATGCACGAACCTGACCCCAGACTCGCTGTGTTAAAACAGTTGTTGTCAGAATGATTTTTAGTACTTTATTTTCAAGGAGGTTAATACAAGATGGCAGTACCAAAGAGAAAAACTTCTAAGGCAAGAAGAGACAAAAGAAGATCAACAGTATGGAAGCTCGAAGCTCCTGCAATTTCAAAATGCCCAAACTGCGGTGAATACAAACTTTCACACAGAGTATGCGGCAGCTGCGGATATTACAATGGCAGAGAAGTAATCAAAAAAGAGGCTTGATTATAAATAGCCGTTCGGGGTTTTCCGTAAAAATAGAGAAGGAGAAATCCTTCTCTATTTTATTATGTATAATAATTTTTTATTTGTTTATAGTGAAAATATTTACATAAGTTAAGGAAATAATAAAATATGCAAATTTATTTAT
The DNA here is from genome assembly GCA_051894195.1 of Acutalibacteraceae bacterium. Lineage (GTDB taxonomy): Bacteria > Bacillota > Clostridia > Oscillospirales > Acutalibacteraceae > UBA1213. The sequence goes on from JBJFIB010000194.1 coordinate 12,880, forward strand.
ATTTGCTGTAAAGGAGGAGATATATTATGTCAAAACCTGTTGTGGCAATAGTAGGCAGACCAAATGTTGGAAAATCAACACTTTTCAATAAACTGGTGGGTTCAAGAGTCGCAATCGTAAACGATACTCCCGGAGTTACCCGTGACAGAATTTTCGGCGAGTGTGAGTGGCGTAACCGCAAAATATCATTGGTTGATACGGGCGGCATTGAGCCTTATTCCGACGATATAATATTAAAACAGATGAGAAAACAGGCACAGCTTGCAATAGAAGCCGCTGATGTAATCGTGCTTGTTACGGATATTACAAGCGGCGTTGTCGCAACCGACAGCGAGGTTGCACTTATGCTGCAAAAAAGCGGCAGACCTGTCGTTCTGTGTGTAAACAAATGCGATAAATTAGGCGAACCTGAACCGGAATTCTATGAATTTTACAACCTCGGACTTGGCGAACCGATACAGGTTTCTTCTGTACACGGACACGGAACGGGAGATTTGCTCGACGCAATTTATGAATATCTTCCGCCCGAAAACGAAAACGACGAAGACGACGATATAATCAGCGTTGCAATTATCGGCAGACCTAACGCAGGAAAATCGTCGCTTGTCAACAAAATCACAGGCGAAGAAAGATGTATTGTTTCAAATATTGCCGGCACTACCCGTGACAGCATTGATACTCTTTTTGAAAATCAATACGGAAAATTCAAACTCACTGATACCGCCGGAATAAGACGGTACAGCAAGGTTGATGATGACATTGAAAAGTACAGCATAATCCGTGCAAAAATGGCGATAGAACGCAGTGATGTGTGCCTTATTATGATTGACGCAACAGTAGGTTTTGCTGAACAGGATTCAAAGATTGCAGGACTTGCACACGAATCCGGCAAGGCTTGCGTTATTGTTGTCAACAAGTGGGACGCCGTTGAAAAAAGCGACAAAACAATGTCCGAATACCGCAAAAAACTTGAAAATGACTTTGCGTTTATGTCTTATGCCCCTATGATATTCATTTCGGCAAAAACAGGACAGCGTCTTGATAGGCTGTTTGAGCTTATTGTAACGGTTTCAAATTCAAGTTCAATGAGAATTTCAACAGGTATGCTCAATGACCTCCTTGCCGACGCAGTTGCAAGAGTTCAGCCGCCGACAGACAAGGGTCGCCGTCTGAAAATACTTTATATGACACAGGCTTCGGTAAGACCGCCGACATTCGTTTTCTTTGTGAATGATGCCGAACTGTTCCATTTTTCATATCAGCGTTATCTTGAAAACAGAATAAGAGAAACCTTTGGAATGCAGGGAACTCCTATAAGATTTATTATAAGGGAACGAGGAGATAAAAAGTAAGGGGTGTTTTTAATGGATTTGTATTTTGGTCAGTTTTTTGCGTTATATTGGTGGCGTCTGCTTATTGCCGCCGTTGCAGCTTATCTCATAGGAAGCATAAATACATCAATTATCGTAACAAGGATTGTATTGCACAAGGATATTCGTACTATGGGCAGCGGTAACGCAGGTTTTACAAATGTTCTTCGCTGTGAGGGCAAAGCACCGGCAATAGTAACATTTATTGGAGATTTTCTGAAAGGAGTAATCGCCGTTGGAATAGCCTATCTGCTGATGATTGATGTTTCAGGCGACGGTGCGGCAATTTACAAAATGTACATAGCCTATATCACAGGACTTTTTGTTGTAATCGGACATATGTTTCCGCTTTATTACAATTTCAGAGGCGGAAAAGGTGTAGTAACAACTGCCGCCGTTATGCTTATGACCGATTGGAGAGTTCTTGTTCTTGCACTTCTGATTTTCTTTACGGTATTCTTTTCGACGAAGGTAATTTCAAAATGTGCCCTTGTCAATGCAGCAATGTATCCTGTTACAACCGTTGTCCTGAAAATTCTTGACTACAACGGACTTCTGTCAGCAATTTCACCTCTTAACAATCCGCCTGTGTCACTCATTGTGCTTTCAACGGCTGTTACACTCATAACCGCCGTGCTTGTAATAGTAAAGCACAAGGATAACATAAAGCGTATTCTCAACGGTACCGAAAAGAAAATTACATCAAAAAAATGAATATAAACCATTATGCCCGTGACGAAAAAATGTCACGGGCTTTTTGTATTCTTACAGGAAATTTACAGTGTTATTCCGAATTTGCCGTATAAGCGTCAGGCGGTTTTACATAAGATTTACGCCGAATTTATAAAAGCCCGATAGTTATATATTTTTATGACATATATAATTATGACATAAGAATGTAAGGAGAAATAGAATATATGCTTGAAAAGCTTCCGATTAACTATGTCCGTAAACTTTATAATGTTTTGACAGAGGGAAATGAAGATGTGAATTTTTGCTGTCTTTGTCTTCATAATCAGAACAGAGAAGCGGCAATAAACAATCCGGTGTCATTTGGAATAAATCTTATTAAACTCAATATTCTTTGCAGAATACCGATTGTCAAAAAATATGTATTTTCAAAGAAAATAGGAAAAAATTACCTTTCATCAGTATATGTACGACCTACGATAACGGAACTTGCCTCAGGAATGTTGGATAATAAGGCAGTTGTAACAGATGTTTTTGGCTGTGCAGTCAGCAGTCTGAAAAGCGACTGTGAAATATTTAAAATGATTGAGGAAAAAACCGGTGTAAAGGGTTTTGCAAAAATCCGACGCAAATTTGATGATAAATCCAAAAAAATTGAATATATCTATAAAAAAATAAACTCGGCACTTAATTCTTCTGTCGATTATCATATGGAACTCGACCTGAGAATGAAGTTTTATGTTCCGAACAGATATGTGGTAAGATTGCTTGACATAGCGACTTTCAATAATCTTAAAATATACGCCTGCATAAAATCATCTTTGCCGAGGGATTTTATCGTGTCCGTAATGAAGGAATTTGATGTTCCGTTTGATGTGATGAATATTTCAAGCGAAGATGATTTTGAATATCCTGTTCCCGAAAATCCCGCATTGACCGATGTGTTAAGCTCAGATTATTCATTTATAAAAAGATATTTGCGTCTTGGCTGTGTAGCTACATATTACAGAAAGCCTGAAACTGTTATGAACAGAATCCGTCACCCGAAAATCAACAGGGAGTTCAGGGAAGTATATGATATTATTTGCGGAAACAGGCTGTTCAGCGGTCTTAAAAGATACAGCAGAGAATATGAACTTGCATATCTTTGCTTAGCACCTTATATTCAGAGTTGTCGTGAGAAAAAGAATAATATAGTCGCCCTGTCTGCTGACAAAATGCTTGAAACAGCCTCTGATGAAGTGAAAAAAGCCGTAGAGGATTATTTTGACGATTTTGAAAACTATTCCCGTCAGACAGGAACAGTCCCTCATACAGCATATAATGACGGTGTTGCTCTGTACAAAGTCGGAGAAAACAATATGTCGGAACTTTTTTGCTGAGGGGGATTGTAAATGGTATTATATCACGCATCAACAAATTATCACTTGCTGTCGTGCATTGTTCACAGGCTTGCGTATAATCCGAATGACGAAGCGGAATTGCTTTTGCTTGAACATATACGACCGCTGAATGAAAGAGATGAATTTTTCAAAAAACTTGAAAGCTTTCATTTTTTTGACCGTGTAAGAAAAGTTCCTACACAAAGCTTTAAACTCAGCAACGGACTTGCCCTTGACGAAAACAGCAGTGAACAGGACATAAAGAAAGTTATAAACAATGTTTCAAGGGCGTTTGAAAACTGGTTCAGAGAGGATATAAATCAATACCGTGAAATATATGTTTGCTCGGACATAAGTCCCTTTGGAATATATCTCAACAATTCGGGAATTGCCTACAATTATATGGAGGACGCAAGCGGTATGCTCAGTGAGGGACAGCGGTATCTTTCTATAACAAAAGGCAACAACAAAACAAATTTCATTATGAATCAATATCTCGGCTGTTCGGGAAGAAGTGAAAATGTCAAAGCAAGGCTTGGCGATATGAAACATCAGAGCAAGGATTTTCAAGACGAAAAGGCGGTAGATTTTTCGATTTATGACAGCATAAAAAATATAATTCCCGACCGAATTGATGATTTACTTGGATTTTTCGGCGACAAAAACGGCAGGGCAGATGTAAAGGAAAAATCCTGTCTGTTGCTTACTCAGGATTTGAATACACTAAAAATAAAGGACCTTGACTTACAGGAATTGATTCTTACAACAATAGTTGACTATGTTGCACCTGATTATCAGCTTATTGTAAAGCCTCACCCGAAAGACAGGTGGCAGAATTACCGCAGGATTTTTCCTGACGCAGTAATTCTGGAACGGGTTGAACCGTCGGAGCTTTTGCCGTTTGAGCTTAAACACAGAGTTAAAATTGCCCTTACCGCAAGTTCAACTTCAATACGGGGTGTTGACCGCTTTGCCGAAAAAACCTATTCCTTTACAACGGAAATTGAATCCCACAGAGAAAATATTGACCCGATGTATATTACGGCAGAAGTTCTCAGAGAACTTGGAATTTCATCAGGTGTCGTGCTGAAAGATATAAACGAAACACAGATGAGTGTATTTCTTGACAATGCGGGCATAAAGCACGATAACGGCAATATTCTTATTGACGGAGGAAACAATGCAGACGATACTGACAAATACGGACTTGTTTTTTTGCCATTTGCACCAAAACATAAAGGTGATTTCATTATTAAAGCTGAATTTCTGCCGTCAAAGCACAGCCTTATGAAACATAAAACAATAAAAATTCCGATTGTATGTAATGACAGCCAGTACAAAGACAGGCTGAATTCCCTTGAATTCAACCGTCATCTTAAATACACAAAAGCGGAAATAAACATAAAAATAATGCGTAATTCGTAATGCGTAATGCGTAATTATTATGTAAACCGTTAGTTTGAAAAGAGGAGATTATTATGAAAAAAACAGTAGCTTTTGTTCCTATGAAGCTTAATAACGAGCGTCTGCCGGGTAAAAATACAAAATCATTCAGAGGCGGCAAACCGTTGCTTACATATATCCTTGACACTCTCTCAAAAACAGAGGGAATTGATGAGGCGTATGTTTATTGCAGTAATGAAGATGTAAAAAAGTATATTCCCGACGGCATAGGATTTTTAAAGAGAAGTGAAACACTTGATACATCATCAACGCTTATTATTGATGTGCTTAAAGCATTTGCGGAAGATGTTGACGCTGATACCTATGTTCTTGTACACGCAACTGCACCATTTGTAAGCGAATGTACAATCGAAACTGCCGTTGCAAATGTAAACAGCGGAGAATACGATTCCGCATTTACCGCAAAATCAGTAAACGAATTTTTGTGGATTGATGGAAAGCCTATGTATAATACCGAAAAAATTCCTCGCACACAGGATATAAAAAATATTTATGCCGAAACAACCGGAATGTATGTATATACCCGTGAACTTATTAAAAAAGGCAGAAGAATAGGTGACAGACCGTTTATTATACCCGTAGATTTTGTTGAGGCGGTTGATATAAATACTCCTGCCGATTTTGATTATGCACAGGCAATTTTTGATAATTATGTAAAAAACAGAGAGTGAAAAAATATGAGTAATGTTAAAATCCTTGACTGTACTCTGCGTGACGGCGGATATGTGAACAGCTGGCATTTCGGAAAGAAAGCCATAGAAAATATAATATTCAATCTTTCAATGTCTAATACTGATATTGTGGAGTGCGGATTTCTGACAAACCAAAGCTATGATGCCGATTATTCCCTTTTTAACTCGGTTGAACACATAAACGAGCGTGTTATGCCGTCGGAAAAATCGGGAACAATGTATGTCGCTATGATTGCGATGGGTGAGCGTGAAATTGACCCCAGACTGCTTTCAGATGCAAGCAAAACGGTTCTTGACGGTATAAGGCTGACATTTCACCCTCACGAAATTGACCGTGCTTTTGAATGGGCGAAAATAATAAAGGATAAGGGATACAAATTATTTATGCAGCCTGTCGGTACAACGAATTATACAGATAAGCAATTTCTTGACCTTTTAGAAAGAATAAACATTCTCGAACCTTATGCCTTTTATATTGTTGACACTCTTGGCATTATGTATGAAAAGGATTTATTGCGTCAGGTGTTCCTTGTTGACAACAATCTGAAAACGAATATTAAACTCGGATACCATTCACACAATAATTTTCAGCTTGCCTTTTCAAATGCACAGGCTCTTGCGGAATATAACACGGAAAGAACCGTAATAATAGATTGCAGTGCAAACGGTATGGGCAGAGGTGCAGGAAACCTTTGTTCCGAGCTTTTTATGGACTACATCAATAAAACACAAGGCATAAGATATGATGTTTTGCCTGTGCTTGAAATTGTTGACCAGTATCTTGTTCCGATTTCACTCACATCACCGTGGGGATATAATTCCGCATACTTTTTGTCTGCCGCAAATAACTGTCATCCTAACTATGCAACACACCTTATCGCAAAACATTCTCTCTCAATGACAGCAATAGGAAATATTCTGCATAAAATTCCGAAAGACGAAAAAAGGTTTTTTAATAAAGAACTGATTGAAAAGATTTACATAACCTATCAGAATAATGCGGTTGACGACCTTGAAGTTATCGGAAAGCTGCGTAAAAAATTAAGCAACAAACATATACTTGTAATTGCCCCTGGTGCAAGCGTAAAATCCAATCGCAAGAGCATTAAAAAATATATTGCCGAAAAAGACCCGTATATAATTTCAGTCAATTTTGTTCCTGATTTTGTAAAACCTGATTTACTTTTTGTCGGCAACGCACTGAGATATGAAAAGCTGAAAGAAACCGTTGATTATAAAAATGCCGTTTTTACATCAAACATTCCGAATCTTCCGAAAAACGCAAATAAGGTTAATTATTCGGAACTCGTAGATAATTCGACAGATGTTTCGGACAGCTCAGGTATGATGCTTCTGAAACTGCTGTGTAAAGCGTCGGTTAAATCAGCGGTGCTTGCAGGTTACGACGGATTTAAGCGTGACCCTCTCGGAAATTATTTTAACAATGATTACTGCGGAGCGTATGACCCTGTTATTTTGCAGGAAAAAAATCTTGCCATTCAGGAGGAAATGGACAGACTTTCAGAAAAGCTGAAAATAAAGTTTATTACACCCTCTTTGTATGAAAAGAAAAAAAGGAGCAAGAAAGAAGAAAAATGAAATTTGTCAGAAAATTTAAAGGCAAACTGAAAAATAAAGTTAAAAAGCTAAAACTCAGAGTTCTGATGAAGGACAGATTTATTCTTGAAGGTTACTATAAATACGGCAATACTGACGCAGGTATTGTGAGAAAATCGCTTTATCTTGGCACACTTTATGTGGCTGACCGTCTTAACGGCAAAAACCGTATGAAACCCTCTGTCAATGAACGAAAAAAATATGCGTTCAGACCTTGTGTTTCAGCACCGGAGTCATCTTTTTCAAAGCGTCCGTCATATACTCTTATGGCGAAAAAATTTCTTTTGCACGATGTTGTTTCTTTTGATATTTTTGATACGCTTATTTTTCGTCCGTTTGATGACCCGAAGTCGCTGTTTTTTCTTCTTGGTGAAAAAAACAAATGTCCGGGTTTTAAAAGATACCGTGAACTTGCCGAAAAGCTGGCAAGAACTGAGGCTTTTGAAAAAAATGGTACTTATGAAGTGACTTTGCGTGATATATACGAAAAAATTCAGAGGTTTGTTATCCTTGATACAGAACAGGCTATGCAGTATGAAATCGAAACCGAACTTGATATGGTGTATCCTAATCCGTATATGATGAATGTATATAAAGAGGCGAAAAATCTCGGCAAAAAAGTCATCGCCGTTTCGGATATGTATCTGCCGAAAGATGTGATTGAAAAAATGCTTATAAAATGCGGATATGACGGTTTTGACGACATAATAGTTTCAAACGAATACGGTGTAAGCAAGAGAAGTACCTTGCTGTATGATAAAGTCAAAGAAAAATATGGTGAGGATTTAAGATATATTCATATCGGCGACAATCCCGTATCGGACAGGCGTTCCGCCGCAAAAGCAGGATTTGACACTGTTTTTTACAAAAATGTAAATCAGCGTGGTAATCCGCATCGTGCATTTGATATGACTTCACTTGTCGGTTCGGCATACAGGGGACTGGTGAATGCAAAACTTCAATGCGGTGACAGGAAATATTCAGCTTTTTATGAGTTCGGCTATACTTATTCGGGATTTCTTGTTCTGGGTTATTGCAATTATATTCATTCCTTTGTCAAAAATCACAATATTGATAAAATTCTGTTTTTATCCCGTGACGGATATATTCTTAAATCCGTATATGACAAGCTGTTCCCTGACGAAAAAACGGAATATGTCTATTGGTCACGCTCCGCCGCAATAAAACTTACGGTGAACCGTTTTCGTAACGAATTGCTGCTGAGATATATAAAGTATAAAATTCCCCGTGAAATGACTATTGCACAAATTCTGAAAGCTATGGATTTACAGCCTATGCAGCCTTTTCTTACACAGGGCGGCTTTGACGAATCGACAATTCTCACAAAGGAAAACTATGAAGATATAGTAAAGATATTCATAGATAACTGGAATGTTGTTGTTTCGCAGTATGAAAACAGCAGTAAAGCCGCAAAGGAATATTACAGACAGGCGACAGACGGTGCAAAAAGCGTGTGTATTGTCGATATAGGCTGGGCGGCAAGCGGTTTTTCGGCACTCCGATATTTAATAGAGGACGAGTGGAAACTCGGTTGTAAAACCTATGGTCTTGTTGCAGGTTCAACATATCTTCACGATATGGATATAATAGAATCGCAGCTTGCAAACGGCACAGTATCGTCATATATGTTCTCACAGAGAATAAACCGTGAAATAAGGCGTGACCATAATGTAAAACAGATGTACAGTGCGTTTACTGAAATAATGATGAGTGCTCCTACACCATCGTTTATAGGCTTTAAAACGGACGACAGCGGTGAAATTCAATATGAGTTCGACTGTCCCGAAACAGAGGGTTATGAAATGATACGCAGTATTCAGAGAGGCGTTCACGATTTTGTTGACGACTACACAAAGGCTTTTGAAAAATATCCGTTTATGATGGATATATGCGGCAGTGATGCTTATGAGGTATGCCGAAAGGTTATATCGTGTCCGCAATACTTTGAACGACTGTTTTTAAAATATCCTGTCAATCGTGCAGTCGGTTCAGCGTCATTTGAAATGGGAACTCTTGGCGAACTTATAGAAAATGAATTTGTAGGGTGAATTGACTATGATATTATACTATGCTCTGACCACATATCATATACAGTGCTGTGTTCTCCACAAGCTAAAATACAAACCTAATGAAAAAGCTGTTCTGCTTTTGTCGGATATTCATAAAAATTCCGTTGCGTTTCAAAAAAAGTACAAGGACAGCGGCATATTTGATGATGTTGTTCTTTTTGAGGAATCTAAAATAAATAATGCCGTGCGTCAGCGTGAGAGAAAACATACTCCCATAAAACAAAATCTGCACAAAGCTCTGAAAGATGTAAAACAGGCTTTGCCCGTTGATATAAATTCTTATGATGAAATTTACCTGTGTCCCGACCATTTTCCGTTTGGCTGGTATATTATATCAAAGCATATAAAATATCATTGTTTTGAGGAGGGCTGTGGTGTTCTGTCGAACAATGAGTTTATGCTGTCAAATATGAAACGAAACAAAACTCAGTATGAACTTATGAATGTTCTCGGTTATTTCGGAAACAACAAAAGCTGTGTTGAAATTCTTGCGGATAAGGAAAGTCAGGCAGACGGCTACGAAAATCCGAAAATGTCCGATTTTTCCGTTAAAAGAATAATTCAGAATTTAAGCGAATCGGAATTAAAAACGGTGTTCAGATTTTTCGGTGTAAACGAGAGGATAGACGGCAGAAATCAGGAATTAAGTCTTATTCTCACTCAGCATATGGCAAATCTCGGGATAATGTCGCTCGAAAATCAGCACAAACTATATACGCTTTTTGCTGATTATTTTCTTGAAGGCACACATATTGCAGTCAAGCCTCACCCTGACGATATAGCTGGAAGATATAAAGAACTTTTCGGCGATAATGCAACTGTTCTGCCTTTTGCAATGCCGTCTGAATTACTGCAATACTGCATTGACGGCAGAGTGAAAACAGCTATTGCGGCAAATTCTACAGCTGTTAATTCTCTCGGCGGTTTTTGCGACAGGACGATATGCTTTGACAACAGAATACTCAAAACTTTCAGGTATCTTAACAGATATTATGCGGCATACAGACTGATTGAGCATATCGGAAAAAATGCTACTATTGCCACAAACGGTGATGACAGGATTCTATCTGAGCTTGCATTAAATGATAATAAATCGCTTGATTTGCAATATACTGAGGTTCTTTCAGCAAATGACGGAATAGTGTTGGTGTCTGATAATCTTTCCGAAGAACAGGGCGTTGAGGATATATATGAATTACTCAGCGGAATACAAAAATCCACATATGTAATATTCCTTAATGAAAAAACACGACATATTTATTTTGACGGCATACATAAAGAAATTTTCAGCCGCATACGCCCGATTTTCATAACCGAAACAGACAATGACGGAAAAATTACAGAGGAAGTGATTTATTTGTATTCAGAGGATAAGGCAACACTTGAAAAAGCTGAAAATATAAATGTGACAAAGGAATTAAAATATACGGGTGTAACTGTTGATATACATTCCATTTCAAGAAGTGAAAGCGAAAAGATAAAAATGCTTGAAGGTGTGCTTGAAGCAACAGAAAAGCGTCTGAATGATTATATCAAAAACAAACACGAACTTGATGAAGAAATTTCATCACTTAAAGAGGGAAAACGAAAATGAAAAAATTACTTATATTTGACCTTGACGGAACTCTGCTTGATACATCTGAGGGGATACTTTTCTGTTATAAAAAAGCGGCTGAAACAGTGGGATTGGAGGAAAATTCCGTTGACAACAAAAGCATAGTAATCGGAGGTCCTCTAAGTGACGGATTTAAAAAATTATATAAAGTACAGTCCGAACAACAGCTTGAAGAGGTTATCAGGGTTTATCGTGAACTGTATAAAGACTATGGAACGACTATGTACAAGCCTTATGACAATATTAAAGACATTCTGAAAGCACTGAAAGAAAAGGGATATATTCTTGCCGTTGCAACTCTGAAACTTGAAGAATACGCCATAAAAATGCTGTCGTCAATCAGCTTTGACGGATATTTTACTGTTATAAAGGGTTGGAACGGCGGAAAAGTATGCTCAAAGTCGGATATACTTAACAGTGTTATTTCAGAAATAAAAGTTGATAAAGCTGAGGCACTTCTTGTCGGGGATTCGGAATATGACCGAAAAGGTGCGGAAAATGCCGGTGTTGATTTTGTCGGTGTCAGCTATGGTTTTGGATATAAACCGAGTGATATGAATAATTACAGTTTTGATATTCTGAAAACACCGTCTGAAATACTGTATATAGTTGATAAGCTGTAAATAAAGTTGTGCCATAGAGTGTAAATAAAAAAATTATACGAAAAAATGAACCTTTGCCGTTTTTACTTGTCTAATAAACAGACCAAAGTAAATTCGGCTTTATCAAAAACTAATTCTATTATGAAAAAGCCGAAAAACAGTGGTTGATAAAATCAGCCACTGTTTTTGTAGTTTAAATATTTGTATATTTTCACTGTTTTTATCCAACAAATTTTTACAGTATTTATGATCTGTTGTCAAGTTTTTCGTTGACATATTATGTGAAAAGAATTATGATTATATTAACAGAATTTGGGGAGTGGTGAAAACTTATGGAATTGAAAGAAATAGTCTATATGGCCCAAAAAGGTGATACAGCCGCCTTGAATCAACTGTATGAAACATACAGCAAAAGGATATATTTTCTTTGTCTGAAAATGCTTCCGGGGCAGGAGGACGCAGAGGATATTGCACAGGATACTTTCTGTGCAATGATTGAAAAAATCCATACACTTGAAAATCCTGATGCCTTTGAAAGCTGGTTACAGACAATAGCCGTCAATAAGTGCAAAAATTATCTCCAAAAGAAAAAACCTCAGCTTATAGCGGACGACGAAAAAGAAAATATCGAAAATATGGTTACAACTGAGGACGACGATTATAAGGAATTACTCCCTCAGTCAAAACTTGATAATGACGAAACCCTCCGCATAATAGATGAGATTGTTGACGGGCTTTCCGAAAAACACAGAATGACAATAATGATGTACTATTATTGCGATATGAGCATAAAGGAAATTGCCGAAAAGCTCGGATGCAGTATTGGTACAGTCAAAAGCCGTATGAATTATGCCCGTGAACAAGTACGGAAAAGTGTATTGATGTATGAAAAGCAGGGTATCAAGCTTTACAGCGGCGATATTCTGTCGGTACTCAGAGAGGCTCTTATTCAGCTTTCCGGAAAAGTCAGTGTGCCGGATTCGATTTCGTCGGCTGTGCAAATTACCGTGAATTCAGCGAACGGAATTTCGGCTTCGGTGATAGGAAATGCAACCGTAAACAGAGTATCTACAAGCGTCAGTACAAGCGTTGCAAATACGGTAAGTCATACCGTCAGCAGTAAAGTTTCAGTCACAACATCGGTAGCAGTGGTTGCGATGTGTGTAGGCATAGGTATCGGAGTAGTTATTCCACAGACAATGGCAGACGGTAATCCTGTTCAGACAAGTGAAGTCGTTAAAACAGAAGTATCGACTGTGACTCAGGAAGAAGTACGGACAATACACGATGTGAGTACAGTATATAAAGAAAACGACCCGCTTACTTTATATCAGACTCAGACAAGCACTGTGTATGAAACAATAGAAAAGCCGATAATCGAAACAAATACGGTATATGACACAAGTACAATATACGACACAAGCACGGTATATGATACAAGCACAATATACGATACCAGCACCGTATATGTTGATAAAGAACCGTCAAATGCTGTCATAGACAACACAAGCTATTATGACATAACAACAGACGACGGATTTACATTCAGAATTTATGACAAGAATAATACAGCAACTTTGATTTCATACAATCCCGTACAGTCGAAATCGGCAAGTACAGATGAAAGCAGCAATTCTGTCCTGACAATTCCTGATAAAGCAGATGGTGTTCCCGTAACAAAAATATTCAGTAATGTGTTCAGCGGCAATAACACATTCAATTCGGTAAAAATTCCTGACACGGTAACATCAATTTCAACGGGATTGTTCCGTGGCTGTACAAATCTCAAAGAAATAAGCATACCTCAGTCGGTAACGGAAATTCCAGGCAACGCATTTTACGGTTGTTCATCTCTTGAAACCGTAACTATGGGTGATAATGTTTATTCGATAGGAAGTAATGCCTTTAAGAATTGTCTGTCACTCAAAAATATCAATCTTTCCGGAAACCTTACCGAAATCGACAGCAGTGCATTTGAAAACTGCACCGCCTTTGATATAAGTGCACTGCCTTATGGAGTGATGAGTATAGGTTCGGCAGCATTCAAAAACAGCGGTATAAAAAGCATTGATTTGTCGGGAAGTTTAATAATGTTTCTTGACAGTAATGCGTTCAGTAACTGTCGGTTAATGACGGATATTATTTTTCCTGATAATATAAAAAGTCTTTCTGATGGTTTACTCAGCAGCTGTTCATCACTTGAAAATGTCGGACTTCCGTCGGGGCTTACTGAGATAGGCGACAATGTTTTTTCGGACTGCATATCGCTTAAAAGCGTTACAATACCGGACAGTGTTGTCAGCATAGGCAGTAATGTGTTCAGTGATTGCAGCAGTCTTGATGAAATATGTATTCCGGAAAATGTAAAGAATATTGATTCCAGTATTTTCAGTGGCAGCTGTGCTGTTAAATATGTTTACGGCAGACCGGGTTCGTCAGCTGAAAAAATAGTTGAGTACTTAAATGGAGTATCATTTGATAATATTGATACCGGCTCTGACAGCGGAGAATATATAAACGAAAACGGTGTTGTTTTCACAAAGGATAAAACTGAACTTGTATCCTATTCTTCGTCAAAAAATTCTGATTATACCGTTCCGGACACGGTTGTGAAAATATGGGATAAGGCATTCTATGGCAGCAAATTAGAAAATATAGTTATTCCTGACAGCGTTGAGAATATAGGAGCAGATGCATTCAGAGAATGTCCGAATCTTGTGAGTGTAACAATTTCAGATGGTGTTAAACGCATAGGCAGCAGAGCATTCTATGAGTGTAAATCCTTGAAATATATCACCATTCCGGACAGCGTTACATATATAGGCGACAGTGCGTTCTACGACTGTTCATCTCTTACCAATATAATACTTCCGGAAAACCTCAAAGCAATAGAAAGCAGTATGTTCTATAAATGCAGCAATCTTTGCTCTGTAAAAATGTCAGACGGTATTACAAAAATAGATAACGATGCTTTTTATCAATGCAGCAGTCTGAACGATATAACCATACCGGACAGTGTTACAAAAATCGGTAAGCGTGCTTTTTATGAATGTTCGGGTCTTTACAGTATAACAATATCCGACAGTGTAACAAGCATAGGATATGGTGCATTTGCTAAGTGTGTAAACCTTACCAGCATTAAATTATCCGACAACAAAACAGTCATAGGTGACCGTGCGTTTGCCGAATGTAAATCTCTTAAAAATATAATCATTCCTTATGGAGTTACGAACATATATGACGGAACATTCTATGAGTGTGAATCTCTTGCAAGCGTTAAAATTCCTGATACCGTTACAAGAATAGGCAACAGAGTTTTCTCTGGCTGTAAATCACTTGCGGAAATAGTAATTCCGGACAGTGTTAAGATTATAGGTGACAAGGCTTTTGAAAATTGTGGTTCAATAAAAGTTACAAAGCCTGATAATATTCAATATTCAAACGGTAATTTCACTGCACCTGATGAATCGGATTCCGAAGATAATTCAAACACAAAGAAAATGTATTTTATTGATGATAATTATGTGGTTCGTAACGGTTTTATTCTTACAAAGAACGAAACCGAAGTTGTATCATATATCCCGATTGAATATGATAAAAATGAAATGGATATTAAGACAGTATCCATGACCTTACCTGATACGGTAACAAAGATAGGCGACAAGGCTTTTTACAATTTTAAAAATCTTGGCAGTATAAAATTGCCGGATGGTCTGATAAGTATAGGTAATGATGCTTTTAACGGATGCAGAAGTATTCATAATATAAATATACCTAACGGAGTTACAAGCATAGGTGACAGAGTATTCTATAAATGTTCAGCCCTGAAAAACATAAAAATACCTGATACTGTTACAAGTATGGGCGACAAAATCTTTTACTGCTGTGGCTCGCTGAGAAATGTAATTCTTTCAAAAAATACTGAAACGATAGGCGATCGTATGTTCTTTGAATGTTCATACCTGACGGCTATAAATATACCGCAAGGCGTCAAGAAAATATCCGATTGTGCTTTTGCCGGTTGTAAAGAATTAACGGATATAACAATTTCGGGCAGTGTACAGAGTATAGGCAAATATGCTTTTGACGGCTGTTACAGTATCAAAAATATAATCATTCTTCCGGGCTGTACTGCAAGTATAGGCGAATGTGCATTTTTAGGTTGTAACAGTTTAAAGAAACTTGAAATTCCTGACAGCGTTACGGATATAAGTGAGTACATATTTGGCGGCGAACAAATACCTGTTAATAATTATATTGATCTTACGGACAAAGAAAAGGATTTAGTTAAAGGTATGGACAGTTCAAAAATTTATGAATATGAAGACGGAGTAATGTTCGCATACAATAAAACAATGATAGCGGAATATCCGTCAGAAAAAACCGAAACTACCTACACTATTCCTGACGGCGTTATAAAAATCGGTGGTGGGGCATTTGCTGAAACGGAGCATCTGGAAAAACTGGTTATACCTGACAGTGTAAAAATTATCGATGACTTTGCATTCAACAATAACATTACCGTTTGCGGCACAGAGGGTTCGTGTGCTGAATTATATGCAAAGCAACGGAATATAAAATTTGAAATAATAAAATAAATTTCACAAAAAAATGAACCTTTTCTCTTTTTAGCTGTCTATATTATTAGGAGGGTTAGATTCAGCTACATCAAAAAAATTTAACCGGTGATCAGATAGCTGAAAAGAGAAGGGCAGTGGCTGAGAAAACTCGGTCACTGCCCTTTGTTATTAACAAGCAAAAGCGAAAACACCTTCTGAGGACTGTTGAAGGTGTTTTCGCTTTCTTTTCGTATTTTCAGAACGGCACACACAAGATTATTTTTACAAGATTATTTTATTGGCTTTATGACATTCTGAAATGAATGGTACAACGGCACCGGGGGCAGTTGTATATGCTGATTTATTGTCAGCATAAGGGTGCTGTACGGTAAGGCGGACTTTTTCCACAAAACATTGTCGTTACCTCCTGTTAATAATATGGAGCAATAAATATATTATATTTACTTCCCGATTATATAGACAGATGAAAATGCCAAAGGTTCAAAAAATTTTAAAAAGTTTTATTATCTGTATTTGTTAAGCAATTCAATGTTTTGTTCTTCGTATGAATTGAATTGTATTGAATTTATATCTTCAACATTTCCACTATACCATGATTTGTTGTTGAAATAATTGCTGAGTTCTTCATCTTTGAATATGTAACCGTGTCTTGCATAGATTTCGTTTATAGCGTATTCTATGTCTTTGCTGTCAAGTTTTTTAACCTCATTTTCCGTAAGACATCTTACATCACTGTCAAAAAATATGTAGTCGCTTGGTTGAACATTGTACGGTGTGAATATTAAGTCGGGATAATTTTCGTATTTATTAACTTCTTTTTCCAGTTCATCAGGTGTTACATCTTTATCGTTAATTTTCCATGAATTTTGTGCTAATACTTCTGAAACCGTTTTATTAAAACGATTACTGTCTATCCATTCCTGTGTTTCTTCTTCTGACAATGGCTGAATCCCCTTTAATACTCCGCTCCAATTCAAATTTTTAGTTTCAGTAAACTTATTTTCTTTGTATTCATATATATTTTCATGATAATATCCATCACCGTATTGCGAATAACCTCCCATTACTATCACATAAAGTTTGTTTTTATATATTTTAACTTTTGTGAACCATGTTAAACTAGTTTGAATAAAATAAGTATCTGCCTTATCAAAATTTCCATTTTGATACTCATAAACAATAAGTCCATCATCTGATGAATCTGCAACTTGACCTTTAAGAACAAGTTCTTTTTCACCGTCATCATCTATATCAGCAAGTGCATACTCTTTGTATTTTTCTTTTGCAAATTGCATTGCGGCGGTTTTTAAGATTTCATCATTAGTTCTGACTCTGATAGTATATTCCGCTATGCTTTCGTCAAGACCTTCAAGTTTTGCGGAAACTGTACAACTGCCGCTATTTTTTGCGGTAACATTGCCGTCGTTGTCAACAGTTGCAACTTTATTGTCTGAACTTGACCATGTTATTTTAAGGTTGTCCTTTTCGTTAAGTATTACTTTCGGCAGTAATTTTTGTGAACCGCCAATATCAAGGGTTATATTCGATACATAGGAATAGTCTGTACTAACTGTGGTTTCATCATTTTTAAGGTCAAGTTCTGACATACCCTGTTCAGCATCAATTTCAGTGTACTTATCATCAAATGATTTGTACTGCTTGTAGAACTCATCAATACTGCAATCGTTGAAATTGATATAGTAATTAAAAGTATTCTTACCATTAACATATGCTCCTTTTCCAAGATAAGTACCATATGTCAGCCTGTTTGTTTCTTTGGCTATACCTTTATCGTTTAGTTCATAAAGCCATATATTATACAAAATACCAAGATCGGTTGTGTTTTGATGTTTTATTGCCCTGATATAAAATTTTCCTGAGTTCTTATCATAGTATAACTTTGAATTGTTAATACTTTCCAGAGTGTCCTTGATTTCTGTGTACAAGTCCTCGTCGGAAAGAGCACTTACCTTCATATT
>JBJFIB010000195.1:0-30693 GCA_051894195.1 Acutalibacteraceae bacterium
CGTTTGCAAATGTGTAATTTGTCATTAGGTTAGTGCGTATGGGGCAAAGCCCCAATGTATAATACTTCAAATAATAATTACAAGGAGTGGTTTTCAATGGCAAAGATTATAAGCGGAAAAGAAGTATCGGCACAGGTTCGTGCAGATGTAAGAGCAGAATGTGAAACATTAAAGAAACAGGGTATTACTCCCGGTCTTGCGGTAATTATCGTAGGTGATGACCCTGCGTCAAGAGTTTATGTGAATAACAAGAAAAAAGCGTGTGCTGATGTCGGATTCTTGTCTGAGGAATATGCACTGCCTGAACAGACAACTCAGGAGGAACTGCTTGAACTTATCGAAAAGCTGAACAACAAAAAGGAAATCAACGGTATTCTCTGTCAGTTGCCACTGCCGAAACATCTTGACGAAAAGGCTGTAATAAATGCAATTTCGCCGCTGAAAGATGTTGACGCTTTTCACCCGTCAAATGTGGGAAGAATTATGATAGGCGATTATCATTTCCTGCCCTGTACACCTTCGGGCGTTATGGAACTGATACATTCGGCAAACATAGATGTAAACGGCAAAAACTGCGTTGTAATCGGTCGCAGTAACATTGTCGGCAAGCCGATGTCAATGCTTTTACTGCACGAAAACGGCACCGTTACAATATGCCACAGCCGCACAAAAAATCTTAAAGAAATATGCCGCAGTGCCGATATTCTTGTTGCCGCTGTCGGAAAGCCTAAGTTTGTAAAGGCTGATATGGTAAAAGAGGGTGCTGTTGTAATTGATGTCGGAATGGACAGAGATGAAAACGGAAAACTCTGCGGAGATGTTGACTTCAATGAGGTTGAACCTCTTGCGTCATACATCACACCTGTTCCGGGTGGCGTAGGTCCTATGACTATTGCAATGCTTATGAAAAACACTCTTATGGCGGCAAAAATTCAGAACGGAGTTAAATAATTCGTAATTCGTAATGCATAATTCGTAATTATTTGTGTGAGCCGTCAGTTTATACGCTGAGATAAATACTGATTTTAAGGGGGAAGAAAATTTATGAATATTCCGTTTTCTCCGCCTGATATTGGCGAAGATGAAATAAACGAGGTTGTAAATACGCTGAAAAGCGGCTGGATTACAACAGGACCGAAAACAAAAAAGTTTGAAAATATGCTGACGAATTTTTGTATGAGTGAAAAGACAGTGTGCTTTAACTCGGCAACGGCGGCACTTGAAATGACACTGAGAATACTCGGCGTAAAAAGAGGCGACGAGGTTATTGTTCCTGCCTATACATATACAGCCTCAGCAAGCGTAATATGTCATGTCGGTGCAACACCTGTAATGATTGACTGTGCAAAAAATTCAATACAGATGGACTATGACCGCCTTCCTGACCTTATAAACGAGAGAACAAAGGTTATTATTCCTGTTGATGTCGGCGGTGTGCCGTGCGATTATGACAGGATTTTTGAGATTGTACGCAGTAAACGCTCACTGTTTCGTGCGGCAAGTCCGTTGCAGGAAGTTTTCGGCAGAGTTATAGTTCTTGCTGACGGTTCACATTCACTGGGTGCAAAGCGTAACTGTATTATGAGCGGTTCGCTTGCGGATTTTACGGCGTTTTCATTTCACGCAGTAAAAAACCTTACAACCGCTGAGGGTGGTGCAATTACATGGCGTAATCATTCCGAACTTGACAGCGACGAGCTTTACAAAAACTATATGCTGCTTTCACTTCACGGACAGTCAAAGGACGCTCTCGCCAAAACAAAACTCGGTGCCTGGGAATATGACATAATAGGACCGTATTTCAAGTGCAATATGACCGACATTATGGCGTCAATCGGAATTGCTCAGCTCAAAAGATACCCGTCAATGCTCAAACGCCGCCGTCAGATTATTGAATTTTATAACAAAGAACTTGCCGACCAGAGTGTGTCGGTGTTACAGCATTATTCTGAAAAGGAAAAAATCAGTTCAAGCGGACATCTTTATCTTGTAAAGCTGCTGTGGCAGGACGAAGAATACAGAAACAGCGTGATTGAGAAAATGGCGGCATACGGTGTTGCAACGAATGTACACTACAAACCTTTGCCTATGCTTAGTGCATATAAGCGTATGGGATTTGATATAAACGATTTTCCGAATGCCTATAATATGTACAAAAACGAAATTACATTACCGCTTTATTCAAAGCTGACCGACGAACAGGCACAGTATGTTGTTGACTGCTTTAAAAAGGCACTCAAATAATTTTCTTGATTATTGGCTGAGTTTAGTTTAAAATAAATATTAAATTGCTTTCTTTCCGCCGCCTACTGCGGCGGAAAGAAAGCATCGTTCACAACAAAGTTATATTCTTGGAGGAAGAAAGTTGCCTACTAATAGAGAGTTAATAGAAAAAAGAAGAACATTTGCGATAATTTCGCACCCTGACGCAGGAAAAACAACACTGACCGAAAAGCTTCTGCTTTATACCGGAACAATTCAGCTTGCAGGTTCGGTAAAGGGTAAAAAGACTGATAAACACGCTGTTTCCGACTGGATGGAGATAGAAAAACAGAGAGGTATTTCTGTTACTTCATCGGTTATGCAGTTCAACTATAACGGCTACTGCATAAATATTATTGATACCCCCGGACATCAGGACTTTTCTGAGGATACTTACAGAACGCTTATGGCGGCGGATTCCGCAGTAATGGTAATTGATGCGTCAAAGGGTGTTGAGGCACAGACACGAAAGCTGTTCAAGGTATGCGTTATGCGTCATATCCCGATTTTTACATTCATCAATAAAATGGACAGAGAGGCAAAAAGTCCATACGAACTGCTTGAAGACATTGAGGAGGTTCTCGGAATACACACCTGTCCTATGAACTGGCCTATCGGCTGTGGCAGGGATTTCAAGGGAGTTTATGACTTTGCAAGCAAGGAAATTCTTGCGTTCACCGCAAACAACGGTCAGCGTGAGGTTGAAATGGACGAGCTCAAAGTAACCGACCCCAATCTCAAAGACAGACTCGGCGAAACACTTGCACAGACACTTCTTGACGATATTGAACTGCTTGAAGGTGCAGGCGACAGCCTTGATATTGACGAAGTACACAAGGGCAATCTTACACCAGTATTTTTTGGTTCGGCACTCACGAATTTCGGCGTTGAACCGTTCCTTGCTGAATTCCTGAAAATGACGACACCGCCTCTGCCACGAAAAACCGTTGACGGTGAAGTTGACCCGTTTGACGATAGTTTTTCTGCATTTGTGTTCAAAATTCAGGCGAATATGAATAAGGCACACCGTGACCGTATAGCGTTTATGCGTATATGTTCGGGAAAATATGACAAGGCGATGGAAGTCTATCATGTTCAGGGAAACAAAAAAATGCGTCTTTCTCAGCCTCAGCAGCTTATGGCACAGGACAGAGAGGTTATAAGCGAGGCATACGCAGGAGATATTATCGGTGTATTTGACCCCGGAATTTTCTCGATAGGCGACACTGTTTGTTCACCGTCAAAGAAAGTTAAGTTTGAGGGTATTCCGACCTTTGCACCCGAGCATTTTGCGATGGTACGCCTCAAAGATACTATGAAAAGAAAGCAGTTCGTCAAGGGTATCACTCAGATTGCACAAGAGGGTGCAATTCAGATATTCCAGACTCTCGGCGGCGGTATGGAAGAAGTTATTGTCGGCGTTGTCGGCGTCTTGCAGTTTGAAGTCCTCGAATACAGACTGAAAAACGAATATAATGTCGATATTGTTCTTGAAAATATGCCGTATGAACTTATACGCTGGATTGAAAATGATGACATTGACCCAAAAACTCTCAATCTTACATCTGATACAAAGAGAATACAGGATCTCAAAGGCAAACATCTTCTTCTGTTTTCGAGCGAATGGAACATCAACTGGGCGACCGAACACAACAAAGGTCTTGTTCTCACTGATTTCAGCAAGAACTGACTTTAAAATAATGCGTAATGCGTAATTCGTAATGCGTAATTATTGTGACAGCCGTCAGCTTGTACACATAAGATAAACAATAAGCGAACAAATAAAATGCCGTTGAAGGAGGGTGACTATGCATTTGCAGGAATCCGGAGAAATGTATCTTGAAACAATACTGATTTTGTCAAACGAAAAAGGCACAGTCCGCTCAATAGATATTGCCGAATATATGGGATTTTCCAAACCAAGCGTAAGCCGTGCTGTCGGACTTCTCAGAAACGGGGGATATATTTCCGTTGACGCTGACGGATTTATTACACTGACAGACGCAGGTGCTGAGGTTGCAAACAAAATCTATGAACGCCACACAATGCTTACCGACCTTTTGGTACGCTTAGGAGTTGACAGTGAAACCGCCGTAAATGACGCCTGCAAAATGGAACATGTCATCAGTGATAAAACCTTTGAGGCAATAAAAAATCATGTAATGAAATTTCAGGGCTGAAAAAATTTCAAAAATGCAGACGAAAGGAAGCTTTAAAAATGACTTTTAAAGAATGTTATGATATTGTTGAAAGCAGGTTTAATACAACGAATTTGTCGAATGTTGATACCGACTTTTCGTGTATGCTTTGTATCGAAGATAAACAGAACCCCTCAGAAAGCGGATATATATATTTTGCGTATATAAACGGCGAAAAACATATTGAACCTGTAAAGCACAACAAGGCAAATATTGTTGTAACTGTTTCAAACAATACCTTTGAAAGTATATGTAAAGGACAGATAGATCCGTTCAAGGCATTTGCAAGCGGTCAGATTAAAGCAAAGGGCAATATTTTTCTTGCACTCTCTATTTACAAAAAGTTAAAATCATAAGAACAGAAAACGGCAGAACTTTGATTTTGCCGTTTAATTTTTTGCTGAAAGCCGACAGAATACATCAAAAATTTATATTCTGATACGATTATGATACAAATAGATGATATTATAAAAAGTTGTGAGCCGAAGAATTTTTTATTTTGTAAAAAGGTATTGACAGACGGTGTGTGTATGTTGTATAACTGTACTATAACTGATAGTACACGAGGCAAATGTTCAGACAAACAAAAATATGGCTATTATTGCCGTAATAATTATGATGACTATGCTTGCTTTTGGCATTTTACCTATTGAAATTGCCCGAGTTTTTGCTATAATGTACAAAGTGAGTATAAAAAAAGTAAAAAATATTTTACTTTATAAAGCCGAGTTATTGCAGACATATATTTTTTGACAGATTAAAAAGGAGAATTATGAAGAGTATAACAGAATTTCTTGAACAGACTGCCGAGCGTTATCCCGACAAGCCTGCCTTTACTGACGAAAAAACTTCTGCCGATTACAAAACCTTTACACAAAAGGCACAGCAAATCGGTACGGCACTGACATCTCTCAATAAAAGAAATGCACCTGTTGCAATTTATATGAACAAAAGCGTTGCCTGTGCTGAAAGTATGTTCGGCGTTGCATACAGCGGAAATTTTTATATTGTCGTTGACTCAAAAATGCCGCTTGAAAGAATAAAATCGACCTTTGGGGTTGTAAATCCCGTTGCCGTTATAACTGAAAAGGAGCTTGCCGACAACATAAATAAAACAGGCTTTGAGGGCAGTGTGTTTATATGTGACGAAATTGCAGAAACACCGGTTGACAAGGAAAAACTGAAAGCCGTAAGGGATAAAATGATTGACACCGACCCGCTGTACTGTCTTTTTACATCAGGTTCAACAGGGGTGCCTAAGGGTACGGTAATCAGCCATAAGAATGTAATTGCTTACAGTGAATGGGTTGTCGAAACCTTTGATATAAATTCTGAAACCGTTTTCGGCAGTCAGACACCGTTCTATTTCAGTATGTCGGTTACTGATGTATTCAGCACGATAAGAACTGGTGCAGAACTTGTTATTATTCCTAAGCAGTATTTTTCTTTCCCTGTAAAACTCATAGAATTTATGAATAATCACAAGGTAAATACTGTTTACTGGGTTCCGTCGGCACTGTGCATTGTCGCAAATCTTAATCTCTTTAAATATACAAAGCCTGAATATCTTAAAAAAGTGCTTTTTGCAGGCGAGGTTATGCCGACAAAACAGCTTAACTACTGGATTTCGTATTTTCCTGATATATTTTATGCAAATCTTTTCGGTCCTACCGAAACTACCGATATATGTACATACTATGTTGTAAACCGCAAGTTTGAGGACGGCGAGTCACTGCCTATCGGAAATGCCTGTAACAACTGCGATGTTATGGTTGTAAACGACGAGGGAAAAGAGTGTAAACCCGACGAGGAGGGCGAACTTTATGTAAGAGGTTCATTCCTTGCCGCAGGATATTACAACAATCCCGAAAAAACAAACGCCGTATTTGTTCAGAATCCGCTCAACAGTGCTTATCCCGAAACGGTGTATAAGACAGGCGATATTGTAAAGTACAACGAATACGGAGAACTGATTTACTGCGGCCGAAAAGATTTTCAGATAAAGCATATGGGTTACCGTATTGAACTCGGTGAAATTGAGGCGGCTGCCGGCGTTACCGACGGAGTACAGGTGAATGCGTGTCTGTATGATGTGAATTCTGACAAAATCATACTGATATATCAGGGAACAACTGACAAGGACACTGTTCTTGAAAGCCTTAAAAAGCGTGTTCCCGAATATATGATGCCGTCGGAGATTATTAAAATACCGTCAATGCCATACAACAGCAACGGCAAAATAGACCGTGTATGGCTTAAAAACAATTATAAAACATTATAACGGAGGAAAATGGAATGGAAGATTTACTTAAAATTCTTGAAGAAGTTAAACCGGGCGTTGATTTTACAAAGGAAGATAACCTTATAGAATCAGGCATACTTGACTCACTCAGCATTATAACTCTTGTTGCAAAAATCAGCGACGAGTTTGATGTTGAAATCACACCTATTGACCTTGTTCCCGAAAACTTTAAATCAGCCGAAACAATCTATGCACTCATTCAGAAGTTAGAGGACTAAGGAGGAAGTAAGGCTTGACATATACATCATACCTGTATTTCTTTGGGTTTGTTGGTGTCGTGTATCTGCTTTACTTAATCGTTCCCGTAAAGCACAGATGGCTTGTACTTTTAGCAGGCAGTTATGCATTCTATATGTTTATGAATGGATTTCTGACTGCTTTTCTTCTTGCAACGACAGTTTCAATCTATTTTTGCGGTATTCATCTTGGGAAAATTCAGGATAAATTCAATATTGCAAAAAAAGATTTATCCAAAGACGAAAAAAAGGTGCTTAAAGCATCAGTTACGAAAAAGAAAAAAGGCGTTGTTGCAATAGCTGTTGTAATAAATTTAGGTATTCTTCTTTTTCTTAAATATTTCAACTTTTTTGCGGAACAGGGCAACTTGTTCCTTTCAATGTTCAATCTGCACGATGTAATTCCGCTTATAAGCATAGCATTGCCGCTTGGTATCTCGTATTATACACTTCAAGCAATAGGTTATGTTGTTGATGTTTACCGTGGAAGATGCAAGCCCGAAACAAACGCCGCAAAACTGGCACTGTTTCTCAGCTTTTTCCCGCAGATGACGGAAGGTCCTATCGGAAGATACGACCAGCTTGCTCCACAGCTTGTAACGGGACACAAGTATTCAAACGAAAACTTTACTGCCGGCGTTACGCTTATACTCTGGGGTTTCTTCAAAAAACTTGTTATTTCAGACCGTGCGTCGTTTGTTGCAAATACGGTTTTCAATGATTATACTTCATACGGCGGTCTGACGGTAGCCGTTGCAATTATGGCATATACATTACAGCTTTATACGGATTTTTCGGGCTGTATTGATATTATGACCGGCTGTGCAAAGATATTCGGCATTGACCTTGCAGTTAATTTCAGACAGCCGTTCTTCTCAAAGTCCGTCAATGAATTCTGGCGGAGATGGCATATCACACTCGGTTCATGGTTCAAGGACTATGTTTTCTATCCTGTGTCGCTGTCAGCACCGTTTATGAAACTCAGCAAAAAAGCACAGAACAAACTCAACAGATTTTTCGGAAGTCTTATTCCGTCAGCGGCAGCTTTGCTTGTTGTATGGTTCGGAACAGGTCTGTGGCATGGTGCAAGCTGGAAATATGTAGTTTACGGCTTGTATTACTATTTCATTATGCTGCTCGGAATGTTGTTTGAGCCGCTGTTTCTCAAATTCTTTGACAAAACACATATCAACCGCAACGGAAAGTATTTTTCTGCGTTCAGGGTTTTCCGTACATTTATACTTGTAAATATCGGTATGATGCTGTTCAGGGTAAATGATCTGAATGATTTCGGCAGAATGTTCTGTCAGCTTTTCAATTCGTTCTCACTCAGTGATATAACAAGCGGAAGTATATTCACGCTCGGAACAGACGGTCCTGATTTTGTAATACTTATACTCGGCGTTGTTGCAATGCTTATTGTTGCAAGTATCAAGGAGAAAGGCTGTGACCTTAAAGTAGCCGTTGCAAATTCAAGGATACTCATCAAATGGCCTGTTATGATAGGTCTTATCATGGTTATAGTTATCTTTGGTGCATACGGCGATAACTATGCTCAGGTTGCGTCTATCTATGCACAGTTTTAGGAGATATTATGGAAAAAGTAAGATTATATACTAAAAAGTTCATAAGAGCAACAGCGTTTTTCCTTATACTTGTATTGCTGCTTGTAGGTTCGGGCTATATGGTGATGCCTAAGGGAAACGCAAAAAAAGACGGTGTTATGAACCCCAACGCAAGAGGCTTTTATGCTGAACCGACTAACAGTATTGATGTTGCCATTATCGGCAACAGTGATGCTTATTCGGGATTTTCGCCGCTTGAACTCTGGCATAATTACGGTATTACTTCTTATGTAAGCGGTGAGGGTCGTCAGAGAATGTCAGAAGCGATAAATGTTCTTAATGAAGTACTGCAATTTCATAAACCAAAACTTGTAATTCTTGAAACGGATATGATTTTTACATACGGCAGCAGAAAAGAGGAACTCACTGATACACTTGATTATGCCGCACAGGGAGTATTGCCTGTACTCCGCTATCACGACAGATGGAAAGATGCAAGTGTTCAGGAAATGTTCAGACAGCCTGAATATAAATGGCAGTCATATACAAAAGGACAGTTTACAAGTAATGCTGTAAAACCATGCGAAAAAGAAGAATATATGATTAAGACTGACAACATAAAACCAATATCATTTACTGTGAGAACTTTTCTTGACCAGTTTGTAAAAATCTGTGAGGACAATGATATTAAGGTTTTGTTTGTTCAGATTCCGTCAGCAACATCATGGAAGTATGAAAAGCATAATGCCGTACAGCAATATGCCGACAGCAAAGGAATACCGTTTATTGATTATGAAATAAACAGAAGTCAGTACGGCATAGACTGGCAGACGGATACAAGAGATAATGGCAATCATCTTAATACAAGAGGTGCAAGAAAGATAGCGGCACATCTGGGACAGTATCTGAAAGAACACTATGATTTCCTTGAAGATCACCGCAGTAATAAAGAACTTGCAAAAAAATGGAACGCCGATTACAAAAGATACGCCAAAAAAGCAAAAATATAAACTATAAATGATACAAAAATTGCCGTCTGAAAATAACATTCAGGCGGCAATTTTTGTAATATTTTGTAAAAAGACAGCGTTACCAATCTTTCTTTTCGTTTTTGCCGTGATTTCTCCTGCGTTCGTCAATCATACCGACAAACCACTCGACACGGGCAGGGTTCTGGTGAGAAAAGAAAGAGCTTTCGTTTTGATCAAGGGTGGCAATAGTATCCATATCCTGCTGTGACAGTTCAAAGTCAAATACATCAAAGTTTTCCTGCATACGCTCAATGTGAGTTGATTTTGGGATTACAATAATTCCACGCTGAATATTCCAGCGGAGCATAATCTGTGCTGATGTTTTTCCATATTTTTCGCCAATCTGCCTGATTACAGGATTGTTAAAGGTGTTTTTTCTGCCCTCGCCAAAAGGTGCCCACGCTTCAAGGCGAATATCATATTTGTCTGCCCATTTTTTCAATTCTTTCTGCTGATTAAAAATATGTGTTTCCATTTGTGTTACCATAGGCTTAATGCGGTTGAATGACGCAAAGTCAATCATACGGTCAACATAAAAATTTGAAATTCCTATGGCACGGATTTTGCCCTCGTCATAGAGTTC
Source organism: Acutalibacteraceae bacterium (assembly GCA_051894195.1). Lineage (GTDB taxonomy): Bacteria > Bacillota > Clostridia > Oscillospirales > Acutalibacteraceae > UBA1213. Next base: position 10,178 of record JBJFIB010000195.1, read on the forward strand.
CTCCAATGCTCTCCAAGCACCATATGTGTCCGAAAAAGGCTGATGAAGCAGTACAAGGTCAAGATAGTCCGTCTGTAATTTGCGAAGTGACTCAATTACAGAATTTTTAGCCTGTTCATAGCCGTAATGTTCAATCCATACTTTTGTTGTAAGGAAAATTTCTTCTCTCGGAATACCGGATTTCTTTATTGCAAAGCCGACTTCTTCCTCGTTAAAATACGACTGTGCAGTATCAATATGTCTGTATCCGACTTTTAAAGCATCAAGAACACAGCGTTCACATTCTTCTTTGGAAACCTGATATACGCCGTAGCCTAAAATGGGCATTTTTACACCGTTTGATAATGTTACATATTCCATAGTTCGTTCTCCTTTTTAATTATTTAAGCTGTCAAGCCATGTGATTATTTCGTCTTGCGAAAAACTTCCGGAAAATCTTTTGCCGTCTTGCCATTCTCCTGTTTTTGCCATTTCTTCAAGCAGTTTTCCGCTTTCTCCTATATCAGATGACGCAGATGTACAAAACGGGATTACGGTTTTGCCCGTAAAGTCATTTTCTTTTACAAAATTATCAACAGGCCATGCGGCGATAGCCCACCATATCGGGTATCCGATAAATACTGTATCATATTTTTCAAAATCATCGGGTGTAGTCTGTACAAGCTCAATGTTTCTTTTGTCGGGATTATTGTGTTCGACCGATACCCTTGAATCAGCATTTGTCCAGTCTAAATCCTCATCAGTATATTCTTGTGCGGGGATTATCTCAAATATATCTGCGTTGGTGTAATCGGCAATGTATTTTGCGGCTTGTTCTGTATTTCCTGTTGCAGAGTAATAAACCACAAGAACATTTCCCAAAGCGTTTTCGGGGTTTTCGGATTTTTCTGTTTCTGAACTTTCTGTTTCCAAACTTTCTGTTTCTGAGCTTTCTGACTTTTGATTTGTGCTGTTTACATTTGAAGAAGTGGCGTTGCTGTTGCTGTCAGCGTCTGTTTTACTGTTGTTTGTTGTGTTTGCACAGCCGGTCAGTCCTGACAGTAAACAGGCAAGCATAAACAATGATACGATTTTTTTCATAGAATTATCCTCCTATACATTTTTACCCATTTGATAAGCGTCGTCATAAGACGGAGTGTTTTTTATTTCACCGATTTGCCATGCACCTACGCCATAAATAATTCCACATTCCCTTGCATTGTCAAGACAATCTTCGGTAAATCCTCTGAAAGCCTCAACCGTGCGTTCAAGATTGGATTTTTCGGTATCTGCCGCCGTCATTATAAAGTAAAAATCCTTGTTGCTTATTTCCGTATATCCCGGAACAGTGCGGTCGATAAAGGTTTTCATCTGTCCGTTCATTGAGTAGAAATATACTGGTGTTGCCAGAACTATTACATCAGCTTTTATCATTTTGTCGAGTATATCAGCCATATCGTCCTTTTGAACGCATTTGTGCGTTGTGTTGCATACTCCGCAGCCACGACAGTAGCCTATGTTTTTGGACGCAAGAAACACCTTTTCGACTTTGTTGCCGCTTTCTTTCGCACCCTCAGCAAAACGGTCGCAAAGTATATCTGAATTTCCGTTTTTTCTCGGACTTGCCGAAATAATCAATACATTTTTCATGGCTTGATACCTCATTTCTTTAATGTTCACAATAATTTCTCGTCTGCCATATTTTTTTAATTTATTATGTCATAAAAAATCTTGACAAGGAATATCCGATGTGTTATTACAGTATTAACTAAAAGTTTATGCTTATTAGGGGTATTATATGTATAATCCTATGCTTGACACATTTATAGCTGTTGTTGAATACGGCAGTTTTAACAAAGCGGCTGAACATCTTTATATTTCACCGACAGCCGTTATGAAACAAATGAACAGTCTTGAAAATCACCTGAATTTAAAACTTATAGAACGAACACCGTCAGGGATAAAATTAACCTCCGCCGGAAAAATAATCTATAATGACGCAAAATTTATGATAGACTATTCAAAAAAATCAATAGCGAGTGCTGTCGCCGCTGAACAAAAATATAATACGACTTTCTGCGTCGGGACATCTCTGCTTAATCCTGCAAAGCCGTTTATGGATTTATGGTATCGTGTAAACAAATATTTTCCTGATTACAAACTGCACCTTGTTCCGTTTGAGGATAACCACGAGGGCATACTTTCCGAAATTGAAAAGCTGGGGGAAAAATTTGATTTTTTAATCGGTGTCTGCGATTCAAAAGCATGGCTTTCACGCTGTAATTTTCTGCCTCTCGGAAGATACAAAAAAATGATAGCTGTATCAAGAGAACACCGCCTTGCACAAAAAAGCCGCATAAATCTTGAAGATTTATACGGCGAAACGCTTATGATGGTAAAGCAAGGCGATTCCGGTGTAAATGATTTCTTACGCAACGATTTAAAAATGCATCACCCGCAAATTAAAATTGAAGATACCCCACAGTTTTATGATTTGTCTGTATTCAACAGATGTGCGGAAACAGGCAAGGTGTTGCTGACGATAGAATGTTGGCAAGATGTTCACCCCGGACTTGTTTCAATCCCTGTTAATTGGGATTACAGTATTCCTTACGGCTTGCTGTACAGTTTTAATGCACCCGACGATGTGTTGGAATTCGTTAAGGCGGCAGGAAATATAATAAATGGAAATAATACATAAAGGCATTTTTGGCGTTATATTTCTTATAAGATTGAAAATTATAAGATTAAATTCAAAAAAGAACTGAGAAAATTAAAATTTTTCAAAAATAACTCTTGCATTTTATATAAATGTATGTTATTATAATTAGGCAGTCTGAAAAGACCGTATGCGCCAGTAGCTCAGCTGGATAGAGTGACTGGCTACGAACCAGTAGGTCGGGGGTTCGAGTCCCTCCTGGCGCGCCATATTAAAGCAACAAGACAGAAAGCTGAATGTTTTCTGTCTTGTTTTTTTCTGTTTTATATTATTATCAAATTGAAAAATGTTCCAAAATGACTGCGTAAAAATAGTCGGGGCTTTCTATAAAAAAACAACAGAGCATAGCCTATAACGGTGAGGTTATGCTCTGTTTTGCCTTATGTATTGATTTTTACGCTGACATTTCCGTCGTCATCTATTGAGAGTTTGAGGGTTTGAATGTATTTTTTGAAGAAATAGTCAATTTCTTTTTCGCCTGCGTCGATACGGGCTTCTTCATAAATTCTGGCGGCAAGTTCCCTGCCGTTAAGTGAAAGTATATTCGGAATATATTGTTTTAGTATATCAAAAAGAACAAGTTTCTTGAATTCTTCAATTCTGCCCGAATAAAAATCATCAATCGCACAGTAAAAAATATCGTGTTCAGCCAATGTTTTCTTTATTGCCTCACTGACCTTTGAGTATTCAAACATTACAAGGAATTTTGCGTCAGGCAGTGACGACATAAGTCCCCAATAGTCAGAATCGCTTGAAAGCAAAATAAATGATGATACATTATTTCTGTAATGTTCCGTGCATACACAGGCTGTCATTTTAATATCAACAAGACTTTTGTTGTCTTTTACTCTGTCAACGAGGATATATTCAACAGGTATTTTTATAAATTTTTCTAATATCCGCCAGCCGCAGTTTGTATTGACATCATCAATCAGAATGATTTTATAAATTTTTGAAAGTTCATCAGCGTCAAGGCTTGTTATGACGCTGCAAAGCTTGTAAACATCAGAGTTTTCGCAGTCAACGACTATTTCGGCACGGTCTGTGTCTTTTATAAAGTTATATATTCTCTCTTTGACGGTTTCATCAGCGTCTATGTATTTTGATTTTCCTATGAAAACATCACCGTGCTGTGCATATATGAATGACAGGAATTTTTTGTCATTATAGAGTATTCCGCCACAGTCGCTGGGCTTCCAGTGAACATACTGCTGAAACGGATAAAATTCAATATTTGCCATATATTTTGCAAATTCTTTTTTGAGTACATCGTTCTTAGTGTAGCCGGGAATAGCGAACAGGTCTTTTATATAATTCCAGTTTACCCATTCAGGAAACAGCCTTTGACAGTTGCCGATGTTTTCGTTTATGTACTTGTTGACCAGTTCGGTATATTTTTGGGCGTTATAGTTGCTGTGGATTATTTTAATTCCATAATCGGACAGCTGTTTTATATCCTCTTTGTCAAACCAATCAAGTTTATCGAGATTTTTCATATTATACTTGATTTCATTATCAGTTTTTTTGAAATTAAGCATAAGGCTTGTACGCATTTTTGATAAATTGCGGATAATTGTTGCGTCCCTGTCCGAATAAAGTTCATGCAGGTTTTCAATATCATCAGAAAACATATCTTCAAGCAAAGATTTCTTAATGCCTATCATATAGGCAACAATGGTAACTATATGTTGTGTGTTTACGGTCATAGTTTGTCCTCCTTATAAAAGTTAATAGTCTTATTATACAGCATTTTTTCTAATTTTCCAACAGTAAAAAGAAAAATATATAACAAAACGCAGACATATCTGATTTGAATATCAGGTGTGTCTGCGTTGATTTTGATGTGGCAAAACAGGTTTACTGACTGATTCCAATAGTTCTTTTTTATGCTGATGTACAAGTTATAATAGCGGCGTCATATATAACGGAAGATAGGTTATTCCATTTTCAACCTTTAAATCTGACGGATGAAGCACATACGGAATATTCAGTTGTTCTTTATATTTTGTTATAAACTTTGATAAAGATGTTAAAGTATATCGGTTACCTGATTTTACTTCAATGGGGGATATGTTATGTTTTGATGTTATATTGCTTTTTGATATAAGAAAATCAATTTCCATTCTGTCATTAACATCTGTTCTTGAAGAATTTGAATAAAAATATAATTTGTGACCTGAGGCGACGAGCATCTGAGCAACTATGTTTTCCATAATCATTCCCTTGTTGAATTCGAGTTTATCAAATAATATTTTCTTGTATATTTCTTCTGACACAATTCCATTTTCGTCAAATGAATGGCTTATCAAAAGACCTGTATCGCCCATATAGCATTTCATTGTTGTCCTGTCTTTATTTAGTTTTAAGCCTATGCTTGGTTCGGTTGTGTTAAAGGCAAAGTTTGCTATCTGCGAGTCTTTCAGCCAGAATATTGCATCTTCATATTCTCTGAATCTTGCATTCTTGTCAAGCGAAGCAAGTGTGAATTTCTTTTCGTGTTTTTGTAGTTGAGAGGGAATTTCGTCAAAAATACTTTCGGCTTTTAGTTCGTTTCCGTCGGCGTGTTTTTGTATATCATTTCTGTAAAGACTAAGGATATCTCTTTTAATTGAATCAACTCTGTCGAAATCACGACTTTCAACATATTCATTTACTGCCTGTGGCATACCGCCGACAATAAGATATTGACGAAAATAATCCATTGCTTTTCTGTGCATTGGCTGTGTCATGGGTTTAATTTCGTTAAAGCAAAAACGGATATAATCCATAAGTGTATCATTTCCTATAGCCCACAGAAATTCTTCAAAATCGAGCGGGTTCATCTGAATTCTGTGTTCTTCCGACGGAATTACAATATCTTTGACATTCTTGTTTATAGATACAAGCGAGCCTGTTTCTATATAATCATATCGTCCATCTTTAACAAGATATTTAATTGCAGCTCTTGCTCTTGGAAAAATCTGAACTTCATCAAAAATAATAAGAGAGTTTCTTGTGTAAAGTTTTTTTCCGAAATAAGCTGATAAGTACATGAAGAATGTATCTAAATCATTGATATAATTTTCAAAAATATCTTTTAGCTGTTTGCCTTCCCGGTTAAAATCTATTAAAATATAGGATTGGTACTCATTTTTAGCAAATTCTTCGGCAATATAGCTTTTGCCCACACGCCTTGCACCCTCGATAAGAAGTGCATTTTTCCCGTTTGCTTTGTTTTTCCAATCAATTAGCTTATTATAAATTTTTCGTTTCACAGAAACACCTCCGTAAAGAGTTTATACACGAATTCAAGATTTATACAATCATATATTATCACGAATTCAAGATTAACGCAATACATAATTCCCACGAATTCAAGGATAACAAAATGCGGATTTCCCACGAATTCAAGAATAACCGATTGTATGTAACATACAAAGGATTGATACATATAATATAAATATGCGGATAAGGAATTCCAAAACCGCTTGATATAGATTATGGGGAAAAAGTATGTGTGTACTTTTTCCCCATTGTCAGTTAAGTGTATAATCAGTGGCGGCGGTTCTGAAAGAATTTTTCGGTTTCGACAATCAACAGCGGCGATATTGACAGCAATACGGTAATAAACCATTGATATGGCGTAAGTGGTACGGCTTTGAATATTGACGAAAGTGCAGGAACGGAAATTACTGTAACCTGCATAATTACTCCAACAATAAATGCACCGATAAGTTTTATATTGCTGAAAATGCCTGTTTCAAAGATGGATTTTTCACTGCGGAGATTGAAAGAATGTACAAGCTGACTTAAACTCAGTACGGCAAAGGTCATTGTACGCCCTACAACAGGGTCGCCGCTACCGTCAAAAAATATCCGTCCTATCGTGAATGCAAGAAATGCAATGGTACCTATAAAACACCCCTCAATTATTATGTTGAACGACATACCTCCATAAAATATGCTGTGACGGGTGTCTGACGGCTTTTTTTCCATTATATCGGGGGCAGGAGGTTCAACGCCGAGTGCAAGTGCAGGGAGAGAATCAGTTACAAGATTTATCCATAAAAGCTGTATTGCAAGCAGTGGAGAGGGAAGACGCAGTAAAAAAGCACAGAGTACGGTGAGAATTTCGCCTATATTGCTCGAAAGAAGAAAATGTATGGTCTTGCGTATATTTTCAAAAATTCCTCGTCCCTGTTCTACTGCCTCGACGATTGTTGCAAAGTTATCGTCGGTAAGAATCATATCGGCGGCGTTTTTTGCGACATCTGTTCCGCCTATACCCATAGCACAGCCGATGTCTGCACAGCTGAGGGCAGGAGCATCATTTACACCGTCGCCCGTCATCGCAACAACATTACCCCGTGACTGAAAAGCCTTGACTATCCGTACCTTGTGTTCGGGTGAAACACGGGCAAAAACCGAATAGTTGTATATCTGTTGTTGAAGTTCGGTCTGACTGAGTTTGTCGAGTTCGGTTCCTGTGATTGCTTTGTCTTTCTCGGAGAAAATACCGAGCTGTGACGCTATTGCCTTTGCTGTGATAATATGGTCGCCGGTTATCATTACGGGGCGTATTCCGGCTTTTTTGCACTGAGTCACGGCATTTTTTGCCTGTGGACGAGGAGGGTCTGTCATACCGATAAAGCCGCAGAATATCAGTCCTTTTTCAGCGGTTTCGTCAAGCGGAGGAACAGTATTGCTGTCTTTGTATGCAACAGCGATTACACGCATTGCCTTTTGTGCAAGTGAGTCGTTTTCTGACAGCAGACGGCGGCGTATGCTGTCGCTTATCGGAATTGTGCCGTTTTCTGTGTGGACAAAACTGCATAGCAAAAGCAGAATATCGGGGGCACCTTTTGTAATAATACGACAGCCTCCTGTTGAAAGCCGGTGAATTGTGGTCATTCGCTTGCGTTTTGAGTCAAAGGGGATTTCGCCGATACGCCTGAACTGTTCATCAAGCGAGTTTTTCAGTCTGTCGGCATTTGCGGCGGCGATAACGAGTGCGGTTTCGGTAGGGTCGCCGTCAGCGTGGTATTCGTTTGATTTTTTGTATAATATACTGTTGTTGCAGAGAGAGGCGAGTGAAAGTATGAATGTTCCGCTGTCAGAATGAGCTGATACAGTGCCGTCAAAAGTTGAAATATTTGCAACGGTCATTCTGTTCTGGGTGAGAGTTCCCGTTTTGTCGGAACATATCACCGTCGCACTGCCGAGAGTTTCAACGGCGGAAAGACGGCGTACTATTGCACGGTGAAGTGCCATTTTTCTGACGCCGAGTGCAAGCACTATTGTCACAACGGCAGGAAGTCCCTCAGGAATTGCGGCAACGGCAAGACTTATCGAAATCATAAACATATCGAGCGGCGGCACTTTTTGCATCATTCCGAGTGCAAAAATAATGATACATATAATCACTGCACCTATTCCGAGCAGCTTGCCTGTTTTTGCAAGACTTTTCTGTAAGGGGGTGGGAGGAATTTCCTCATTGTTTATCATAGACGCAATCTTGCCGATTTGAGTATTCATACCTGTTTCAACAACGACGGCTGTTCCGTGTCCTGCACTGACAAAGGTTGATGAATACAGCATATTTACCCTGTCGGCAACAGGAGTATTCTGCGGACAAATTGCGTCGGGGTGTTTATCGCAGGGAACAGATTCGCCCGTTAGGGCAGATTCCTCCGCTTTAAGCGAAAATCCGTCTGTCAGTCTTGCGTCGGCACACAAAAGGTCGCCTGCCTCAACAGAAATTATATCGCCGGGTACAAGTTCGTCTGAAAGAACGGTTTTAATCATTCCGTCACGGATAACCCGTGAATGTGGTGCTGAAAGTTCTTTAAGAGCGTCAATCGCTTTTTCGGCTTTACATTCCTGAATTGTTCCTATTACGGCATTCAGAATTACTATGAGCAAAATCATAATGGGGTCTATAAAGTCACCGTTTTCGTCAACTATTGCTGTAAAAAACGAAACAGCTGCCGCAACAAGAAGTATAAGAACCATAAAGTCGGCAAACTGTGAAAAGAATTTAAAAATAATCCCCTTTTTCTTTTTTTGTTCAAGCCTGTTATAGCCGTATTTTTCAAGACGCTTTTTGGCTTCACCCGACGAAAGACCTTTTTTTTCGTCAGTATTCAGTTTATTTATTGCATTACTGCAAGACATACTGTGCCATTCCATAATTTCACTCCCTCGTTTCATATCTTTAATATATATTAACTTTTCTGTAAAATTATCCGACAATAACTCCTAACTCCTCACTCCTGATTCCTAACTCTTTACGCTGTTTTTGCATAGTATGGAAAAGGACTATGCTTGTGAGGACGGTGAAAGTATGAGCTTTTTTGAAATGCTGATGCTGTCAATGGCACTGAGTGCGGACGCTTTTGCGATAGGTGTTGCGTGTGAGATGAGAGGTATCAGGACTTCAATGCCGGCAAGACTTGTGATATGCTTTGTGTCGGCAATTATAACTGCTGTGGCGGTTTTTCTCGGTTCGGTTATAGCGGATTTTCTGCCGTCGTGGGCAGGAAACCTTATAGGAATAATAATGCTTTTTGCACTGGGCATTTATGTGATATACGGGGCGTTTGCAGAAAAGCCGGAAAAACCTCCGAAACCACGCAAAGAAAACATACTTACGCTTGCGGTAAAGCCGCTCGGAATTACTATACGCATTATCCGAAATCCCACTGAATGTGATATAGACCGCTCGTCAGTTGTGGATTTTGCGGAGGCTTGTTATATGGGTGTTGCACTGTCGGCGGATTCCTTTGCGGCAGGACTTGGGGCAGGAGTCGGCGGAGGTATGTCCGGTTGGATTCCGGTTATGTGTGGTGTTTTTCAACTGGTATTTTTGTGCTGTGGAGCAAAAATCGGAAAAAAATTTTACGGAATGAAGAATATAAAGCAAAAATATCTTAATCTTGTGTCGGGAATTATACTTATAGTTATTGCGGTGTTCAGAATTTTCTTTTAAAAAATTATTACAGATTGTAAAGTTTTTAAGAAGAATTTTTACGGTAAGTTGTTAATTACAGTCAATATTCGACTCGAATTCAGCTTGTTCAAGGTTTTTTCAACATTTTTTTGGTAGATTATACAAAAATTTTAACATATCATTATGCAACGAATATAAAATTATACTTTGTGTATTTTGACATAATATGGGAAGAAATATGTCGCAAAAGGATATTTTTAACAGAAAAACAAAGGAAATTTAACATATAAGAAATATAATCAATATTTGGCTCAAAAGTGATTTGTGCATTACTGACAGGAGTATAATTGATATAATAAATAAAAAAATAATATAAAATTATTCAAAATCACTAAAATGACAGTATTGTAGTGGTAAAGTGCATAAATATAATTCCTATCTTTTATGTACATTGATAAAATTGACAATAAGCGGTTGCATTTAAAACGCTGCTATGATATTATTTATATGGTGGCGGACAGAATGCCTTAATTTTCTATGATTTCGGTTAAGAAATTGGGGGTTTTTACGCCGTTAGGGCACGAAGGTGCAGACAAAATATTATTTTTATTTTTTAGAAAGAGGGAATTTCAATTATGGCACATAATTCAAAAAAGGCAGTTGCTCTCGTACTTACAGCAATGATGGCTGCAACAGCTCTTGCAGGATGCGGCGGCAGCACAGGAAATCAGCAGTCACAGGCTCCGGCAGCATCAAACACAGAGTCACAGGCTCCGGCAGCATCAAACACAGAGTCACAGGCATCATCAGGTGAAAATTCAACAGCAGCTCAGACAGTTGATATTTTCGGCGACGAAATGACAGCTCAGATTAAGGACAAAATCGCTCAGGAAGCAGAAAAGACAGACAATGTAGCTAAACTTAAAGTTTGGTGTGCAAGTAACGACGCAAATATCGAAAAGTATCTTGTTAAGAAGTTCCAGGAAAAATATGCTGACAGCAGATATGAACTCAAAGTTACTGTTCTTCCGGGTATCGGCGAAGACAATGCCGGCGACCAGATTCTTCAGGATCCTACAAAGGGTGCCGATGTATTCAGCCTCGCAGACAATAACCTCCGTGAACTTGTTGAACAGAAGGCAGTTGCAGAAATAGGAACAGCTTTTGCAGGTAATGTAGCAAACGACAACACAGACGCTTCAATCGAAGCTTGTAAGATTGACGGCAAGCTTTATGCTTTCCCGAAGACATCTGATAACGGCTTCTTCCTCTACTACGATAAGAGAGTTTATAAGGACGAAAAAGACATCGCAACATTTGATTCACTCGTTGACATAGCAGCTCAGCAGAACAAGAATGTTCTTATGGCTATTGATAACGCTTGGTACAACACAGGCTTCTTCTTCACAGCAGGTTGTACAATTTCACTCGAAAACAATGTTCAGTCAGCAGACTTTAACAGCGACAAGGGCGTAAGTGCTGTTAAGGCTATGTGCCACCTTGCTGAAAAGACAAACAAGGGCTTCAAGGGCACAGGTGATGACAGCGTTGTTATTCAGGGATTCCAGTCAGGTACTCTTGCAGCAGCTGTAACAGGTACATGGAACGGTGCCGCAATCAGAGATACAATCGGTGCTGAAAATGTAGGTGCTTCAAAGCTCCCGACAGTTCTTATGGACGGCGAACAGAAACAGCTCGAAAGCTTCGGCGGCTACAAGATTATGGCAGTAAGATCAAGCACAGATTATCCGCTTACAGCTCAGGTTCTTGCTTACTTCCTTACATCTCAGGAATCACAGGAAGCTCGTTATTCATGCACTGACGACAGCGGCAAGAGCATCGGTCGTGGACTTCTTCCTACAAACAAGAAAGCTCTTGAAGCAGACGCAATCAAGACTGACGCAGCTATCGCAGCTGTTGACGCTCAGCGTGAATTCTCACATCCACAGAGCTGCGTAGGCGGTAAATACTGGACTCCTGTTGGCTCAATCGGAAGCGACATCAACGCTGCTAACGGCAAGCTTACTGACGACCAGATCAAACAGAAACTCGAAGAGGTTGTTGCATCATTCCAGTAATTCTCAGTAGTCCGTTTATTTGTTAATACAAATTATGAGCGGTCTGTGATTATTATGCAGACTGCTCATATTTAACGGTAAAAGAATTATTTCGGTTAAAAACAATATAAAGGAGTTGTATATGAATGGATTTTCTTGATTATGTCCAGATGACAAAAGGTCAGCGAATCCTTTACAAGCTCAAGTCCTTCTTTACCGGAATACCGGGAGCAATAGTTGCTTTCTTCACAATGGTAGGAAGATTCTTAAAAAAGGTGTTCATGGGAATCGGACACGGTTTCCAGAATTTTGGACACCGTTTTGTAAAGGGTGACGCAGGTACAAAGCTTTCTTACATAATTATGGGTGCAGGCAATATGCTGCACGGTCAGATTGTAAAGGGTTTGATTTTCCTTGCCGTTGAAGTTTCATATTTTGCTTATATGATTTTCTTTGGTATAGGTCAGCTTTCAAAATTCTATTGTAACGGCGTTATGATTCCTGATGAAGGAATTATTCAGGACGGCGTTCTCGGTAGCGTTGTTACAAAAGAAATTGCAGATCCTAACGACCTTTTCGGCGTTAAACAAACTGTTTACGGCGATAACTCAATGCATATTCTTCTTTTCGGCGTACTTACAATGCTTATCACAATAGCATTTATCGCAGTTTATGTTGTAAATACAAAGAGTGCGTACTACACACAGGAACTGAAAGCAATGGGCAAAAAGCCTGTTTCTTTCATCAAAGAAATCAAGATGTTCTTTGATGAGCGTTTCCATGTTACACTTCTCGCTCTTCCGTCACTTCTTCTTCTTGTATTTACGGTTCTTCCGATTGTATTTACAATCTTTATGGCGTTCACAAACTACGACAAGAGTCACCAGGCTCCTGCAAAACTCTTCTGGTGGGTTGGTTTCGATAACTTCGCAGATGTATTCTATTCAAACCCGCTGAAATCCCGTACATTCGGAAATATCCTTGTATGGACACTCGTTTGGGCTGTATTTGCTACATTCACAAACTATATCCTCGGTATTATCGTTGCACTTCTTATCAACAAGAAGGGTATCAAGTTCAAATCCTTCTGGAGAACAATGCTTGTTATTACAGCTGCTGTTCCGCAGTTCGTAACACTCCTTCTTATGAACCAGCTCCTCCAGAACGAAGGTTCACTCAACCTTATGCTCGGTACAAACTATCCGTTCCTTACAGATCCTATGTGGGCAAAAGTAGTTGTTATTGTAGTTAATATCTGGGTTGGTGTTCCTTACACAATGCTTATTTCCAGTGGTCTTCTTATGAATATTCCTGAGGACCTTTATGAAAGTGCCCGTATTGACGGTGCAAACGCTTTCCAGCAGTTCACAAAGATTACTTTCCCGTACATATTCTTTGTAACAACACCTTACCTTATTACAACATTCGTCGGCAACATCAACAACTTCAATGTTATCTTCCTCTTGACCGGCGGCGGACCGAACACCACAGAATATTATCAGGCTGGTCAGACCGACCTTCTCGTAACATGGCTGTACAAGCTGACTGTTAATCAGAAGGACTATAACCTTGCTGCCGTTATCGGTATTCTGGTATTCCTTATTTGTGCTATCGGTTCTTTGATTACATTCAATATGTCAAAAGCTTCTAAGAACGAGGAGGAATTCTCATGACAACTACAGCTACTCCTTCAACAAGCAAAAAACAGGGCAGCTATGCTGCAAGAAACAAAACAATCAATGCTATTGTATATGTAATTCTTGCTGTAATGGTTGTTATCTGGATTTTTCCTATTGTATGGCTTGTTCTTCAATCATTCAGAGGCGAGAAAGGTAAATATGTTTCTTACATTTTGCCGCACGAGTGGACATTCAATAACTATGTAAACCTCTTTACAAACGAAACTTTCCCGTTTGGCAAATGGTTTATGAATACACTCATCATCGCCATTTTCTCTTGCATTATATCAACACTCTTTATACTTATGGTAAGTTATGCATTCAGCCGACTCCGTTTCAAGAGCCGTAAGACTTTCCTTAACCTTGGTCTTATCCTCGGTATGTTCCCGGGCTTTATGTCAATGGCTGCTATATACTCCATTATGGAAATGCTCAATCTTGGTCAGTCACTCATTGCCCTCGTAATCGTTTATTCCGCAGGTGCAGGTCTTGGCTATCAGGTTGCAAAGGGTTATTTTGACACCATTCCACGATCTCTTGACGAGGCTGCGAAAATCGACGGTGCAACAAGAAGCCAGATTTTCTGGAAGATTATTCTTCCGCTTTCAAAGCCGATTATCGTTTATACCGCTCTTACAACATTTATCTCACCATGGACAGACTACATCTTCGTAAGCTACTTTATGAAAGACAATATGGAAAACCTCACAGTTGCCGCAGGTCTTTATAAGATGCTTGAGAAAGAATCAGTTTATGAATACTTTACAACATTCTGTGCCGGTGCGGTTGTTGTTGCTATTCCGATTACAATTCTCTTTGTAATTATGCAGAGATTCTATGTTGCCGGTGTAACAGGCGGTGCCGTAAAGGGCTGATTTATCAGGCAATTATTTCAAAGCAGGGACGCTGTATTGCTCCCTGCTTTATCTTTATAAAAAATACTTTGAAAAGGAGAAAAACAATGTCATCAAAAAAGTTTATTTCACTCGGACTTGTTTGTGCAATGCTTGCCGGTACAGTTCTTGCAGGTTGTAACAACGGCACTGCCAACACAAATTCTCAGGCACCGACGCAAAGCACTTCTGAACAGTCAACATCAGGAGAAGGCGTTAAGTTGCCCGAAGACGGCGGCTTCACAAACACCTCATACGAACTTTCAAAAGATAAATACAGAACATACTACGAGATTTTTCCGTACTCTTTTTATGACTCAAACGGCGACGGCATAGGCGACCTTAAAGGTGTTACATCAAAACTTGACTATCTTAACGACGGCGATACAAAAACCACAACCGACCTCGGCGTAGAGGGAATATGGCTTATGCCGATTATGCCTTCACCGTCATATCACAAGTACAATGTTGCCGACTACAAAGCCATTGACGAGGCTTACGGCACAATGGACGATTTCAAGGAGCTGCTTACTGAGGCTCACAAACGCAATATCAATGTTATTATTGACTTTGTAATCAACCACACATCAAGAAAGCATGAATGGTATCAGAAAGCTATCGAAGAACTCAAAGCCGGAAAATCCGACGGATATGCTCAGTATTATCATTTCAAAGAAAACAATAAGGACAATGGCTGGGCTTATTCAAATGTAGGCGACTGGTATTATGAGTGTCAGTTTGATACGGATATGCCTGACCTTAACCTTACAAACGAAAAAGTCAGAAGTGAACTTCAAGATATTGTGAAATTCTGGCTTGATATGGGAGTTGACGGTTTCCGTCTTGACGCAGTAAAATACTATGAAAGCACAGGAACAGATGATTCCGTCAAGGACCTTAAATGGCTCTATGACTACGCAAAAAGTGTAAAAGACGATGTTTATATGGTTGGCGAATGTTGGGACGCATCAGGTGTAATCTCGAATTACTATAAGTCCGGCGTTGACAGCTTCTTTAATTTCGATATGCAGGGTGCAACAGGTCGTGTAAACACTGCTTTGAATAAGGAAGACGCTCTGGGATATGTTCAGTCACTTGAAAAATGGCAAAATACAATCAAGGCAAACAACCCGAACGCCATTGATGCACCGTTTATTTCAAACCATGATACCGCAAGAAGTGCAGGATTCCTCACAACACTGACATCAAAAAAGATGGCAGCCGCAATGTACATTCTTGCACCGGGCAACTCATTTGTTTATTACGGTGAAGAAATCGGCATGACAGGCTCAAATTCGGACCCCGACAAGCGTACAGGTATGTACTGGGAGTCAAAGGACGCAGAGGGCTATGTAAAGTCAATTCCGGGTGCCACTAACACCGATGTCCCCGAAAAGAGTGTAAAAGAACAGCTTGAAGATGAAAATTCACTTCTCAGTTTCTATAAGAGAGTTATTGCTCTCAAAAACCAGAACCCTGAAATTGCAAGAGGCGATGTAACGGCGGTTGACCTCGGAAACAAAGCTGTTTCAGGCTATGTTTCAAGCTATAACGATTCAAAGGTTATGGTAATTTATAATGTTTCGGGCAAGGGTGAAACAGTGACAATCCCGTCGGATAAATTTACTGTATCTGAGGTTCGTGGATATGCGATTGCCGATTCGGGCGATATGCAGGACAGCACAAAACCTGCTGTTGACGATTTGCTTGATTTCGGAAACACAGGCTCGGAAAGCTCGGCTGAAACTTCCGAAGAATCAAAGATAACTGACTTTACTGTAAACGGTTCACAGGTAACACTTCCGGCTTACAGCGTTATCGTTCTTAAATAATTCGATTTTTATACCCATAGTATTTATTTTAATAATAGATACTATGGGTATATTTTTGTATGATTTACATTTATATTGATTATATGGTATAATAATTCATAATGCATAATTTATAATGTATAATTATTGTGACCGTGATTATGTACGCTCGGTTGAGTTTTTGATTGAGGCAAATACTATATTTGAAAAGCAGGTGTATAAAATGGCATTTGATAAAGATAAAATAAGAAATTTCAGCATTATTGCCCATATTGACCACGGCAAGTCAACTCTTGCCGACAGAATGCTTGAACAGACAAAATCCGTTGCGATAAGGGAAATGGAGGACCAGCTACTTGACAATATGGATTTGGAGCGTGAAAGAGGAATTACAATCAAGGCTCACGCCGTAACACTTCTGTATCACGCTGACGACGGAGAAGAATATATATTCAACCTGATTGATACCCCCGGTCATGTTGACTTTAACTATGAGGTGTCACGCTCGTTGGCGGCTTGTGAGGGTGCTGTTCTTGTCGTTGACGCATCACAGGGAATTGAGGCACAGACTCTTGCGAATACTTATCTTGCGGTTGACGCAGGTCTTGAAATTGTGCCGGTAATCAACAAAATTGATTTGCCGAGTGCCGAACCCGACAGGGTAAAAGCGGAAATTGAAGATGTAATCGGTATTCCGGCTGATGACGCACCTCTTATTTCGGCAAAAATGGGTATAAATATTCACGATGTTATGGAGCAGATTGTAAAACTCATTCCGCCGCCGCAGGGTGACAACAGCAAGCCGTTGCAGGCACTTATATTTGACTCGTACTATGACAGCTATAAAGGCGTTATAATATATGTCCGTCTTAAAGAGGGCGAACTTCATGTCGGTGATACAATTCGTCTTATGGCGACAGGCTCAGAGTTTACCGTTGTTGAATGTGGATTTATGCGTGCAAAAAATCTTGAACCGACACAGGCACTTTATGCCGGTGAGGTTGGTTATATTGCCGCATCAATCAAGACCGTAAGTGACGCTCGTGTAGGCGATACCGTAACACTTGCATCAAATCCTGCCGCCGAGCCTTTGCCGGGATACCGTTCTGTACAGCCGATGGTATTCTGTGGTATTTATCCCGCTGACGGTGCAAAATACGGCGACTTGCGTGACGCTCTCGAAAAATTACAGCTCAACGATGCGTCGCTGTCATTTGAGGCTGAAACATCTGTCGCACTCGGTTTTGGCTTTCGATGCGGATTTCTCGGACTTCTCCATATGGAGATTATACAGGAACGCCTTGAACGAGAGTACAATCTTGACATCATCACAACAGCACCGAGCGTAAGTTACAGAATAACAAAAACCGACGGCACTGTCGAAATGATAGACAACCCGACCAACTATCCCGAAACGGCACTTATCGCAAAAGCCGAAGAACCAATTACAAACGCACATATTTATGCACCGTCGGAATATGTCGGCAATATTATGGAGCTTTGTCAGGACAGGCGTGGAGTATTCAAGGATATGAAATATATTGACTCCGACAGAGTGGACATTCACTATGAACTGCCGCTTGCCGAGATTGTATATGACTTTTTTGATACGCTTAAATCACGCACAAGAGGTTATGCGTCATTTGACTATGAGGTTACGGGCTATGCTGAGTCAAAACTTGTAAAACTTGACATTATGCTTAACGGCGAGGTTGTTGACGCATTGTCGTTTATTATTCACGCCGACAAGGCTTATTCACGAGGACGCAAAATGGCTGAAAAATTAAAGGAGAATATTCCACGACAGCTTTTTGAAGTGCCTATTCAGGCTTGTATCGGCGGAAAAATTATTGCCCGTGAAACAGTAAAGGCTATGCGAAAAGATGTTCTTGCAAAATGCTACGGCGGCGATATTACCCGTAAGAAAAAACTGCTTGAAAAACAGAAAGAGGGCAAAAAGCGTATGCGTCAGCTTGGAACGGTTGAAGTTCCGCAGGAGGCATTTATGGCTGTCCTCAAACTCGACACCGAATAATTCAGTGTGGAGTGTGGAGTTGTGCGAAAGGTCAGTATATATATAATTCGGGGGTGAAGATATAATGAGAGAAACAGTGTTGCTTTATAATTTTGACAGTGAGCGTCTGCCAAAAGTAAAAAGAGCCTTAATGCCGCTGAAATTTTTTCTTAAAACCGTCAGCAAAGAGGATTTTTCTCAGCCGATAGGTGTTCTTGCGGGAATTAAGGGCATTGAACCAGTTGAAGAAAAATATGACGGCGACGGATTTGATGACGAAATGATAGTTATGGGCGGCTTTACAAGTGCAAAAATTGACGCACTTGTTCGTGCATTGAACAAAAACGGCATAGGCAAAATTGCCCTGAAAGCCGTTATTACGCCTACAAATGTGAACTGGAACAGCGTGGAGCTTTACAAGGCGGTAAAAGCCGACCACGATGAAATGAATAAAAACAATTAAACAGGAGGCTTGTTTATGAAAGGTTTTAGCAAGTTCGTATTGATTATGGAAATTATATTCGTTATTGTTGCTTTATGCGGAGTGTTCTTTGCAGTTATGGCGGTTATCACAGAGGGCTGGTCAATGCGTCTTGGAATTAACATAGCCTTGTTTGCTGTCATTATTGCACTGAATATCATACAGCTTATAATTATCAAAAAGAAAAAATAATACTCTTTTACTCAAAAACAGGAGTTCTACGCTTGGTAGAATCCGCTTGAATTCACCATATTCTACGCACTGTGGGTGTAAATTTACTTTTTGATGTCTTAGAATGATGTCAGAAAGGAGGTAACAAATGGATCAGATTAAAATTGGAAAATTTATCGCTGACGAAAGAAAAAAGAAACATTATACACAAAGACAATTAGCAGAAATTCTTAATATCAGCGATAAGACAATTTCAAAATGGGAATGTGGAAACGGTTTCCCTGAGATTTCATTGTTATTGCCGCTTTGTAATGAACTCGGCATAAGCGTCAACGAGTTATTGTCGGGCGAAAGATTACAGGAGGCAGACTACAAAAAGAAAGCGGAGGAGAATATGGTGAATTTAGTAAAAGAGGCTCAGGAGAGCAAAAAGAAAATTATCTTGTCTGCAATGGTGGCTGTGTTGGTGCTTGTTTCGGCAGTACCGTTGTTTGTGCTGTCGGGAGTACTTGAAATGTCGGTATGGCTGAGAGTTACTTTAATATGTATCGGCATTTTTGTAATAATTTCGGGAGTTATTGTTGCCTGTGTTCTTGACAGAGAGGCTGGAGCTTTTGAATGTCCCGAATGTAAGGAACGCTTTGTACCTGATATGCGGTCTTATATTATGGGTTCGCATACTATCACAAAACGCCGCCTGAAATGTCCGAAATGCCATAAAACAAACTATTGCAGACATGTTCTGACAAAGTAAATATTCTTGTGGTGTTATGTATATCAAAATTCACGAAAAATGATATAGGCAATACATTTTTATATAAGGATAGATTTTATGAATTTTATTCCGTTGATTGTGATTGGTATAGGTTTTCTGTTTATTTACGGAGCGGGTATTCTTTGTAATATGATAAGATTAAACCGCAAAAAGCAGTTAAAAAATAAAAAATCATTGCTCGGTTTTGGTCTGGTTTATGGTATTGCCATTATATCTTTTGTTTCGTATATTGTGTTTGATATAATTACTGTACAGACTCGTGCTTATGGTGATAACCTTGAAATTATATATACAGGTTCAAATTCAATGGGACATTACGCAAAATGTTATCTCTATGATGAAAACAATGTAATTCAGGATATGGGTGAAATTCAAAGAATGACAATTATGGGCGATAATGCGTTGGGCAATCGGTTTAAAGCACAGAAAGAGGGCAAAAGTCACATAATAGCACTTGACCTTGTAGGCGGTGAAAGTCTTCAAAAGGCAGAATTATATATTGTCAGTGTTGATTCAAACAATAACATTTCATATAAAAAACAAAAAACAGAAACATTATATGAGTTTTATAATATGATACCGTCTGATGAAACCTTTGTTACATATCAATCGAAAAAATACAACATAGACAACAATAAATATTATAAAATATGGGATACTTTACTGACGATTAGCGGAAAGATAGAAGTTTGTGAAACCCCCGATATTTCAAATGAGGACAGCCTGACTTTTATGTGGAATAAAAACAATGAAGATACGATTTACAGAGAAACTACAATGTATTTTCAAGATGACCGTATTTATTGTCACAACAATATTTATGATTACGAAGATAACTGGTACTGCTTTTATGTTGATGATTATGTGAATGTTTCACGGATTTTTGACACTGTACAGGCATTGAAATAAGGAAAACTGAATTTAATGGCGGTGAGATTATGGATATTTATTCAATTTTAAAAAAATATTACGGCTATGATTCGTTCAGAAACGGTCAGGAGGAAATTAT
>JBJFIB010000196.1:0-6216 GCA_051894195.1 Acutalibacteraceae bacterium
TGTGAGGGTTGTCCATTTTGTTGCAGTTGAGTGCTTGCAGAGGAATATGTACTGATAAGGTGAAGTGCCGTTTGCCGCTTTTCCTGTAATTGTCAGTGCGTCGCCGAAATTGATTGTGGTTTTGTTCATTGTTGAGTTGTTGACAAGTGCAGGATTTACCGTAAGTGTAAAGTCCTTGATAACTTCCTTGCCTGTTGCGTCTTTAACTTTTGTGCGGACTGTATATGTGCCTGTTTTCTTTGGCTGCCAGATTCGTTTTGAAGTTGTGCCGTAAGATGTGAGGGTTGTCCATTTTGTTTCTGTCGAGTGCTTGCACAGGAACGAATACTGATATGGTGATGTGCCGTTTACCGCTTTTCCTGTAATTGTCAATGCGTCACCGTAGCTTATGGTTGTCTTGCTCATTGTTGAGTTATTCGCAAAAATTACATTAACGGTAAGCGTGAAGTCCTTTATAACTTCTTTGCCGTTTGCGTCTTTTATCTTTGAACGGACAGTGTATGTACCTGATTTTGTCGGTTTCCATACCCGTGTCGGATTTGTGCCGTAAGATGAGAGAGTTGTCCATGAATTTTCTGTTGAATGTTTGCACAGGAACGAATATTTATAAGGTGTTACGCCGCCTGAGGCTATGCCTTTAAGAGTTACTGTATCACCAAAGTTTATTGTAGTTTTGCTGATTGTTGATTTATTGACAGGGTTTACGGCAAAAGCTATATTATTTTCAAGAGCGAATGTTTCAGCGGCTGAGCCTTTTACGCCATAGATAGTCAGACCATACCTGCTGTCGAATGCACAATAGCCTATTGTTGTAACGGTTGCGGGAATTGTGACACTCGCAAGATTATTACAATCATAAAAAGCATAATCGTCTATTGTTTTAACACCCTTGCCTATTTTTACATTTGCAAGGTTATTACAATCGTGAAACGCCCAACTTTCTATCATTGTAACATTGTCGGGAATTGTTATATCTGTAAGACCGTTGCATTCAATGAACGCAAAACTTGCTATTGATTTAACGCCTTTGCCTATTCTGACATTTTTAAGTCCTGTACAATTTTGAAATGCGTAATCCTCTATTGATGTTATATTGTCGGGAATTATTATATCCGTAAGAGCGGTACAGCCGTCAAATGCACCGTAGGATATTTCCGTGAGAGATTTTCCGATTGTGACGCTTTTAAGCTTTGTACAGTATCTGAATACATTGTAGCCTGTCGACTCAACTCCGTTACCTGTTTTTACGCTTGTAAGCTCCGTACAGCCTTCAAAGGCACTTCTTCCTATTGATTTAACATTCTCAGGAATTGTAATATCTGTAAGGCTGAGGCATTTTAAAAACGCATAATTATCTATTGTTGTAACACCGCTGCCCATTTTTATGTCTTTAAGTGCCGTACAGCCTGCAAATGCATATTCATCTAATGTTGTAACATTATCAGGAATTGTTATGCCTGTAAGAGCGGTACAGTCAAAAAATGTATGATAAGATATTTCCGTGAGAGATTTTCCGATTGTGACATCTTTAAGCTTTGTACAGCCTTCAAACACATAACCGCCTATTGATGTAACACCGTCACCTATCTTTGCACTTGTAAGATTCTGACAATTTTCAAACGCACCGCTGCCTATTGATGTAACATTGTCGGGAATTGTTATGCTTGTAAGACTGCTGCAATTATTAAACGCATCAAGTTCTATTGATGTAATGCCGCTGCCTATTTTTATACTTGTAAGCGACCTGCAATTATAAAACGCATAATGACCTATTGTTTTAGCACTATCGGGAATATTCACGCTTGTAAGATTTTCGCAGCCATAAAATGCACCGTAAGGTATTGTCGCAGCGGATTTTCCGATTGACACATATTTAAGATTAGTACAGTTTTTAAACATGTCGCTGCCTATGTTTATCATTCCGTTACCTATCTTTGCACTTATAAGCCCTTTACAGTTCTTAAATACACCAACTCCCGTTGACAGAACACTGTCGGGAATAGTTACACTTGTAAGACTGTTGCAGCCATAAAACGAACACTCGCCCAGATATTCGACACTTTCAGGAATAGTTAAACTTGCAAGACTGCTGCATTTATAGAACGCATAATGACCTATTGATGTGACACTGCTGCCCATTTCAACGCCTTTAAGGCTGCTGCAATTATAAAAGGAATACTGACTTATTGATTTAACGCTGTCAGGAATTGTTATGCCTTTAAGACTGCTGCAATTATAAAAGGCATGCTCACCGATTGATTTTAGATTGTTGCTGAGTTTGATATTTTCAAGTCCTGTACATTCATAAAACGAATATTTTTCTATTGTTTTAATACTGTCAGGCATTGTTATGCCTGTAATGTTGCTTTGACCGTAAAATGCAGTTTTGGATATTGCCGTAACGACTTTTCCGTCAATCATATACGGAATTACAACATCATTATTTATTCCCGTATAGCCTACAATCGTAAGTGTTCCGTCATCATTTGTGTCATATTCAAAACCGCTTGCAGTAGTTTCGACGGCATTGACCGTTGTGCTTAAACCTATGTACGAACCTGCACTTGTTACTGCACAGCTTGCTGTCATACACACAGCAAGTGCTGCTGCAATAATTTTTCTTGATAATCTTTCAGATTTCAATTTATTTCCCCCTTGAAAATTAAAGTAAAAATCTGCCATTTCGTATTATGATTATACCCTATCATACGCAAAATTTCAACAAATAAAATTATGTCTTTAAAAAAAATATATCCGTCTGCAAAACAAAAGTACAGACACCGAAAAATTCAATGCCTGTACTTTTTGATTATTTAATTGTTCGGCTGTTTAAATTCATTTTACGGTAAGTGTGAAATCCTTAACGACTTCTTTGCCTGTTGCGTCCTTAACTTTTGTGCGGACACTGTATGTACCTGATTTTGTTGGTTTCCATACTCTTGTTGATGTTGTACCGTATGATGTGAGTGTTGTCCATTTTGTTGCTGTTGAGTGCTTGCAAAGGAATGTGTACTGATATGGTGATGTGCCGTTTGCGGCTTTTCCTGTAATCGTCAGTGAGTCACCATAGTTTATTGTTGTCTTGCTGAGTGTTGAGTTATTTGTTAAAACTGTGCTGTTTACGGTAAGTTTGAAGTCCTTTATTACTTCTGTACCGTCAGAGTCCTTAACTTTTGTGCGGACACTGTATGTACCTGATTTTGTCGGCTTCCATACTCGTTTTGAGGTTGTGCCGTAAGATGTAAGAGTTGTCCATTTAGTTGCAGATGAATGTTTGCAGAGGAAAGAATACTGATAAGGTGTTGTACCTCCTGTTGCTTTTCCTGTAATTGTCAGTGCATCGCCATAGTTTATTGTTGTTTTGCTGAGTGTTGAACTGTTTGAAAGTGTTGATTTTACGGTAAGTTTGAAGTCCTTTATTACTTCTGTACCGTCAGCGTCCTTAACTTTTGCACGGACAATGTATGTTCCAAGCTGTTTCGGCTGCCAAACTCGTTTTGAAGTTGTGCCGTAAGATGTGAGAGTTGTCCATGATGTTGCAGATGAATGTTTGCAGAGGAATGAATATTTATAAGGTTCGGTTCCGCCTTCTGCAACTCCTGTAAGAGTTATTGAGTCGCCTTTGTTGATAGTTGTCTTGCTGATTGTTGAGCTGTTGGCAAGAGTCATAACAAAATTTATGTCGTGATTGTATGCGTAGGTTTCAGCCGCCGAGCCTTTTTCGCCGTAGATAGTAAAACCGTCTATCAGGCAATAGCTCCAATAATCTCCTTCTTCGCTATAACCTTCACCATAGCCCAATGCACTGTTTCCTATATAAGTAACGCTTTTTGGAACAGTTATTTTTTTAAGTCCCTGACAATCATAGAATGCATCATCATCTATACACTTAACACTGTCAGGAATTGTTACTTCTGTAAGTCCGTCGCAGCCATAGAACATACTGTCGGATATTTGTGTAATACTGTCAGGGAGTTTTACTGTTGTAAGTCCTGTACAATTTTTAAATGCCCGTTTGCTTATAAATGTAACACTGTCAGGGATTGTTATTCCTGTAAGTCTTTCACAATTTACGAATGCATCTTTGCATATTGATGTAACAGTATTTGGTATTATATACTGTCCGCTCTTCCGTGCAGGACATAATATTAACTTTGTTTTATCCTTGTTAAACAGTACATTATCCTGTGATGAATAATTCTCGTTGTTATTATCAACAGTTATTTTTGCAAGTCTTCCGCAATCAGCAAATGCAGATTCACCTATATATTTAACAGTTTGTGAAATTGCTACGCTTGCAAGACCATAAGAATAAGAAAAAGCAGATTTACCGATATATATAACACCGTCAGGAATTGTCAGATTTGTTATACCATCACAACCATAAAACGCATAATCACCAATGTGTGTAACACTGTCCGAAATTATCAGATTTGTTATCTCATCACACCAATAAAACGCATAATTGCCTATATATGTAACACTGTCAGGAATTGTTATGTCTGTAAGGTTGTAACACTGACAGAATGCATAATTACCGATATATGTAACACTGTCAGGAATTGTTATGCCTGTAAGTCCGTAACAACCATTAAACGCACTGTCAGCAATACTTGTTGTTCCTTCTTTCAGAACAATACTCTGCTCGTCATATGTGTAATCATTACAAATATAAGCATAAGCGACCTTGCCTGTATAGAGCAGTCCCTCAGGCTGATTATAATACCATGGTGTATCATGAAATGCACGAGTACCTACTTTTATAACACTGTCAGGAATTGTTATATTTTCAAGAGAATAACATCCTTCAAATGCATAATCTCCTATATATTTAACACCGTCAGGAATTATTACGCTTGTTATTTCGGAATAGTCAAAAGCACGATCGTCTATTGCGGTAACAGCTTTTCCTTTGATTTTGGACGGAATTACAACATTATTTTCATTACCGTTATATTGCGTAATAGTTATTGTACCGTCATAATTTTCAGAATAATAAAAATCTGTTATATCTTCATCTTCATCAGGGTAGTACGGATAGTCAACATCTTCATACGGAGGATCGTCAACTTCTCCACCTGGATTATCGCCGGAGCTTTCTTCAAATCTTTCCGAAATGAAGTCGCCTGAATATCCCGACCATGCACCTTCACTGTATATGAGCCTTGTCTTCTTCCAGCCAAGACCTGCCGACTTAGGTTCTGCTGAGGTATCAATCATATAAACCTGACCGGCATTAGCCGCTGAATCGAAATCAAGGTCAGTTGTCTGATAAGCAATAAGTTCGGTTCCAGCAGTATATGCTTCGTTAAGTTCCTTATCGCTTACTCCGCTGTTAAAGATAATCTTTGTTACATTGAACGGAACGAGAGCCTGATAAATATCCGTACCGGGAATCTGTTTCATTTCAATGCCCGGGAATTCTGCACCGTAGCTCCTTGCAAAAAGGTCGCATGTAGGAGCAAGGTCGGTGTTCCAGAAGTACATACAAACCTTATCCCACTGTGTTTCTGAGTTATCGAAATAGATATAGTCGTCCCTGACAGTTTCGTAGTAATCAGGCTGTACAGGTTTTTCCGAAGAGCCTCCTGTGCCTCCCTGATATGATGCTTCAAAGTTTGCAGGTTCTCCGTTGACCCAGTAGCTTACAGGCCAAAAGTTATAGCCATATTCATATACTTCCTCAGCATTTTTGATTTCGTGAGCGGCGGAGCCGTCCTGAGCAAGAGCGGCGGCTGAAAGTCTTGTTGTATCGATTGCCACTTTTATTACATCTGACTTGTCTTTGATTTCAACCCTGCAGTTTGTCTGACTGTTATATGTACGGTCAGAAGGTCTACCTTCACCATTTACCCATTCATAATCGCCCCAGCTGTAATTCCATTCACCGTCTGCACGAACCTTGAAATCATAAGTACCTGGCTCTTCACCTGTAATTTCAGCCGTATAAACTCCATCACCGTCAAAGTCTGTCATAGGAATATCCGTTGACCAGTATGACTGTGCAAAGCTACCTATAACACCAAAGCTATCAGCCAATGTCTGTGGCTTGTAAACCTTGTATGTTACAGGCCAGAATGTATAGCCATACTTGTCCATCATATCTTCTGTGATTTCCTTAGCAACAGAATCGTAATTTGCAAGAGCTGCGTCAGAAAGCCTTGTTGTGTCGAAGTTTACATAAACTACCTGGTCAGGATCTGTGATCTCAACATG
>JBJFIB010000197.1:0-6136 GCA_051894195.1 Acutalibacteraceae bacterium
TATGAAGGATATATTATATAAGCTGTGCAGTGCTGACGGAATATCCGGAAGTGAAAACGAGGTTTTTGAAACAGCGTGTGAACTTCTCGGAAAATATGCTGATGTCAGACAGGATATAAACGGAAATATTATTGCTGAAATGGGTAATAAGAATTTAGACAGACATATTATGCTTGATGCTCATATCGACAGAATAGGTCTTGTTGTAACTTATATAAATGATGACGGATTTATCAAAGCTGAGGTTGTCGGCGGAATTGATTTGCGTACACTTCAAAGCAGTGCTGTTACAGTTATCGGAAAAGAGAAAATTCTTGGAGTTATCTGTACAATGCCGCCGCATTTGTCGAATGGTGAAGATGAAGAGCTTTCAAAGGATAAAATCTGGATTGATACGGGACTTCCTGCACAAAATGTTAAAGAATTGGTTTCACTCGGCGACAGCATTATAGTTTACAGTGAGTTCAGGGAACTTCTCAATAACTGTGTTGCGGTTTCGGCACTCGATAACAGATCGGGCTGTGCCGTACTTATAAAATGTGCGGAAATGCTTTACGGAAATGACCTGCCGTGCAGACTTTCAATAGTGCTTTCGGTTCAGGAGGAAACAAGTGAACTCGGTGCAAAAACATCTGCGTTTTCACTTTCTCCCGACGAAGCTGTTGTTGTTGATGTAGGATTTGCCGCACAGGACGGAGTGCCGCACGAAAAATGCGGTGAAATCGGCTGTGGCGGAATTATAAGTATTGCCCCTGTTCTTTCAAGTGCTGTTACCGACAAGATAATAAGCATTTCAAAAAAGCTGAAAATGAATTGCGACTATGAAGTTTGTGGCGGTACAACAGGCACAAATGCAGACGGAATTTCAGCAACAAAAGGCGGTATTCCGTGCGGTGTTATTTCTATACCCGAAAAAAATATGCACACACAGACGGAAATAGTATCCCTTGATGATATGGAAAAAATCGCAGAATTGCTGTCGGTTTATGTTATGGAAGGCGGTGTTATGCATGCTTAATTATGAACTTCTGGAAAAGCTGTGCAAGGCTGACGGAATATCGGGTGAAGAGGACGAAGTAATAAAAATAATTTTCAAAGAAATAAAACCGTATGCCGATGACATTAAAATTGACAATATGGGAAATGTCATAGCGTTTAAAAAGGGCAGACAAACGCCGAAAAAGAAACTCCTGCTTTCCGCACATATGGACGAGGTAGGCTTTATTGTGACGGATATAACAAGTGAGGGTTACATTAAGTTTGCAACAGTCGGTGGAGTTGACAAAAAAGCTGTTTTTGCAAAGTATGTAAAAATCGGCAAAAAGAAAATTCACGGTGTAGTTGACGCAAAACCTGTTCATCTTCTTAAAGCAGACGAAAGAAAGAAAAATCCGCCGATTGATTCACTCTATATTGACATCGGTGCAAAAAATAAGGAAGAAGCCGAAAAATATGTTTCGCTTGGCGATATGATAGTTTTTGATTCGCCCTATGAAAATAAAGACGGCAGAATAATCGGAAAAGCACTTGATGACCGTTTCGGCTGTCTGGTGCTTATCGAAATGCTTAAAAAGGACTTGCCATATGATATGTATTTCAGCTTTGTTGTTCAGGAGGAAATAGGCTGTCGTGGTGCAAAAGCCGCCGCTTATACAGTAAACCCCTATTGTGCGATTGTAATTGAGGCAACAACAGCGG
The DNA here is from genome assembly GCA_051894195.1 of Acutalibacteraceae bacterium. Lineage (GTDB taxonomy): Bacteria > Bacillota > Clostridia > Oscillospirales > Acutalibacteraceae > UBA1213. The sequence goes on from JBJFIB010000197.1 coordinate 1,699, forward strand.
CTGATGTGCCTTTTGCTGAAAATGAAAAAAAGGTATGCTGTGTCGGCAAAGGTGCAGTAGTTTCGTTTATGGACAGGGCGACAATTTATGATAAGGAATACTACAAGCTTGCAATGCAGGCGGCACAGTCTGTCGGAGTAAAGGCACAGACAAAAACTATGATTGCAGGCGGAAATGACGCTGGTGCAATACACTGTTCACGAGGCGGTGTGCGTACAATAGCGGTTTCTGTTCCTTGCCGTTATCTGCACAGTTCAAGCGGAATTATCAGCACAGATGACGCTGAGGCGGTTTTTGCCGTAGTAAATAAAACAGCCGAAATGATTTTAAGCGAATGATATACTTTGTTGATGAAAGCAGATTTGCGGATTTAAAAAAATTCTGCAAAATGCAGACTATATATTCCTGTCGTATTATGTGTCTTGCTTACAGCTACGGCTTGAATTTTGATTTTGTGCAGTTCTGGCTGCAATATGACGAAAACGGAAATATTGTTTCGGCAATTTCAAAATCATACGGAGATGTTACCGTTCAGACAACGGAAAAAAGCAATATCGGTGAACTTACGGAATTTCTTGAAGTGATAGGCTTTTGTTCTTTGCTGTCGGACAAAATGCTTTTTGAAAACAGAACTGCCGATACGGGTATAATTATGTGCCTTGAAAATCCGCAAAAAATATATAATTCGGATATTGAAGTTACGGTAAATCCTGATTTGAACAGTGTATATAAACTTCTCGACAAAAACAGAAGTGAAAAATTCAATGTGCCCGATTATGAGGATTTTATTCTTGATATGTCGCACAAAATTCGTCACAATACAGCAATTTGTACGGCAATTAAAATCGGTGAAAATGTTGTATCAGCGTCAATGACTGTTGCACAGTCGGAAAACACCGCCTTAATCGGTGCTGTTGTTACGGATATTGATTTCAGGCGGCGTGGCTTTGGGGCATTATGCGTAAATTCACTGATTGAAATACTCGGCAACCGCAAAATATTTATAATGCGTGATGAAAACGAAAACGAACCTTTTTATACATCATTAGGTTTTGAAAATAACGGAAGATTTTACAGTTTTGGAAGTTAAGTTATAGGGAGTTTTAATGCATGAAATTATATCAGATTACGATTGAAGAAACGGTTTCGGAAACATTCGGAATTTATGCTGAAAGTATGGAAGAAGCATTGAAAAAAGCAGAAACAGGATATAATCAAGGACAATATGTTTTAGCTCCCGGTAATTTGACTTTTAAACAAATGTCAGGAACTTGTGAAGAAACAAACGAATCAGCCGAATGGGTGGAATTTTAAGTATGAATATGACTTTTGACGAACATTTGGCTGAGGGTTATAAAAGTCCATACAGAAAAATATAATTTTAAAAGAAAACAAGGAGTAGGAAAATGAATAACCCATTTTATGAGATTGAACCTGAAATTCTTAAAGCGTCAGAGGAGGCTATGAAACTTTGTAAGCCTTATCTTGACAGAACTGACGAAATTACCGAATATAATCAGGTTAAAATGCTGAAAGCGTTTCAGAAAGCAAGAGTAAGTGAAAGCTGTTTTGCCGCATCAACAGGCTACGGCTACGGCGACAGGGGACGAGATGCACTTGACGAGGTTTTTGCTTTTGCACTTGATACAGAGGACGCACTTGTACGCCATAATTTTGCAAGCGGTACTCACACATTGACCGTTGCACTGTTCGGAGTTTTAAGACCGGGCGACACAATGATTTCGGTTACTGGTATGCCTTATGATACATTACAGGGTGTTATCGGTTTGGGCGGAGAGTATTCGGGTTCGCTCAAAGAATTCGGCATAAATTATGAACAGATTGATTTGCTCAAAGACGGCACTGTTGACTTTGAAGAAATGAAAAAGCGTATAAAACCCGATACAAAAATGGTTTACATTCAGCGTTCAAGGGGTTATGCACTCAGACCGTCGCTGAGATGTGACGAAATAAAGGCAATAACCGAACTTGCACATAAACTTGCACCGAATTGTATTGTAATGCTCGACAACTGCTACGGTGAGTTTGTCGAAATAACTACTCCTGGTGAAATCGGCGTTGACCTTATGGCTGGTTCACTCATAAAAAATCCGGGCGGCGGAATTGCACCAACGGGAGGTTACATAGCAGGACGGAAAGACCTTGTTGAAATGTGCAGTTATCGCCTTACAACTCCCGGAACAGGCAAGGAAATAGGCTGTACTCTCGGAAATAATCGTGAATTGTTTATGGGTGCTTTCAATGCTCCGCATGTTACGGGTGAGGCGGTTAAAACTGCAATATTCACTTCGGCACTTTATGAACTTCTCGGATTTGAGGTTACTCCACGCTATAATGAAACAAGGGGAGATATTATCCAGACGATACTTTTGGGAAATGACAAAAGACTTATCGACTTTTGTCGTGGAATACAGCAAGCATCACCGATTGACTCATTTGTTACTCCTGAACCGTGGGATATGCCCGGCTATGACAGCAAGGTTATTATGGCGGCTGGTGCGTTTACACTCGGTGCGTCTATTGAACTTTCGGCAGACGCTCCCTTGCGTGAACCTTATGCGGTATGGATGCAGGGGGCATTGAATTTCAATACAGGAAAACTTGCCGCAATGCTTGCCGCATCAAGTGTTGTTTCGGGATAAGGCTTGATATGCAGAATGAAATTGACTTTTCACAAAACGATATACAGGCACGGCAGAATAAAGAAAGATGCGAATTAAAGCAAACTTCAATGAATACAGCGTTTCTGTGCATTGTTATGCTTGCGATAAATTTTGTACTAAGTATTTGTGTAATAAGTATTGTTAAAACCTTTAACTCAAAGATTTTGTCGGTGTTGTTGACAGGCATAATTACAGTATGTTCGGTGTTTTTGCCGACACTTGTTGGTTCGCATTTTTTCGGGGGAATAAAGCCGCTTGTTCAGTGTTGGCACAAAAAACAAAGAAACATCATTGATAATGTAATGATGATAGTTTTTGGATTTGGTGCTTGTGTGGCAATAAATTATATTACGGGTATTCTGTCGTCAATTTTTTCTTTTCTCGGAAAGCCTAACAGTGCGGTATCATACGGAAATGAACCTTTTACAATAGGCTTGACGGTACTTGTGTTTGCGATTTTGCCGGCATTTTGTGAGGAATTTGCTTTTCGTGGAGTAATAATGGGTATATTCGGAAAATACGGCGACAGGTTTGCAATAATTGTTTCCGCATTTATTTTCGGAATGTTACATTCATCATTTATAACGATGATTTTTGCTTTTTGTTCGGGGATAGTTTTCGGCTTGATACGCAAAAACAGCGGTTCACTTGTGCCGTCAATGATTGTGCATTTTTTCAATAATCTTATGAGCGTGATAATGGCTTGCCTTGATAATGAAAGCGGAATTGCGTTTTATTATATCGTTATTTTTGTATCGGCTGTTATGCTGATGTTTTCATTTTTCCTGATTTATAAACGAAACAGCGGTTTCTTTTCGCTCGGAGGTTCAAACTGTTCTTTGTCCGAAAAGGATATGTTCAGAACGGCATTTTTAAGCTGTCCGTCAATGCTTGCTTTTATTGTAATTTCGGGAATTATTATGATTTTGTAACGGGAGATTTTATGACAAGAGATGAAAAATTTATGCTTGCCGCAATCAGCGAGGCACAAAAAGCATATCAGATAAATGAAGTTCCGATAGGTGCGGTTGTTGTAAAAGATGATGAAATTGTCGGAACAGGCTACAACAGGCGTGAAACAGACAAAAACGCAATATGTCACGCTGAAATTATGGCAATCGACAACGCCTGTAAAAAATTAGGCGGCTGGCGGCTTTGGCAGTGCGAAATATATGTAACGCTTGAACCCTGTCCTATGTGTGCCGGTGCAATAATAAATTCAAGATTAAAGCGTGTTGTGTTCGGCTCGTATGATTATAAAGCCGGTTCGTGCGGTTCGGTTGTAAATCTGTTTGAACTTCCGTACAATCACAAACCCGAATGTATCGGCGGAGTTCTTTCTGACGAATGTTCAAAAATGCTTTCGGACTTTTTCAAAGAATTGAGAGCAAAAAAGAAAAACAGTTGAATTTTTTGTTGTAATCTGAGATATGGTATGATATAATCAACGAAATATCTTTTAAGAGGTGACAACAAATGAAACAACTTGGAACGGTAACACTTGAAACAGAAAGGCTGATACTCCGCAAAGCAAAAATAAGTGATGCAGAGCCTATGTTCAAAAACTGGGCAAGCGACAGCAGAGTTACAAAATTTCTGATATGGGAACCCTATACAAACACTGACGATGTAAAAGATTATATAAACTTTGTGATTGAAAATTATAAAAACGACAATTACTTTTATTGGTTTATCGAATTAAAAGAAATAGGGGAGCCTATTGGTGCAATAAGCGTTGTTCAACTGCGTGAGGA
>JBJFIB010000198.1:0-6114 GCA_051894195.1 Acutalibacteraceae bacterium
TCAACGGGTTCACTTTCAAAGGCAAGAACTCCAAATACACATTCGTGTACACGATACAGCGGTTCTTTCACTACAAAACGGTCAAGTGATTCCATACCGAGAGCAAATTCTTTGAGGGCAAGATTACGCTTTCTTGTCAGCGAGCGGTTCTTCAAGCGTCTGAGATTGTCGGGACTGAGATATTCGGGTCCGTAGATAATCCTTAAATATTCTCTGCCTCTGCACTTTACAGCCGGCTGTATAACTTCGCCTTTATAGAATGATGTGAATACTTCCGGTTTTACTACCATACCTTCACCACCGCTTTCGGTCAGGTTCAGCCACCAGTCAATACCCTTTTGTACGCTTTTTTCATCGGTTGTATCCACACAAATATAGTCCGTTGCCATAAATACAGGGTCAATCCCTGTGCAATACTTTTTGATTGTTTCCATATGCCATATATGCGGCTTATCTGAAAATGTATACCCCTCAACCGCAAGAATATGAAAAGGTGCAATCCTGAAATCGTCAACACTATTAACTTTCCAGCAGTATTCACGGTAAGCGTCAACATAACGCTCCATAGCGTCTTTTTTGAATTTGTATTCTTTGAGCAATTCAACAGGGTCAAAATTCTGTCCCGAACTTTCCTTTGATACTTCAAACGGAACATTTCCTCTGTCACACAGCTTTTCAAGTGCCTTTACGGCTGATGTCAGACCGTCACGACCTGCTCTTCCAACAGGGGCGTATTGCTTTTGCAAAAGCTCCTGTGCCTTTTCCGACCACGGCATAAGTTCCGTATCAAAGCATACCCAATCGGTTTCAAAGTCTTTCCAGAATCCTGATTGTGTCAGCACATTATCAAGCCTGTCAAGAATTTGCTTTTCTGTTTCAGTATCATTAAAGAAATGTCTGCCTGTTCGGGTGTAGATTATACCTCTGCTGCCGTCAGTGATATGAAACCGTTTTTCTGCTGTTTCTGTATTTTTGCAAAGCACAATCACCGCACGGGAACCCATATGCTTTTTCTCACAGACCACATTTTTAATGTCACGGCTGCGGTAATATTCAAAGGCTTCAAGCGGGTGTTCCAGAAATCCGTCAAGACTGCTTGTTTTACACGGTGACATAGTAGGCGGAAGATAAATCAGCCAGTGCGGGTCAGCCGCAAATCGTGACATTATCTCCAATGCCGCTGCGGAATTGTTTTCATGCACCAAAATATTCGGCATAAGCTTAGTGTTAAGATACAGCTTGCCGCTAATGTCACCGAGTGTAAGCATATCGTCAGGTTCGCTTTTTGCTTTTGTAATGGGTTTAATGGGTTCATAATATTGATGCAGAGCCTTAACACTCACACATTCTCTTTCGGGATAACGAAATGCAGTAAGACCGCCGCCGAATACACAACCCGTATCAATACAGTATGTACCATTGACTGCCTGTACCTCCGTTTGCGGAATATGACCGTAAACAACGGTTGCTCGTCCACGATAATCTGCCGCCCAGTCAAGACGGACAGGCAAGCCGTATTCGTCGGTTTCTCCTGTGGTTTCGCCGTACAGACAGAAGTCACGAACTTTCATAGAAACACGACCAATATATTCCTGCTTGATACCTGCATGAGCTATTGCAAGTTTTCCGTCATCAAGTACATAATGGCTGACAAGTCCAGTCAGAAAAGCTGCGACTTCATTACGGAAATTCTCGTTCTCTTTTTCAAGCTGTGAAACGGTAATATCCAATCCGTGCGTCATTTGTACATTTTTTCCCCTGAGATATTTCAGTAGCTTAACATCATGGTTTCCAGGTACGGCAATAGCATTGCCTGATTTCACCATATCCATTACAAGACGAAGAACCTCGATATTTTTCGTTCCTCTGTCGCATAAATCTCCAAGAAATGCCGCCTTTCTTCCGCAAGGGTGAAACATAATTCCCTGTTCGTTCCTCTGATAACCGAGTTTTTCGAGTAGCATAACAAGTTCATCATAACAGCCGTGAATATCGCCGATTATATCAAACGGTCCGTGTTCGTCACGCTTGTTGTTCCACAGCTTTGTACGGACAATTTCTGCATTATCGACTTCCTCCTGTGAATTCATCACATAGATAAACTTAAAGCCCTCCCTTTTCAGATGATTTATACTCCTGCGAAGGTCTGCACAATGTTTTCTTATCACTCTTTCGGGATAACCTCTGTCGGCTCTTGCGGCATTTCTTTTCAAAAGCTCGCTTTCGGGCAAATTCAGCACAATCGCCACAGTTTGAACATTCTGTTTATAAGCAAGGTCAAGAATTTGCTTTCTTGCACTTTGCTGAACATTTGTAGCGTCAATTACTGTCGTTTTCATACGGTCAAGCCGCTTATTTGCCGCATAATAAAGCAAATCAAAGGCATCTGATGATACAGTCTAATTATTTTCATCGTCCGAAATCATCGCACGAAAAAAGTCAGAGGACAATACCTCTGTCGGCAAAAAATGTTTATGTGCAAAGGTTGTTTTGCCGCTTGATGTTGAACCTATCATAGCAACAAGGGCAAATTCGGGTATTTCTATACGCATTTTGTAAACACTCCCATCTGTGTCGGAGAACCGTATTCTTCGTCTGTTTCTCCTATATTTTTTATTTCAGCTTTATATCCGAACTTTGAGCATATATGTTCACACCAGTTTTTGAACTCATCTCTTGTCCATTCAAAGCGGTGGTCACGGTGACGAAGTGTATCGTTTTCCAGTGTCGGATATTTGATGTTATATTCCTTATTCGGTGTTGTGAGGATAACCGTTTTCGGCTGTGCATAGCCAAACAAAACTTTTTCAAAAAACGGTATTCTCTGCATGTCCATATGCTCGATAACCTCAACAACACAAGCTGCGTCAAAGCCTGAAAATCTGTTGTCCTTATACATCAATGACGCCTGCATAAGAGTCAGTTTATTTTTAAGATACGGCTGCATATGCTCATAATTCAGCTTTTGCTTTGCTTTTTCCAATACGCTGACGGATACATCTGCCGCCGTAATTTTTTTTATTTGCTGTTCATGCAAAAGCATAGCGGTCAGCTTTCCCTCTCCACAGCCGATATCCAGAACCGTTTCGGCACCGCTTGACAGTACCGCATTTTTTACCGCTTCCATTCTCTGTGTATTCAGCGGAATTTTCTTTTCGGTTATTTCCTGTTCCTGTGAATTTTCTGTTTCCGTTTCATTCTCTGTTTCGGATTCCGCTTCAAGCAGTCTTGCAATAGTCTTGTTGGCATAGCTTCTCTTAATATCAAAATAACGGCGAATTATTTTGTTCTTTTGCTGATGTGCCGCAAGCCAGCCCTCTCCGTGACGGAGTAATTTATCAATTTCATCTTCATGAATATAATAATGCTTTTGCTTATCAAACACAGGAATAAGCACATACAGATGATTAAGCAGTTCCGAGAGTTTCACTTTACCTCTGAGCGTCAGATCAACATAACAGCTCTCTCCCCACTCTGTGAATTTTTCATCAAGAATGCTTTCACGAATGGTAATTTCATAACCGAGCGGCTCAAAGATTTCCCGTACAAATTCCTTTTCACTTCGCACAGGAAGATTATATACGGTTGCTTCAAGGTCAAGAACGCTGTCTGCAAGTTCCTGACGCTTTGCACATCTGCCGCTCATAGCCGTACTGAAAATATGATTTATTGCTGTACTCATAAATGATGAAGATACATAAGGTCTGTCGTTGACATAATCGAACAAACCTCCGTCCTTTGAACCAAGTTTACCTCTTGCAAGGTCAATCGGATTAAGCTTTAAAAGCAACGCCGCTGTTGTGCGGCTGTCGCTTACCTCCGTATAGAATACATAGGCTTTTCCGAAATTCAGTTCAAAGCATTGGGCACGCTGTGGATTTTTATGTAACAGGTAGCCAAGCTCCTGTGTATTTGTTCCGTTCATTGTAATTGTAAGTAACACTTGTAATACCTCCTGTCGATTTTACTGTATTTATCATAACAAATATTTCCTGTTTTATCGTGGAAAAAAAGCTGCGAGCTTTCATATCCCACAGCTTTTTTGTCGTTTCAGTCTGTTTTTTATCATATTTACAAACCTTTGCGGTTCAATTACACGAACCATTGGTCCGAATGAGAGAATTCGTATCAGTATTTCTGTTTCATCACTCTGATAGTATTTTATATTAAGCCGATAATGTTTGTCATCAAGCTGTTGTGCCGTCTTTTCAAAATGCGAAAAGTGCAGCATTACCCGTTCAAGTGCGTTTCGCTCGTCAACAAGTTCCAGTGTAAGCGTGCGTTTTCTGCCGGTATGTTCACGGCTTTTTTCAACGCTGAATTCACCCTTATGCAGTTCACAGGAGATAATTTTTCCCAAGTTGATTACTGATGCGGTACGGCAGCCGCTTGTCAAAAGTCTGAATTTATCGTCCTTTTCGGAATATTCTAATTTATCTGGCATAACCGTGAAAGAAATCTTATTTTCCTTTTTGTTTCTGATTGTAATATCAAGAGGTTTGCGTTCACTGATAGCACTCAGTATCAGTCTGAAATTCCGGATATACTTCTCGTTTTCAAAGTCGTCACCGTCAAGGTATCTGTCGTAAATATAAAAATCATTCTCTGTAAACAGCGGTTCGATATTATCGGGAAGTCCGAAATCACAGTCAAACAGTTGTATTCGTCTGTCAAGCGATATTGCTTTCAGCCAGCGTTTTTCAAGATTGGTCACAGGAATATACGGAATATGTTTCAATGGTGTTGTACCGTTTGGCAAAACAAGCTGCCAACGCTGTTCATGCAGAGCCGTTTCGATTGATACTGCACTTTCCGAAAAGGCATATTTTTCGGAAATCTCACGAATTTTTTCTGCACTGACAGGGCTTTTCAGTGCCTCAGCCAAGATATGAGCGACCGCCTGATAATATGCACTATATATTTCACTGAATATCATTCTTCATTCACCCCATACATACGGCACATTTCTTCAATATCCGATTTGAGTTGTGTTTCAATTTCTTTATTAGAAAAATTCACCGAAGTAATGCGGCATATAAACGAGCGAATCCATGTCAGCATTTCGTTGGTATCATATACTTCGGCAAAAAATCGTGCATTGTTATTGTCAAGCCGTTCAACAGTGCCACAGCGTTTTTCTCTTTGAAGCCGATTAAATATGTATTGCTCATCATCATCAAAAGTTACGGTAAACTCTACCGTTTCACGCCTTGCTCCTCTGCCTTGTGTGCTGACACCCCACATATACGGCATCATTCCGTCAAGTTCGGAACGCAACAGGTCATAATCCTCCGCTGTTCTGTACGGTTTTACACTCAGGATATAATCAATGCGGAATGACATAATTCTCCGTGTGGCTCTGCGGTAAGCCATAATATACTGTCTGCCGCTTTGTACGCTGAAAAAAGCACGGAGAGGCACGATATTTATTTTGTGTGTTTCATTGTTTTTGCGTGTCAGCTTAGTTATCTCAATCTCTTGCTTTTTGTGTATTGCATCAAACAGGGAACATAATATTTCGCTGTCAACCGTCTGTGTTATATAATGGTGCTTGAAAGCAAAACGGTCGCCTTTGTCGCTTTGGCGGTCTGAAAGAAAAGAACCTATTACTCCACAGGGTGCAATTTCAGAATAGAAATTCAGCACATCAATATTATTGAATTTGTATTCCTCTGCCCTTTTGTAATAAAGAGTTTTGCCCTGTTTTTCGCTGTTAAGCAAGCCGATAGTTTCATATTCTCTGAGCTTTTTTCTAACTGTGGAGCTGTCAAAAAACTTTGCTTCTGAAAAGTGGGATAAATAATCATTGTCAATTTTTTCAATAATCTCACTCAGCGTCAGTGAAACGGATATATCATACAGAATATCAAAAATAATGAAAAACAGCGTTATATCTCCGTCAGTAAAACTTGCTGTTTTCCACGCTTTATACAGCGGATTGTGAACGGTGGTGCGTGTGTCAACGGAAATATATACGGTCTTTCCGTCATTTGTCTGACGGCAGCACATACAGTCATTCAGCCAGCTTTCAAGTCTGCGTTTTTCATCATCATAGGAACGGGTGCTTTTTCTGTTATACTGTTCACGGCTCTTAAAGCCATAGACATAAAAATC
>JBJFIB010000199.1:0-8581 GCA_051894195.1 Acutalibacteraceae bacterium
GGGAGGCTATCTCCAACGCACCGTCGGGTTCAATCTGAATATTAAGAATTGACGCACTGCGTGTAATAATTCTTGCGAGTTCTTCGGGAGTATAGAGTTCAAGTCTTAAACAAACACCGAAACGGTCACGCAGTGGTGCAGTAAGCTGTCCTGCCCTTGTTGTTGCACCGACAAGCGTAAAATGCGGCAGCGGAAGATGATATGACGCCGCCATCTGACCTTTTCCCGTGACAATATCTATTGCAAAATCCTCCATAGCCGGATAGAGAATTTCCTCTACTGCCCTTGAAATACGGTGTATTTCATCAATGAAAAGAACATCGCCCTCATTGAGATTTGTTAGTATTGCGGCAAGGTCGCCAGGCTTTTCAATAGCCGGACCGGAAGTTATACGAAGATTTACATTAAGTTCATTTGCGATAATTCCCGAAAGAGTTGTCTTTCCGAGTCCCGGAGGACCGTACAGAAGTACATGGTCAAGGGTTTCGTGCCGCTGTTTTGCCGCCTCTATAAAAACGGAAAGATTTTGCTTTACTTTTTCCTGACCGATATAGTCGTCAAGTCTTCGTGGACGCAGTGGATTATCGCTGTCATTATCACCCATTATTTCTGTCGGGGAAACTATTCTGTTTTCAAAATCAAAATCGTCCATAAGGGATTCCTTTCATAATACAATATTTCTTTTATGAGCATTAAATGTCGGGACTCAGTCCCAAACCCTGCAAGGGCTGCTTGCCCTTGACCTCGGCAGGAGTTGAACCCCTGCACCCGCAATTTTATTCTCAGTTTAAAAAGAAATTATATTAAATTATCTTTTTCCGATAGCTTTAAGTGTTTCGCTTATAATCTTTTCAACAGGAAGTGAAGAATCAATTCCCGACATATAAGGCAGTGCCTCGTCGGGTGAGTATCCGAGTACGGCAAGGGCGTTGAGTGCCTGTTGTATATTCCCTGACGCAGACGGAAGTACGCTTACTGATGTTGTATTGATTGTATCATTTGTGGTAAGTTTTTTGATTTTATCTTTCAGTTCAAGGATAATTCTTTGTGCAAGTTTGTTTCCTACGCCGTTTGCCTTTGTGAGTGTTTTACTGTCGCCTGTTGACACGGCAAGTGCTATCTGTTCGGGCTGTAATTCCGACAAAAGTGCAATAGCGAGCCTTGCACCGACACCGCTTATCGACATAAGCATTTTAAAGCAGTTGAGTTCATCTGTTGTTGCAAATCCGCAGAGTTCAATCGCATCATCACGGACAAGCATTTGTGTATAAAGCATAGCTTTTTCGCCGATATTCGACAATGTACGCTGAGTATTCATTGTGGTAAGGCATTTATAGCCTACGCCGCCACATTCGATTACAACGGCATTTGGTTCTTTATGTATAATTGTGCCATTAAGACTGTATATCATAGTTTTGTTTCCTTTCGTTATATAATTTCAAGGACACCGTCAACCGTTTTTGACGGAAGCTCTCTCGGTGTATATGCGGATTTTCCGACAGGTATTACGCTCAGAAGGCGGTATTCGGGGTTTACACCGAGTAAAGCAGATATTCTGTCCACCGATACTATCGGGTCATTCATCCAGCATGCACCAAGTCCTTTTGCGTGGATTGTCAGAAGCATATTCTCAACAGCTGCACCTACTGAAAGAATATCAGGACAACCCATCATTGACATCATATCATTATAGTCATAGCCTTTATCTTTATAGCACTGAACCGAGCGTGGTTCGTAAAAATCCATTTTTGTAAGATATACAAAAATCACGAGCGGTGCTTTTCTGAAAAAAGTTATCTGTTTTTTTCTTCGTGCAATATATTCTTCGTCACATTCGGAATAAAATTCTACAATTCCCTTTTCGGTTTCGAGTGCAATTTTTTCAATCATAGTTTTGTTTTTTACTGCAACAAAATGATAGCATTGACTGTTGCAGGCACTCGGTGCTTTGAGTGCGGAGGATATGATTTCTCTGATTGTTTCATCGGCAATTTCTTCATCTGTAAATTTTCTTATACTGCGGCGTGAGTTTATTATTTCTTCAAAGCTGTTCATATATTTTATCTCCTGCTGTTGAGCATATTTCTTAAACGGGTAGCCGAACACTGAGCATGACATATCGCTATCGCAAGAGCATCGGCGGTATCGTCGGGTTTAGGCACTTTTTCAAGCTTTAAAAGGCGGCGTGTCATCTCCATAACCTGTGGCTTATGTGCCTGTCCGTAGCCTGTAACCGCTGTTTTCACCTGTAATGGTGTATATTCATATATCGGAATATTATTCATCTGTGCGGCAAGCAGTGTTACTCCTCTTGCCTCGGCAACAGCTATTGCGGTTTTTTGGTTGTTCTGAAAATAAAGTTTTTCAATAGACATCTCGTCGGGGTCATTTTTTATTATCACAGAAACAAGACCGTTATATATCTCCTGCAAACGCACAGGAAACGGCGTTTTTGCATCGGTTGTTATTGCACCGTAATCAATGGCGTAATATCTTCCGCCGCTGAATTCAATTACTCCATAGCCTATTATTGCATAACCCGGGTCTATTCCTAAAATTCTCATAATCAGTTTCCTTGTATAATTTATTATGTATAATATATCATATTTTTGCATTTGTATCAACACCAAATGAACAAATGTTTGCATAATTACAGCAAAATAAATGCTTTTTTGTACATCTGTATTTTAGCATATAATTATCTTCTTTACAAACAAAAAGAATGAGGCTGGTTCATTATTTCCAACCTCATTATAATTTATAAATTGCTATTTGTTGGCTTATAAAGCCAAGGAGTGACTTTCCACTTGAATATCTGTTTACGGAGTTTTAGTGGAGTTGATTTTGAAACTTTGAGCAGATTGTCATAATGCTTTAAATGGAGTGAATTTTTGATTGCATTATATCCGAATCCTGCATTAAGCAGAATATCAACACACGACATAACAACAGACGGTATTTTCTGATACTCAAATGCATTGTTCAATGCCTCGTTGTTTTTGTGTCGGAGTCTGATGGTTTCAGCCACTTTCATTATTGAGTCAACCCGTTCAAAACAGTTATTTGTTAAAGCTGTGGAGTCGTCTTTTGAAAGTCCGTTTACATAGTCCCGTTCGAGTTCTGTATCTGAATATACAATTTTCGGATTGTAAAGCAAAGCGTTAAAAATAAAAGCCTCAGCATAGCCGTAATTACATTCTTCATAAAATCTGATATGGTTTGAAAGCAGAAATTCACGCTTGAACATAACGGCAGTGAAATCGACATTTACTATTGAACGCACAAGACCTATTGCAAGGTCTGTTCCCGAAATATTGTTAAGACCTGCACGGACAAGTTCGGAACTGTTTTTTGTTTCTGACGGCACAGAAAATACGAAATCCGCACTCTGTGATTCTATATCGTTGTAATATTCGGAAATATAGTTTTTGTAAAGTCGGCGTGGATAAACAAATGTGATATATTTGCCGTCAGACTTAAAAATCCCTGTATTTAAAGCGGAACTTACCGTACCGCCGCCGCTTTGTATAACACAGCCACGAAGATTATTGTTTTTTATCTCATTGAGGGTTAAAAGCACGGTATTATCAGTAGAATTCATATCAATTACGATAAATTCCACTTCTATATTCTGTGTTTGTTCTGATATTTTTCTTATAATTTCAGCCGTTTTATTTTTATTATTTTTTGATGGGATAATGACAGAAATATCAACATTAGACATAAAATCTCTCTCCCCATTTTTCCTTTGAATTATTTTCTTCTTAATTATTATACGCCTTGATATGTCCGAAAATTTACATATATTTATTTACTCTCAAATATATTATATCACAACAAAACGAAATTGCCGAAACAATAGGAATAGATTTTTTGAGGTATTTTGCAAAAAAATTTATCTATATTGCACAAGGTACAATATAGATAAATATATATAAGTTCTAAATATTTTTCATATTAAATCAAAGTCAGCAACCGATTTTTTCTTTTATGAGGTCGGCTGTTTCCTGTGCAAGTTTGTGAATAAGCGGCTGGTCAAGTCCTTCAAGCATAACACGCACAAGCGGTTCGGTTCCCGATACTCTTACGAGTATTCTGCCGTCGTTTCCAAGTGTTGAACGGACCTCGTCAATTTTATTCTTTATATCCTGATTTGTGTAGAAGTGGAGTTTGCCCTCCTGTGTTACCTTTACATTTATGAGTACCTGTGGATAGCGTGTCATAAGCGTTGCAATACTTGACAGCTTTGCCTGTCGTCTGTTTACTATGCTGAGAAGTTGTGCGGCGGTAAGCTGTCCATCACCTGTTGTCGCATAGTCGAGGAAAATAACATGACCTGACTGTTCGCCACCGAAATTGTAACCCTCACGCAGCATAGCTTCAAGAACATATCTGTCGCCGACATCGGTTGAAATGAACTTCAAGCCGTTATCTTCACAAAATCTGCTGAATCCCATATTTGACATTACTGTGCCTACGGCTGCGTTCTGGCTAAGATGTTTTCTTGACGAAAGGTCAAGGGCACAAATTGCCATAATAAAATCACCGTCAACAACTTTTCCGTTTTCGTCAACGGCAAGACATCTGTCTGCATCACCGTCAAAAGCAACGCCAAGCTGTAACTTGTTGTCGACCACATATTTCTGCAAATTTTCAAGATGTGTTGAACCGCAGTTATCGTTTATGTTTTTTCCGTCAGGTTTATCTGAAAGCATATGGCACTCTGCACCAAGTTCGGTAAAAAGTTTTTGTGCGGTTCTTGATGATGAGCCATTGGAACAGTCTATGGCTATTTTCATACCGTCAAGTCGATAAGGTACCGTTGAAATAATGTGTTCGATATAATCGTCGATAGCGTTATCAGCCGTTGTAACACAGCCAAGTCCATCGCCTGTCGGGGTACGATAAGGCTTTGCATTGTCGATAACGATTGACTCAATTTCTTCTTCAAGAGCGT
Source organism: Acutalibacteraceae bacterium (assembly GCA_051894195.1). Lineage (GTDB taxonomy): Bacteria > Bacillota > Clostridia > Oscillospirales > Acutalibacteraceae > UBA1213. The sequence goes on from JBJFIB010000199.1 coordinate 4,958, forward strand.
CGGGCAGCTTGTAACCGTCACGACTGAAAATTTTAATTCCGTTGAATTCAAACGGATTGTGTGATGCGGAAATCATAATTCCTGCATCGGCACTGTATTTTTTGATGAGATATGCAACAGCCGGAGTCGGCACTACTCCAAGCAGTACAACATCTGCACCGACTGAACAAAGTCCTGCAATCAATGCACCTTCAAGCATATCTGACGAAAGTCTTGTATCTTTTCCGATAAGTATTTTCGGGTGTTTATTGTCGCTGTTATCTGTAAGAACCATTGCGGCTGCTTTTCCGATATTCATCGCAAGTTCACAGGTCAATTCTGTGTTTGCAACGCCACGGGCACCGTCAGTTCCGAATAATCTGCCCATAACTGAAATTTCTCCTTTATTTTAATTATATGTTATTTGATTTGCGAGTATGACATATTGATGTCAAAAGTGCCGTTCCCGCCGCATTATCCGCTGAAAACTGCGGTTCGGCAAAGTAAGCGTTATATTTTTTTGACAAATGCAATTTAATAATGCTGTTTGACATTACTCCGCCGGCAAAAAGCACAGGAAGATTTCCGTATTTTTCAAGAAGTCTTTTACACATTTCATCAAGTGTCTTTTCGACATACAAAAGACAGGTTGCCGATATTTTTTCCTTTGAGTCGCCGTTTTCGTACATTTTGCGGCAAATGTTTTCAATGCCCGAAAGACAGCAGTCCGAGCCTTTCAGCGTTGCTTTTGCGGATATTTTTTCGGTGTTTTTAAGTGCAAGCTGTTCAAGCTCACGACCACACGGAAACGATAGTCCGAGCATAACGCCGATTCTGTCAATCAGCTGTCCGGCATTAAGGTCAAGCGTCTTTGCGACAAGTTCTGTTGAAAACACTTTTTCATTATCCGGTCTTACCAATACCGCCTCAGTTGTTCCGCCTGATACATGAAACGCAAGAAAAGATTTATCAATTAAATCTGTTTTTTCAGCCGAAAAAAGTGCCGCAGCTATATGTCCGCTCTGGTGTGAAAATGTACAGAGCGGAACATTGAGAACTTCTGATAATATTTTCGCCGTACTCAGTCCGACGGTAAAGCACGGCATATATGAACCCTCAACATCACGGGGCTTTGACGAAACACCTATGGCGGTGATTTTACCTTTGTACTGCGAAAAAACTTTTTCGATTATCTCGGGCAACTGCTGAGTATGGTGAAAAACCGCATCACTCTGACGCAAACCGCACTCGCCGTTTTTTACGGGAAGAAGTTTTTTTGCATGAATCATTCCGTTTTCGGTATCATAAATTGCCGCTGATGTTGTATAGTTGCTTGTGTCTATTCCGAGAAATGCCGACATCAGTTTTCACCGCTTTTTTTGAAAGATTTTGCGATTGAACCGAGAACACCGTTTACGAAAGAACCGTCTGCCGCCGTTGCATAATTTTTTGCAAGCTCGACTGCCTCGTTGATTGAAACGCTTGTAGGAATATTCTTCATATAAAGCATTTCAAACACTGCTATACGCAAAATTGTAAGTGATATTTTGGAAATTCTGTTCTTTTTCCAGCCTTTGAGATTTTTTTCGATAAGAGCGTCAATTTCATCAAGATGTTCTTCTACACCCTCAACGACCTTTCTTGTGTAGTCGCTTACCTGTATATCCCTTGCATTTTCTGCGTCCTGAAATGCATCGTTTATTGTATCGTCACGGAACATACGCTCAAAAACAAAGCTGAAAGCCTGACTGCGTTCATCACGCCGTTCCTGAATTTTGTTATCCTTACGGTTTGACTGTTTATCCATAGTATGATATTCCTTTCAATGAATAGTGAATATTATCAATTATTGAGAATTGCCTTATGGAAAACCTTTTTGCCCTTTTTGATTACTACATAACCCTTTGAGAAATTATCTGCTGACGAAAGTTCGGCTTTTATATCTGTGATTTTGACATCATCGACAGATATTCCACCCTGCTGAATAAGTCTTCTTGCCTCTGCTTTTGATGGCACGAGTTTTGTTTTTGCAAGCAGGTCAATAAGTCCGATTTTTCCGTCTGCAAAATCTGATGCTGAAAGCTCAGTTGACGGCATATTGTCGGTATCTGATTTACTCATAAACAATGCTCTTGCTCCGTCAAGTGCTTTCTGAGCCTCTTCTTCACCGTGAACAAGCTTTGTAAGTTCAAAGGCAAGAATTTCCTTTGCCTTGTTGAGTTCACTGCCTTCAAGTTTTGCAAGCTCGTTTATCTCTTCCATAGGAAAAAATGTCAGCATTTTAAGGCACTTGATAACATCAGTGTCATTGATATTTCTCCAATACTGGAAGAAATCAAACGGACTTGTTTTTTCAGGGTCAAGCCATACTGCACCCTTTTCGGTTTTGCCCATCTTCTTGCCCTCTGAATTGAGGAGAAGATTTATTGTCATAGCATAAGCGTCTTTGCCGAGTTTTCTTCTTATGAGTTCAGTACCTCCGAGCATATTGCTCCACTGGTCATCACCGCCGAACTGCAAGTTACAGCCGTATTTCTGGAACAATGAGAAAAAGTCATAGCTCTGCATTATCATATAGTTGAATTCAAGGAAACTAAGACCTCTTTCAAGACGCTGTTTGTAGCACTCGGCTGTAAGCATACGGTTTACACTGAAATGAGCTCCGACCTCTCGCAGAAAATCAACATAATTAAGACCCATAAGCCAGTCAGCGTTATTTACCATAAGAGCCTTTCCCTCAGAAAAATCAATAAAACGGCTCATCTGCTTTTTGAAACATTCGCAGTTATGCTGAATTGTTTCCTGAGTCATCATTTTTCTCATATCGGTTTTTCCTGACGGGTCGCCTATCATCGCAGTACCGCCACCGATAAGTGCAATCGGTTTGTTACCCGCCATCTGAAGTCTTTTCATAAGGCAAAGTGCCATAAAGTGTCCTACATGGAGGCTGTCGGCTGTCGGGTCAAAACCGATATAAAATACAGCTTTTCCGCTGTTTATAAGCTCTTTTATTTCTGCCTCGTCGGTCATCTGAGCGATAAGTCCACGCTCTTGCAATTCTTCAAAAACTCCCATTGTGTTATCTGTCCTTTCGTAATCAAAAATATTCCGGGGACAAAAAAAACGCCCCCTGTTATTTTAAAAAACAGAGGGCGATAATATACCGCGGTACCACCTCAATTTACTGTCGCTTCACAGCAACAGCCTTACGGGTACATTCATACCCATGCACGATAACGGGTGCAAAACGGTCAGCACTACTGCAATTTTCGCACTGACAGCTCAAAGATGTATTTCTGCCGACTCTTATGGATATTTTCACCTGCCATATCCTCTCTGAAATAAGACTTTCAGCGTACTTCTTCTTATCACAGCTTTTATAATTTAATAGTATAAACATTATTTTTATGTTTGTCAATAAAATTATTCATTTTTCAGCCCGATATTTCCGTCGTCGGATATAATGACGGTATCGCCGTCTTTTGCGTTCTGTGGCATATCGGCTTTTTCGATTGCAAACATTTTTTTGTCTTTATCCTCACAGATAAAATATGTGCCGTCAAATTTTATTATCTTTAATTTTTTCATTGTATTGTTTTGTCTGATTTTGTTACAGACAAATCCTCTCTTTCTGTCAGTTTTATT
>JBJFIB010000199.1:8681-29966 GCA_051894195.1 Acutalibacteraceae bacterium
TTATCCACAAATTATCTATCTCAAAATTATCGGCAACGGAAGCAAAATCGCCTATATGGTCGCTGTCGGTATGGGTTGCAACAAATAAATCAAGCTTAGTTACACCGCTGTGTTTAAGATAATATTGTGTCTTACCGTCAAGTGAGAAACTGCCTGTATCAATAAGTGCGGTTCGGTCGCCGCATTTTATGAGAATACTGTCGCCGCAACCGACATCAATAAAATGTACGGAAAGCGGATAGGTATCTGCATTTGAAGAAAACTCCTTTATTCCAAAAAAGGAATAAAGTGATTTTGCCGGAATTCCGAAAAATGCGTCAACATAAATCAAAAACGAAAATACAATTACAAGCACCAGCGAAACAGCACAAATAAATATTTTCTTCCGGCTGTATTGTTTTGGATTATTCATCATCTTCGTTTTCAGCAGGAGTATAAATAAGTGTTATTGAATTTACACGCTGATCCTCAACATCGTTTACTGTTATTTTAAACTCACGGTAATCAAAGCTGTAATCTTTTTCGGGAATATCCCCTATCTGTTCAATAACCCAGCCACCGACAGACTTACTGTCAGAATCAATATACTTTGAATCTTTTTCAAAAAGTTCAAGCATATCGCTTATATTCATATCTCCGCTTATTTCGTATTTGTTGTTGTCGATTTTTTTGTATTTATGTTCAACTTCCTCGTCTTCGTCCCAGATGTCGCCGACAAGCTGTTCAAGAAGATCCTCCATTGTAACAATACCGAGAGTTCCGCCGTAATCATCTGTTACAACAGCAATATGCAGACGCTTATATTTGAAATCCGCAAGAAGTGCCGAAAGTTTCTTTGAACGATAGATAAAATAAGCAGGCTGGATAAGATTTTTCAGGTTCGGTTCTTTGTTGTTCAGCATTTCTTCAAGATAATCTCTTGTATGTAATATACCGATAATATTGTCGATATTGCCCTGATATACAGGTATTCTTGAATAACGCTCGGTCAGTATAATATCTTTGATTTTTTCGGGACTGTCCTCAATATCTATTGAAACCATATCGACACGGGGTGTGAGAATATCATAAGCTGTTTTTTCGTCAAATTCAAGTGCTGACTGTACAAGTTCGCTTTCCTGTTCTTCAAGCACTCCCTCTTCCTCAATGCTTTCAACGATATATTTGAGTTCATCTTCCGTTACACTTGGTTCTTTGTCATTGTCCTTGCGTGCTAATTTTGTAATAAGAGAATTGAGCTTTAAAAGCAGGAATGTTATCGGCGAAAAAATCACCATAAGAAAACGCAGAACAGGTGCTGATGACATACATATCTTTTCGCTGTTTTCCATAGCGAAATTTTTAGGAGTAACCTCTCCGAAAATCAGCACTACAACAGTAAGAACAACCGTACTCATCAGCGTACCCGTTGCATCACCGAAAAACGACACAAAAAGCAGTGTGCCAAGTGACGAGGCGGCAATATTTACAATATTGTTTCCTACAAGTATTGTCGAAAGAGCCTTATCGTAATTATCGGAAATATAAAGTGCGGTTTTCGCTTTTTTGCTGCCATTATCCGCATAATTTTTCAGTCTTGCCCTGCTTACCGCAGAATATGCTGTTTCAGTTGACGAAAAATATGCCGAACACATTATCAGCAGAACTATAAGGGCTGTTATTAGCCAAGGATTCAAAAAATATCACTCCAAATATTTGGTTATTTTTGTAAAAGATTTTACAAACATTATTATATTTGTATAAGGAAAAATAATAATTCCTCAAAAGAATATTAACAATTATTTATATATTTTTTTGAGCAATTTAACGAAATTATTCTCAAAGGAATTATCATTATCGGCTGTTCGTTTTCGGGGACCTTTAAGACGACCGCCTGAATTTCGTATTTTTTTAGCCGTATATCTCGCAAAAAGCAGGGAGTCAATATTATCATTATTGTATATCATACCGTTCTGATTTATCGCAAAGGCTTGTTTTGAAAGGCACATTGCCGCAAGTCCGTAATCCTGAGTTATCACTACATCATCTTTTTCAGTCCTGTTGACTATTGCAAAATCGGCACTGTCTGCACCCTTTGACACAATCACAACCTCAGCATAATCATCATAAAAAATATGAGATGTATCGCAAACAATAACACACTTTATATTAAACTGTTTTGCAACAGATATTGCTTTTTTTACAACCGGACAGCCGTCCGCATCTATCAGTATTTTCATAATCTGTCCTTTATTTTTAAATGTTATTTCAGTTCCTGAACAAAAGCGGAAGACCTTTGTATATATATTCACAGGATTTATCCATACTGTGATAATATCCGTTTACAAGATATAAAATCATATTACCCGATGAAAAATCTGTATCGGAAAATTTAAACAAATCCGTATATTTTTTTAGTGAATCAATCATTGATACCATAGGTATGCCGTATTCGTCATTTGTACCTGTTGCGGCAAAGATATAATAATCAGATGATGTGTAGCCCGAGTCCTTTATACACTGTGCAATAAAATCGGCGGTATCATCGGCGGACATATCCCGTATTTTCATATTTATATATGTGTGACACAGCGGCATATAATACTTGAAATAATCCGTATCTGATAAAAACACATTCCACGCAACCTGACCGCCCATAGAAAATCCACCGAATGCCCTGTGACTGCGTGAGGCTTTGAGTCCTTCGTCAGAAAAATCGTCGGTGTATGTGTTGTATTTTTGTTCAACAGCAGGAATAATATCCTCGATAAGTTCCTCGTCAAAATAATCGGTTTTTGCAACATAATCTTCTTCATCGCCACAGCGTAAGGTTGGCATTACTATTATAAGAGGTTCTAACTCCCTGTCGGCTATCATTTTATCAATTTTTCCCTTGAACAATGACGGTGAGTACGGTGTTCCGAGATAAGAACTTTCCGTTCCTTCCGTGCCGTGCAGAAAATATAGAATATTATATTTTACGGATTTATCTGATGAATCATATCCGCAAGGAAGATACACTTCTGCCTGTTTTGTAATTTCTTCATCATTATTTTCTGCATCTCTTGTTTTGTAGGAAACAATTTCAACCGTGCCGCTGTTTGTATTCTGAATATCGGAAGTGTTACTGATGTTTGTATCGCTGTTTGTATGGCTTTCTGTATTTATGTCAGCGTCAGAATTACAGCCTGAAAGCACAAATACTGTTATAAGCAAAAAAACAAGAGAAAATTTTTTGACTGTATTTTTCTTGAACATATACAACTCTCCTGTATTTAATATTTTTAAAAAATACGGTGATTGTCAAAGTAAATTATGCAACCACCGTATAATAAATTTTATTTATATTGTATATCTATCTTTGAAATTTCGGTTTTTCCGAGAATGTACATACTGTTTGAATTGATAAAGCATATTTTTCTTGTATCTGACGGCACTTCGCTTGTTGAAATGATTTTTCCGTTCTTGTCATAAATCATTATGCCTGACGGCGTAAGGACTGAAATTTTATCATCACAATAATCAAGCGAAAGAGCTTTTGTTCCTGTATTGAAGTTAAAATCAATATTTCCGTCGGGATTAAGCCTTGAAACATTACATTCTCGACCGTCGGGATTTGTTGACAGTGAAAGCAAAAGTCCGAAACTGCTGTCAAGAGTGTATGAAGTAAGCGTTTGTTTATTATAGCTTATATCAGATTTTTTGCTGTCGTTGATATTGATATAGTACGCCGCATTTTCACCGACGGCAATAGCGTTGCCGTTATCAAGATAACATATTTCATAAATATATGTGTCGTCTATCTCGTATTTCTGCAAATAGCTGTTCTGATTGAAATCGAGAACATATATTACAGAAGTAAATCCGCCGTTCTTAGCGGAAACACCCGAAACTACGGCACGGGTACCGTCGTTACTCAGTGAAACATTGTTTACATAATAATCAGCAAAAGAATAAGTGAATTTTTCAAGATTATCACTGCGGTAAACAGTCAGTTTTGCAAGATAATCATCACCCTGTGTAAGAATTGCATAGACGCCTTTCGGACAAATGTCAGCCGAAAATATATTTTTATCTGCCGAGGCGGAATGTACAGTATTTTTTCTGTCGATTATTTTGTAACCTGTGGCACCTATATTATAAATAATGGAATAACCCGAAGTTGTTTTCAGAATAGGATTTGCAAAAGCGTGCTGACTGTTCTGATATTCTCCGGCATTTGAATTGAGGACAACAACCGATGTATCACTGCAATATACAGGTACTCCGTCCATCAAATCAAAATTGCTTGCGTTTATGTTTGTGCCGGATAAATTAACGGGATAGCCGTTGCCTTCGGATTTTCCGAGAAGGTCATACTGAAACCAGTGCGATATGTTTTCGGGCGTGAGATTTTCAATGTTCATAACGGCAAGCAGTGCAACAACCGAAATAAAAAGTATAAGAAAAACCTTGAAAAACTTTTTTGTAAGATTTTTCGGTACAGGCTCGGTGTCTTCATAGTCTTGTATTGGAACATCTTCATAGCTCATATATTTACGATTAACAGCCTTTTTATCATTATGCTGATAACGACCTTTTTTTCTTTTCATTCGTAATGTAAGTCCTTTCCGAAAATTTCAGATTTTTCAATATCTGACCTTATTCAGATAAAGTCCCTGCGGCGGTGCCGTAGGACCTGCTTTTGAACGGTCAAGAGCGTTTATAATTGACGGTATCTGTTCGGGCTTTATTTTGTCCTGTGCAACACGAAGCAGTGTTCCGACAATTATCCTGACCATATTATATAAAAATCCGTCAGCCTCTATCGTAAAGATAACCATATCTCCGTCACGCTTTAACGATATATTGCTGACGGTGCGTATGAAATCGCCTTTTTCACGGTTATCAAGCGTACAGAATGATGTAAAATCGTGACTTCCGAGAAAATGCTTTGCCGCCTCATTGAGTAAATCAACATCAAGTTTATACCAGTAATGAAGTGCATAACCGTCAAGAAAGGGGTTCCTTATTTCGCTGTTCCAGATTTTATAAATATATTCTTTTCCTTTGCAATTATATCTTGCGTGAAAATCATCATCAACTTCCTGTGCGTCAGTTACCGCAACGCTCAACGGCAAATATCGGTTAAGTGCCGCCACAAGCCTTTTGCATGGAATAGTATGATTTGTATGAAAGCTGACACAGTACATATTTGCGTGTACGCCTGAATCGGTACGACTGCAACCTTTTATATCGGTTTTTTCGCTGATAACCTTAAACAGTGCGTCCTGAAAGACCTCCTGAACGGTCAGTGCATTATCCTGTATCTGCCAGCCGTGAAAATGACTTCCGTCATACATCATTGTTACAAGTATGTTTCTCATCTAATAAAATTCCTTTACTTTACCGTTGCAGGAAAATAAATATTACATAGTATTACTCCCGCAAAAATAACAACGGAAAAAATAAGTGCAAATAAATCAAGTTTTGTATAGTGAAGAACTCTCATTCTTGTGCGTCCGTTTCCTCCGTTATAGCAACGGCACTCCATAGCCATCGCAAGATCGTTTGCACGCCTGAATGACGATACGAAAAGCGGAATAAGAATTGGAATAAGTGCCTTTATACGCTGAAAAATATTTCCACTCTCCATATCTGCTCCTCTTGCCTTTTGTGCATTCATTATCTTGTCGGTTTCTTCGAGCAGAGTAGGAATAAAACGCATCGCAATAGTCATCATCATCGCAATCTCGTGTGTTTTTATGTGAAGATGTGAAAGTGGTTTCATCAGTCTTTCGAGAGCGTCAGTGAGGTCAGTCGGTGATGTTGTGAATGTAAGAACAGAGCTTATCATTACAAGGGTTGCAATTCTTATTGTAATAAAAATTGCATTGTTTATTCCGCCCTCGGTTATTTTCAGAAATCCCCACTCAAACAAAACCTGTCCTGAACCGTAAAACAGATTAAGTATTCCCGTAAATACAACAACAAAAAGTATAACTTTCATACTTTTAAGATATAGCTTAAAGCTGATTTTTGTTGAAAGAATGATAAGAAGTGATGAAAGCGTTATGAGCAAAAGGGAAATATAATTCTGGCATACAAAAATGAAAATAATATATGCAAGCAAAAGAACGATTTTTGAACGGGCATCAAGTCGGTGAATGAGTGATTTTCCGGGCATAAACTGTCCGAGTGTTATATCTCTTACCATTTTTTCCCTCCTTTTAATGCGAACCGAGATAGCGGACTATCTCGTTAAAGCCCTGTTCAACTGTAAGAACTGTTGAATCGACATTTATTCCGTTCTGACGCAAAAGCATCATTATCTTTGTTATCTGCGGAACACGAAGTCCCATTTGTTCAAGTTCACTGCCCTTTGAAAAAACATTTTCGGTTGTATCAAGCATAACTTTATGTCCGTGGTTCATAACAAGTATTCTGTCGGCTATTCTTGCAATATCCTCCATACTGTGAGATACAAGAAGAATTGTGTTTTTTCTTATGTTGTGGTAGTCCTGTATCTGTGAAAGAAGAACATCACGACCGAGTGGGTCAAGACCTGCTGTTGGTTCATCAAGAATAAGAACATCGGGGTCCATCGCAATAACTCCGGCAATAGCGGCACGGCGTTTTTCTCCGCCTGAAAGTTCAAACGGTGACTTCTGTAAAAGTTCCTCTTTAAGACCGACAAATTCGGCTGATGTATGAACACGCTTGTCAATTTCTTCGTCTGAAAGTCCCATATTTTTTGGACCGAAAGAAATATCCTTATACACGGTTTCTTCAAAAAGCTGATATTCGGGGTATTGAAACACCATACCGACTTTAAAACGCACATTCCGGATTTTTTTCGGATTTTCCCATATATCCTGACCGTCAAGGTAGATTTTTCCCTCGGTTGGTTTCAGCAGTCCGTTTAACAGCTGTACAAGTGTGGATTTTCCCGAACCGGTATGACCGATAATTCCGATAAACTCACCATGTTCTATCTCAATATTGACATCTGACAGGGCGACTTTTTCAAAAGAGGTTTCTGCACCATATACAAATTTAAGATTTTCGGTTTTTATTACCGACAAAACAATCACTCCCCGACAGAATTGGTTTTCATTATTTTTAAGAGTGCCTGTACACATTCTTCTTCGTTAAGAACGCAGTCAGGCACTTCAAATCCACAGCCTTTGAGTTTATAGATAAGTTCGGTTGCCTGCGGAACATCAAGACGGTGTTTTTTCAGGAGTTCAACCTGAGAAAAAACCTCTCTCGGTGTTCCCTCGATAAGCACCTTGCCAGAATCCATCATAATAACTCTGTCAGCCATAACCGCCTCTTCCATATAATGAGTGATAAGAATAATTGTTATTCCGTATTCTTTGTTCAGCTTTGTAATAGTAGAAATAACTTCTTCACGACCTTGTGGGTCAAGCATAGCGGTAGGTTCATCAAGCACAATACATTCCGGTTCCATAGCGATAATTCCGGCTATGGCGACACGCTGTTTTTGTCCGCCGGATAATTTATCGGGCGAATGTCTGCGGTAATCATACATATCAACGGCTTTAAGTGAATTATCAACACGCTGTCTTATTTCAGCAGGAGGTATTCCGAGATTTTCACAGCCGAAAGCAACATCTTCTTCGACAATTCCCGCAACAATCTGATTGTCAGGATTTTGAAGTACAAGACCGATTTTTTTCCTTATATCAAAAATGTGTTCATCGTCTTTTGTATTCATACCGTCAACAGTTACATTTCCAGTTGTCGGAAGATAAATTGAATTAAAATGCTTTGCAAGTGTGGATTTGCCTGAACCGTTATGACCTACAACGGCGACAAACTCACCTTTGCTTATATTCATACTGATACCGTTGAGTGCAAATTTATTATTTTGTTCGTCTGTATCATATTTAAAATATACATCGTTTACCTGTATAAAATTATCCATCAAGCAAGCTCCGATTTCACAAAAAATTCTTTATGACTGCCATATTGCCGTACTTCCGCAAGGCAGTGTAAGACCGCTATCTGTTACATGCAGACCGATTTCCGAACTTGAAACATTTCCGCCAAAGCGTTTTTTCAGCATTACTCCGAGAAGATATTCCATTACCGCCGGAGAAAGACCTGTTGTGTATGAATTGAGAATAAAGAAAAGCGGATTATCCGACAAAATCGGTACACAAAGCTGAACAAGCGAGAAAAGCTGTTCTTCAAGTTTCCAGACTTCTCCTCCCGGTCCTCTGCCGTATGACGGCGGATCCATAATAATTCCGTCATATTTGTTTCCACGGCGTTGTTCCCTCTGCACAAACTTAACACAGTCATCTACAAGCCAGCGTACAGGCTTATCTGAAAGTCCGCTGAGTGCGGCGTTTTCCTTTGCACACTGAACCATTCCTTTTGACGCATCAACATGGCAAACTGTTGCACCTGCATTAAGGCAAGCAAGCGTTGCCGCACCTGTATAGGCAAACATATTCAGGATTTTTATGGGACGGTTTGCGTTTTTGATTTTTTCAGCCGCAAAATCCCAGTTCACCGCCTGTTCGGGAAAAACACCTGTATGCTTGAATCCCATAGGCTTTATGTTGAAAGTAAGGTCACGATAGCTTATCTGCCACTGTGACGGAACTTTTTTGTAGTTTTGCCATGCACCGCCACCTGTTGATGAACGGCTGTAACGGGCGTGTGCCTGTTTCCAGAGAGGATTTTTGCGTTCGGTTTTCCAGATTATCTGCGGATCGGGACGGATAAGAATAATATCTCCCCACCGTTCAAGGCGTTCACCGTCTGAACAATCAATAAGTTCATAATCCTTCCATTTTGCTTCACGCATAATATTCCTCCGTTTCATCTGAAACAATCAAAATTTCAGATTAAATAATCTGATTGCATTTTTGTACATTATGTTATTGTAGTTTTCTTCGCCGATTATACCTTTAAGGTCATTGAAATAAGCAGGATATATTGATATTTCTCCTCTTGGGTTATTGTGATAGGTATCAAGACCGTCTATTGGGTTATCACTGCCAAACAATATCTTTTCACTGCCGAATTTATTTACTGCGTCAATTATATGTTCCATCGGAACCCATGTTGTATCGCCGTAAAGATTATCGGCTTTGCCGAGTAATTCAATGCTTTCTTTGTTATCTGTTCCAAGCCCTAAATGCACCATAACAAAGTTTATTTTCGGGTGCTTTATTGCGGCATTATATACATGAATTGAATTTGCCTCTTCACAGCCGCCTGTATGTGCGGTAACTGGGAGGTTATATTTTTCGGCAAGCTCATAATACGGTTCAAGTTTCGGGTCATCAAGTGCAGTTTTGGAATTATGAGGGTGAACCTTAATTCCGTGAATAATGTCAAGGTTATCCTTTATTATATTTTCCAGTTTGTCGTCAACCTTTTCAAATGCAGGCTTTATCCAATGAAAAACACCGATTTTATCCGGATTTTCCCGTGCAAATTTCAGGCTTTTTTCGAGTGAGGCTGTCTGGCTTATCTGATATTCCTTTGGTATAATGTTCAGATTTCCGTCATATTCGGCGGATTCAATGTTTGAAACCAAAGAATAATCAATATGATATTTTGCCATTGAATCAAGTACCATTTGTTCGGGCATATTGAAACCAATCATTTTTCCGATATGTACATGTGTATCAATTATCATAAAATTCACCTCTTAATTTCAAAAATCTAAGCAGTAATACTATGCAGAGCAAAATTAAATTCTGCTCTGCACATTGAATTCAATATTATTGTTTTACTTCAAGGATTGCACCTCTGTTAGCAGATGTAACAAGAGAAGCATATCTTGCAAGATAGCCTGTTGTAATCTCAGGCTGTCTTGGTTTCCATTCTGCACGGCGTTTTTCCATTTCTTCATCGCTGATTTTTAAATTGATTGTGTTAGCGTTGATGTCAATGGAGATAATGTCACCGTCCTTAACGAAAGCAATAGGTCCGCCGACTGCCGCCTCAGGTGAAACATGACCGATAGCCGCACCTCTTGTTGCACCCGAAAAACGACCGTCAGTGATGAGTGCAACGGAATTTCCAAGACCTCTGCCCACGATTGCGGAAGTAGGATTGAGCATTTCACGCATACCCGGTCCGCCCTTTGGTCCTTCATAGCGGATAACGACAACATCACCGGCAACGATTTTACCGCCGTTGATTGCGGCAATAGCGTCTTCTTCACAGTCAAATACCTTTGCGGGTCCCTCGTGTTTCATCATTTCGGGAGCAACTGCTGAACGCTTTACAACACAGGTATCGGGAGCAAGATTACCACGCAGAACGGCTATGCCGCCTGTCTGACTGTACGGATTGTCGATAGGACGGATAACATCAGGATTTTTATTAACGCAGTTTGAGATATTTTCGCCTACTGTTTTTCCTGTTACTGTAATGCAGTCAGTGTTGAGAAGATTTTTCTTATTAAGTTCATTCATTACGGCATAAACACCGCCAGCCTCATTAAGCTGCTCGATATAAGTATGACCGGCAGGAGCAAGATGACAGAGGTTAGGTGTTTTTGATGAAATTTCGTTGGCAATATCAAGGTTGATTTCAATTCCACATTCGTGAGCGATTGCCGGAAGATGAAGCATACTGTTTGTACTGCAACCCAGTGCCATATCAACGGTAAGAGCGTTATAGAATGCTTTTTCTGTCATAATATCTCTCGGGCGGATATTTCTTCTGAGCATTTCCATAACCTGCATACCTGCGTGCTTTGCAAGTCTGATACGCTCGGAATATACTGCCGGAATTGTGCCGTTACCTTTAAGTCCCATACCGAGAACCTCAGTAAGACAGTTCATTGAGTTAGCCGTGTACATACCCGAACATGAACCGCATGTAGGACAGGCTTTTTCCTGAAATTCGTTGAATTCTTCTTCCGACATTTTTCCCGCAGTATAAGAACCTACTGCCTCAAACATACTTGAAAGTGATGTTTTACAGCCCTGTACCTTACCTGCAAGCATAGGACCGCCACTTACAAAAACGGTAGGAATGTTTAGTCTTGCGGCAGCCATAAGAAGTCCCGGAACATTCTTGTCGCAGTTCGGAACCATTACAAGTGCGTCAAATGCGTGTGCGGTAGCCATACACTCGGTTGAATCACAAATCAAATCTCTTGTTACAAGAGAATATTTCATACCCTTATGTCCCATAGCTATACCGTCACATACGGCTATTGCGGGGAATACAACAGGTGTGCCGCCTGCCATAGCTACGCCTAATTTTACGGCTTCAACGATTTTATCAATATTCATATGACCGGGAACAATCTCGTTATATGAACTTACAATACCTACAAGAGGTTTTTCCATTTCTTCTTTTGTCATACCCAGAGCGTTAAACAATGACCTTTGCGGAGCAGTCTGGGGACCCTTTTTTACAGAATCACTATTCATAATCTGATAACCTGCCTTTTAAAAATCACAATATATCTTTAATATTGTGTTATTTGTTTTAATTTTGACAACTAATATTATAAGTTTTTATGCGTATAATGTCAATGTACTTTTTCAAAAAAGTAAAGCCTGTGTGTCTTTTATCTTGCACAGCAATAAACGCAGAAAGACAGCGTAAAAAGCATTACTGCCGTTCACACTGTCTTTGAATTATTGATTATTTTGTTCTGCCTATATCCTTGCGGTAATGTACACCCTCAAAGGAGATTTTTTCAACTGCTGAATATGCCTTGTCAAGTGCCTCATCAAGTGTTTTTCCGCTTGCCGTTACACCGAGTACACGACCGCCGTTTGTATAGAATTTTCCGTCGGTATATTTTGTGCCAGCGTGATATACGGTTGCACCGCTTACCTGTCCGTTTTCGTCAAGTCCTGTAATTTCAAGACCTTTCTTATATGCCTGAGGATAACCGCCTGACGCCATAACTACACAGGCTGTTGCCTCGTCACTCCACTCTATATCAAGTTTATCGAGAGTTCCGTCAATAACGGCATTGATTATATCGACAAAATCTGTTTTAAGTCTTGGAAGTACAACCTGTGTTTCGGGGTCGCCGAATCGTGCATTGTATTCGATAACCTTAGGACCGTCAGGTGTAATCATAAGTCCGAAATACAGACAGCCTTTGAATGTGCGGTTTTCGCTGTTCATTGCGGCTACTGTCGGCTCAAAGATTGTTTTGCGGCAGATTTCGGCAATTTCAGGCGTATAATACGGGTTAGGACTTATTGTACCCATTCCGCCTGTGTTAAGTCCTTCATCGTTATCATAAGCACGCTTATGGTCTTTTGATGAAACCATTGGTTTGAGTGTCTTGCCGTCAGTAAACGCAAGAACCGAAACCTCAGGACCTGTAAGAAATTCCTCAACGACAACATTATTGCCTGAATCGCCGAATTTCTTATCTTCCATAATTTCTTTGACTGCGTCCTGTGCCTCAGCGTGATTTTGTGCTATAATTACGCCTTTGCCGAGTGCAAGTCCGTCAGCCTTGATAACAACAGGATATTTGCCCTGTGCCTCTATATATTCCATTACTTTATGCGGGTCATTGAACACCTCATAAGTGGCTGTCGGAATATTGTATTTTTTCATAAGATTTTTTGAAAAAACCTTACTGCTTTCGATTATTGCCGCATTTGCACAAGGTCCGAAAGCTCTTATACCGTTTGCTGTGAGAGTATCAACCATTCCTGCCGCAAGAGGATCGTCAGGTGCTACAAAAACAAGGTCAATGTCGTTATTTTTTGAAAACTCGACCATTTTCTCCTTGTCCATAGCGTTGATGTCAACACACTCAGCGTCACGGGAAATTCCGCCGTTGCCTGGTGCTGCATATATTTTGTCAACCTTAGGACTTTCTTTGAGTTTTCTGATTATTGCGTGTTCACGACCGCCGCTTCCGACTACAAGTATTTTCATATCTTATATGCCTCCGTATCAGTGATGGAAAAGGCGTATGCCTGTAAACGCCATAGTCATATTGTATTTATTGCAGGTGTCAATTACATTGTCGTCACGGATTGAGCCGCCCGGCTGTGCTATATACTGAACGCCGCTTCTCTTTGCACGCTCAATGTTATCACCAAACGGGAAGAATGCGTCTGAACCGAGTGAAACACCGCTGAATGTTGAAAGCCATTCTTTCTTTTCTTCTCTCGTGAGCGGTTCAGGCTTTCTTGTAAAGAACTGTTCCCATACGCCGTCTGCAAGTACATCTTCATAATCATCTGAAATATACACATCAATGGTATTATCTCTGTCAGGACGGCGAATGTCGTCTTTGAAAGGCAGTGCAAGAACCTTCGGACACTGGCGGAGATACCATATATCAGCTTTGTTTCCTGCAAGGCGTGTGCAGTGAATTCTTGACTGCTGACCGGCACCTACGCCGATTGCCTGTCCGTCTTTTGCATAGCATACGGAGTTTGACTGTGTGTATTTGAGTGTGATAAGAGAAATAATAAGGTCACGCTTTGCGGATTCGGGAAGGTCTTTGTTTTCGGTTACAATATTTTTGAGCATTTCAGCGTCGATTTTAAGGTTATTTCTGCCCTGCTCGAAGGTTATGCCGTAAACCTGCTTATGCTCGATTTCAGCCGGAACATAAGACGAATCTATCTGAACGATATTGTATGTTCCTCTGCGTTTTGATTTGAGAATTTCAAGAGCCTCATCAGTATAACCGGGAGCAATTATGCCGTCAGATACTTCTCTTTTGAGAAGAAGTGCGGTCTGTTTGTCGCATACATCGGAAAGTGCCGCCCAGTCACCGTATGATGACATTCTGTCTGCACCTCTTGCTTTTGCGTATGCACTTGCTATCGGTGAAAGTTCAAGGTCGTCAACAAAATAAATCTTTTTGAGTGTGTCTGAAAGTTCCGTTGCAACCGCTGCACCGGCAGGACTTACATGCTTGAATGACGCTGCGGCAGGAAGTCCTGTTGCAGCTTTAAGCTCGCTTACAAGCTGCCAACTGTTGAATGCGTCAAGGAAATTTATATATCCCGGTTTGCCGTTAAGCACCTTTATAGGAAGTTCCGAACCGTCCTGCATATAAATTTTTGACGGTTTCTGGTTAGGGTTACAGCCATATTTAAGTTCAAGTTCGTTCATTTGTAATCTCTCCTTATCATTATACTTTTCCAATATAAGCAACAGTTTCATTTGGTAATATCAAAATATCATTTTCTGAATATTTATCAAACAAATCTTCAAGAGCAACCATATATTTACTATAATTTGCATCTGTTGGAGTTGGTGAATATGATGCGGACAACATTCGCTTAACAAACAATTCTTTATTATATTCTAAATCATTATCAAAATGAACCGTTTCATATTTACCGTTAAAAAGCAAACTAATTCTTGTCATTGCGTCAGAATTCAATTTATTACTGAATCCCTTGAAGTCAGGACAATATCTTTTGCATATTTCTGCGTTTTCATTTACAAAATCACTGCCCATTACTCTATGATTGTAGATTATAGCTACAATGCCGTCGGGTTTCAAAATTCGTTTGCATTCTGCTTTAAATCCGTCAGTATCAAACCAATGGAATGCCTGTGCAACTGTTACTAAATCAATGCTGTTATTCTGTAATGTGGTATTTGTATCCGTACCATTTACTGAATTAAATCTGTTATATTTTGACAGAATTTTCTCGGACATTTCACGCATATCCTTGTTTGGTTCTACACAAAAAACAGTATAACCACGCTTTAAAAACTCAGCAGAAAGTTTTCCTGTACCCGAACCTACATCAGCTATAATCATATCTTTATTTAATTTTTTGATTAAATGTTCTATTAAATCAGGTGAATAATTCGGACGAGATTTAGCATATATTTCAGCTTTTCCGCAGAATTTATTTGTGTTATCCAATGGTTTACCTCCAGGATTAAGTCAGCTTAATTATTTATTCTTGTTTACTATTCTTGATTCTATTGCACCTGTTTCAAGATTTATAAATCTTGTAAAGAGTGAAACCTTGTTGTCGGCGTTGAGTGACTCCCATACATCAGAAGTGAATTTATCAATATCGCCGTCAATGCTTACAAGCTCAGGTTCTCCGCTGAATGACGGAATAGGATTGCCGTCGCATTTATATGTGTGGATAAAGTGTCCCTCACCGGCTATCGGCTGTGCATATTCATAGAAAAAGCGGAGTACGGAATTTTCTCTGCCGCAGTTGCTTTTGAGTATTGAGAGCTTGTATGAAAAATCATTGTCGTGGCACTCAACAATACCCGATATTCTCGGTGTGAAGTTTGGTGAATCAGGCTCAAAGGTTCTTGTGCGGAGTGCGTCTTCAAAGGTTTTTCCGTCAAGAATAAAATCTCTTACCGTATCCGTCTGGTCGCCGTTTGTAACAACGGTTGTTTTGCCCATTGAACGAACCGGTGCATAAATGATAAGTGACGGGTCAACAAGTTTTGACGGGTCAAAAGCCTGTGTTTTGAGGTCGTCACCCTCTGCAACGAATACTCTGTTACGGCTGTTTTCACTTCTGCCCATAATGAAATATCCGATTACGGCATTTTTTCCGTCAGCACTTTTGCCGATTATAATTCCTCTGCCGGGATATGTGGTTGAAGAAATTTCTGATTTTAAATCTTTCATTTTCTTATTCCTTTCAAATTATTTTTGATAAACCTTGTTATCTCTTACTTCGAACTTGTCCTCACAGAAAAGCGATACTGCCTGTGGAAGTATCTCCCACTCTGCCTCCTGCATAACACGCTTTTGAAGTGTTTCGGGAGTATCATCATCGTGAACCTGTACGGCTTTTTGAAGAATAATAGGTCCTCCGTCGCAAACCTCAGTTACAAAATGTACGGTTGCACCAGTGACCTTTACGCCCTTTTTGAGAGCCTCCTCGTGAACATGAAGTCCATAGTAGCCCTTTCCGCAGAATGACGGAATAAGTGCCGGATGTACATTTATCATTTTGTAGGGCATTTCCTTTACGACCAGTTCGTCAAGGATAATCATAAATCCTGCATAAACAACAAGGTCTGCCTTTTCTTCCTGTAATGCTTTGAGAATATCCTTACTGTATTCAACGGAATCTGCATAATCCTTGCGTACAAGAACACGGGTTTTTATGTTATGCTTTTTTGCTCTTTCGAGTGCATAGGCATCAGCTTTTGATGAAATTACACAGGTAATTTTTCCGTTTTTGATTTTTCCGCTTTCCTGTGCGTCAATCAAAGCCTGTAAATTTGTTCCGCCGCCGGAAACAAGCACAACTATATTTTTCATTTACAGAAACATTCCTTTCGGTAACTGCATTAACAGTGTATTATTCAATGATTACGCCCTCATCACTGTCAACCAGTTCACCGAGAACATATGCATCTTCACCTGCTGCCTTGATTGCGGCAATAGCCTTGTCAACATCGTTTTTATCAACAACAACAGTCATACCGACACCCATATTGAATGTGTTGAACATATCACGCTCAGGAATGTTTCCTGTCTTTGCGATAACATCAAATATCGGAAGTACCTGTACATTCTTGCGTTGAATTTTTGCGGAAATGCCGTCCGGAAGTGAACGGGGAATATTTTCGTAAAATCCGCCGCCTGTGATATGAGAAATTGACTTAACCTTTACGGCGTCAAGAAGTGACATTATTGCCTTTACATAAATTCTTGTAGGTGTGAGAAGTGTTTCGCCGAGTGTTGCACCAAGTTCATCATAGTATTTTGAAATGTTCTTTTCGTTTACATCAAATACTTTTCTGACAAGTGAAAAACCGTTTGAGTGAACACCGCTTGACTTAATGCCAATCATTATATCCCCTGCTTTTTGGGTATCAGGTTGAAGAATCTTGCTCTTATCAACAACACCTACCGAAAAACCTGCAAGGTCATATTCGTCTTCGGGCATAAGACCCGGGTGTTCGGCTGTTTCGCCGCCGATTAAGGCACATTCACTCTGTACACAGCCTTCTGCAACACCTGAAACGATTTGTGCGACTTTTTCGGGATAGTTTTTGCCGATTGCGATATAGTCAAGGAAAAACTGTGGCTTTGCACCGCAGCAGATAATGTCGTTTACACACATCGCAACGCAGTCGATACCTACTGTGTTGTGCTTATCCATAAGGAATGCAATTTTTATCTTTGTGCCGACACCGTCTGTACCCGATACGAGAACAGGCTTTTCGATACCTGTCATATCAAGCTCGAAAAGACCGCCGAAACCTCCGATACCCGAAAGAACGCCTTTTGTCATTGTTCTTGCAACATGGGATTTCATAAGTTCAACTGCCCTGTATCCTGCTGTTACATCAACACCTGCTGCCTTGTAGCTGTCACTGAAACTTTTCATTTTTTACCTCCGATAATACGGTGAAACACTGTTTCGCCGATTGTTTTTATTTTTGCGGCAAAATCTGCCGGATAAAATTTTATTTAATCTTCTGAGAGTATTTGTCTTCTCTTGATGTGTATGAAACATCAAGAGGATATTTTCCTGTAAAGCAAGCATCGCAAAAATCAAGATTACATTCCTTTGCGATTTCTTTAAGACTGTCAGCTGAAAGGAAACCGAGCGAATCAGCACCTATTGCCTTACATATTTCATCGGTTGTCATAGTTGCGGCAATAAGATTTTCCTTGGCTGTTGTGTCGCTTGTAAGATAACACGGATTTTTGAAAGGCGGTGATGCAATACGCATATGAACTTCCTTTGCACCTGCCTGTCTTAAAAGGTCAACGATGTGCTTACTTGTATCTCCTCTGAGAATTGAGTCGTCGATTACAATAACACGCTTGCCCTCAACATTTGATTTAAGTGCGTTCAGTTTTATACGCATAAGATATTCGGAATTTTTCTTACGGTTATTGAACGCTCTGCCGATATATTTATTTTTTATAAGTCCTGTGCCGAACTGTATGCCCGATTCCATAGAATAACCTATTGCGGATTCAATTCCGCAGTCGGGAACTCCGCATACCAAATCAGCGTCAACAGGACACTGCTGTGCAAGCATTCTGCCGGCACGCTGACGGGATTTATTTACCGAAACACCGTCAACAACACTGTCGGGACGAGAAAAATAGATGTACTCAAAAATACAGAGTGCTGTTTTTTGTCCGCAGTTTTCGGTATAGCTGTGCATACCGTCCTCGTCAATTACTATCATTTCTCCCGGCATTACATCACGGATAAATTCTCCGCCAAGGCTGTCAAACACGCAAGATTCAGAAGTGATAATATAGCTGTTGCCGAGTTTGCCGACACAAAGCGGACGAATACCCATAGGGTCACGGACACCTATGAGTTTGCTCGGCGACATCATAACTATTGCGTATGCACCTTTAAGACGCTTTACAGCGTTTTGTACAGCCTCCTCGATACTTATCGCCTGTATTCTTTCACTTGCAATCATATATGCAATAATCTCGGTATCGCCGTTTGACTGAAAAATTGCGGCTCCCTGATTGAGATAATCACGCAGTTCGGGATAGTTTGACAATGCTCCGTTCATACAGAGTGCAAGCTGTCCCTTGATGTAACGCATAACAAGCGGTGCAAGATTCTCTCTTAAAACTGCTCCTCCGGATGAATACTTTACATGTCCGAGTGCAATATTTCCGTTTCCGAGTCTTGAAAGTTCAGACTCAGGAAGTGCCTCAGGTATCATTCCGAAATCCTTGTAGTGTACCATATTACCGTCATTGTTTACGGCTATTCCTGCACCGACCTGTCCTCTGTGTTGGAGTGCATAAAGTGCAAGATAGGTTTCGTCAACAATATTTATATCATTATCGTTTTTGTATATTCCAAAAACTCCACATTCATCGTGTAACTTGTCAGACATATAAAATATGCTCCTCTTATTTAATAAGTTCCTGTACTTTTTGCTGTATAAGCTCGTCTTTCTTGGCAACGCCGTTCTTCATAGAGATTTTTTCTTCTTCGAGTTTATGAGCAAGAAATTCATCAGAAAGTGCAAGTATTTGTATTGCAAGAATTGCGGCATTATCTGCACCGTCTATTGCAACAGTTGCAACAGGAATACCCTTTGGCATCTGAACGGTTGCAAGAAGTGCGTCAAGTCCGTCAAGTGTTGATGACTTAATCGGAATACCTATTACAGGAATAGTAGTATGTGCGGCAAGAACTCCTGCAAGATGTGCTGCCTTTCCTGCTGCGGCAATAATTACGCCAAAACCGTTGTTTCGTGCATTTGACGCAAATTCTGATGCTGCCTCAGGGGTTCTGTGTGCGGACATTACATGAACCTCATAAGGAACCGCATAAGCTGCGAGTGTTTTTACTGCACCTGCAACAACAGGGAAATCACTGTCACTACCCATAATGATTGCTACTTTTTTCTGTTCAGACATAAAAATACTCCCTTTCAGATATATTGTTGTAAAATTACCTGCTGATTATATCAGTGTGAGTCTTTACATTTGAATAAGCAGGTGAAAACGATAATATAAACTTCACCTGTTATTCTGCATACTCTTTTTTCATTTTATCTTATATTCATTAAAAAAGCAAGGCTGAGAAGTAAAATACTCAGCCTTGCCTGAAATTATTTTTTCTTTTTAGGATTTATGAGTAGTCAAACGGACTTTTTTGCTGTGGTTGCTGCATATTATTCTGCGGACGAGGAATATTCTGAATATTCTGTTTTGCCTGTGCTCTTAATGCTTCTTTTGCATTTACTGTATCAGACACATTCGGAATATTCGGTGCTGTTCCGACAGCGGCTGACGCTGACTGGTTCGGCTTTGGTGATTTGTCCATTTCGCCGTCAACAACAAGTTCTTTGAGTGATGTTGCAAGACCTGCCATTGACTGAATTTCCGACGGAATAATAATCTTTGTTGCTCTGCCGTCTGCAACCTTTGTAAAGGTTTCAAGACCTTTAAGTGCGATTACCTTGTCAGTAGGAGCAGCTTCGTTAAGCATTTTCAAGCTGTCTGCATAAGCCTTTTGTACTGCGAGAATAGCCTCAGCCTCACCCTGTGCCTCACGGATTTTTGTTTCCTTGACAGCGTCTGCTCTGAGGATTGCTGCCTCCTTGTGACCTTCTGCAACAAGAATCTGACTGGTCTTTTCGCCCTCTGCGTCAAGTATTCTTGCACGGCGTTCACGCTCTGCCTTCATCTGTTTTTCCATCGCAACCTGAATTTCACGAGGCGGAAGAATGTTTTTGAGTTCAACACGCTTTACTTTTATACCCCATGCGTCAGTTGCCTCGTCAAGAATAACACGGATTCTCTCGTTGATTTTATCTCTTGATGTAAGTGTATTATCGAGTTCGAGTTCACCGATAATATTACGGAGTGTTGTTGCACAAAGATTTTCGATTGCCATTACAGGATTTTCAACACCGTAAGTATAGAGCTTAGGATCTGTTATCTGGAAATATACAACCGTATCAATCTGCATTGATACATTATCTCTTGTGATAACCTGCTGAGGCTGAAAATCAACAACCTGCTCTTTGAGTGATACTCTCTTTGCAATACGATCCATAAACGGAACCTTGACATGAATACCCGTACTCCATGTTCTGAAAAATGCTCCGAAACGCTCGATTACAAAGGCGTTTGCCTGAGGAACTACCTTGATATTTGCTACGATAACAAGAATTAAGATAATGCCGATAATTATGAGTGCAATTACACCCGGTTCCATAATAAAAGACCTCTTTTCAAATTTACTTTTTTGACACTGAAATTATTTTGCGTTTGCCGTCTGCTGAATCGGTGCGACAATGAGTTTGACGCCCTCTATACTCTTAACGGCAATTTCCGTTCCGAGCGGAAGAAGTGTTCTGTCCTCGGTTATTGCTGACCACTCGCAGTTATCAACTCTGACCTGAAAAAGTCCTTCATCTGCGTTAATGATTTTGATAACTTTTCCTTTTTTGTCGATATACATATCGGCATTTGTCGGAGTTTTTTTGAATTTTCTGAGCTTTTTGACAAGTGGAATTGTCAGCACAAGCAAGAGAATTGTGACGGCAAAGAAAACAACAATCTGTATTGTTTCATTCAAGCCGCATAAGTCACAAATCAATGCCGCCAACCCGCCGAACACCGCCCAGATTGAAACAAGCTGGAACTGAGTAAGCCCTTCAACAAGGCAGGCAAGCACTATAACCGTCAACCATACCGCTAACATAATGTCACCTCCGATTTATGTTATTATTGTGCTTAGGTTTATCTGTATATTACCATATTTACCGTCAAAAATCAATTATCTGCCGCCGATTTTACAGTTTATACATTTATGGCAGTATAATAGACCTGTTCGATAACTTAATGTTGAAAATTATAAATGCCACAAATTAAAG
>JBJFIB010000200.1:0-6077 GCA_051894195.1 Acutalibacteraceae bacterium
CGTTGATACTGTATAGGTTACTATACTTGAGCGAGAAGCCCCCACTTCTATAAGTTGGGGAGTATGTCACCCTATGCAGTTCCTTATCAGTCATTATAAATACCTCATTATATTCAATTACAATATTATTTATATATCAAGTATTTTTGCATTTTTTTATTTTAATATAATATAATCACAAAAAACACCCTTGACTTTTGTGGTCAGGGGTGCTATATTATATATTGTTATGCTTTGTGTGTAACAATCCTTGCTCTTTTTGATAAAAAGAGCCATATGTCCATAAGGAGGTGCAATTTTAATGGCAGTAATCAATTCTTACGAAGCAGTTATAGTAATTTCCCTTAAACTCGGTGAAGAAGCTGTAACAGAAACAGTTCAGAAGTTCAAAGATCTGATTGAAAAGAATGCTACCCTTGAAAGTGTTGACGAGTGGGGCAAGAGAAGACTTGCTTATCCTATCAACAAGGAAACAGACGCTTACTATGTTCTTTTCACATTCAAGTCAAATCCTGAATTTCCTGCTGAATTCGACAGAATCACAAAGATCACTGACGGTATGCTCCGTTCAATGATCATCAAGAAGGAAGCTTAATCAGGAGGTCGTTATCAATGAATAATGTATCTTTAATAGGCAGACTTACCGCAGATCCCGAACTCAAACACAGTCAGTCAGGTATTGCATTTACAAGATTTTCAATCGCTGTTGACCGTAATTTTGTAAAGCAAGGTGAAGAAAGACAGGCTGACTTTATTAACATTGTTGCTTGGAGACAAACAGCAGAGTTTGTTTGCAGATACTTCGGAAAAGGCAACCGTATTGCAATAACCGGTCAGATTCGTACAGGATCATATAATGACAAAGACGGCAATAAGCGTTATACCTTTGAAGTACAGGCTGATAATGTTGAGTTCTGTGAATCAAAGCGTGATTCTAACAGCAACAGCGGCGGATACCAGAACAACTATCAGAACAGTTATTCTGACAGCTACCGCCAGCAACCATCTCATCAGGAAACAACAGCACCTGCAAACACCTATTCAAGCGGTGATACGGGTGATTTCGTTGATATGCCTAACGATGAGGATTTGCCTTTTTAACAATTAAGTAAAGGAGGAGTTACAAATGGCTGAAAGACCGGAAAGAGATAACCGCAGAGGCGGACGCAAGGGACGCAAGAAAGTTTGTGCTTTTTGTGTAGATAAAATAGATGTAATCGACTACAAGGATATTTCAAGACTTCGTCGTTTTATTTCTGAAAGAGCAAAAATTCTTCCCCGCAGAGTAACAGGCACATGTGCCCGTCACCAGCGTGATCTTACAATCGCTATTAAGCGTGCAAGATACCTTGCCCTTATTCCTTACACAAGCGACTGATAAAAATCTGACCGATGCTGAAAAATGCATCGGTCTTTTTGAATTAACGAGGTAACAAAAATGAGAAATGTTTATAAAACCAGAGGAACCTGTTCCCGTTCAATCGAATTTGACCTTGATGACGGAATTGTCAGAAATGTAAAATTCAACGGTGGCTGTTCGGGAAACTCACAGGGTATTGCCGCTCTTGTTGAGGGTATGAAAGCCGAAGATGTTATCGCAAGATGCAAGAACATTATGTGCGGTATGAAAGGTACATCATGCCCCGATCAGCTTGCAAAAGCTCTTGAAGAATCACTCAACAAATAATACCACCTATAAAACACAAACCGCATTGATTTCAGAAATGATAATCAATGCGGTTATTATTTTTACTTATTTGGTTCCTGATAGAATCTTCCCTGTACTTCTTCCGATTTTGTTACATTGATAAATGCCTTGCTGTCTGCTTTTCTTATTTGTGATATAACCATTCGTATCTCGTCAGACGACACAACGGAATACACCATATTTTTCTCTTTACCCTCATAAAGTCCAACACCTTTGAAAAGTGTACCGTCGTGATTTGTACATTCTTTGATTATTTCATAGACTTCCTGTGGCTTTTCGGTAATAATAAAGAGAGTTTGTTTCTGATAATGTTTGTACATTGTCTGTATTACCGTTGTTGCGGCAAATTGAAGTATAATCGAATACAAAGCACTTGTCCACCCAAAAAGCAAACCTGAACATACAAGAATTACTACATTTCCCATAAATATATATCCCCATGCGTCTTTTCCGTAACGCTCGGAAATAAATATCGAAATAAAATCCGTTCCGCCTGTTGTCGCCTTTGAAAGCAGACAAATGGCTGTCGATACACCGCTTATAATTCCGCCGAAAACGGCACAAAGCAAAATATCATCAGTAAGATGAAAATTCGGAATTACATCTGTAAAAACCGAAGTGGCAACAATGACTATAAGTGAATATATAGTAAATCTTTTTCCGATAAACTTAAAGCTGATTATTGCCGGAATAAGATTGAGAGGAATATATATCAGTGTGAAAGCAATATCTATATTGAGAAATGACGAAAAAATATGCTGTATGAGCAGCGTAAGTCCTGTAAAGCCGCCGGCAAGCAGTCCTGCCGGATTGAAAAAATTAGTTATGCTGAACGAATAAACAGCCGACGCAAAAAGTATGCATAAAATCCTGAAAATTTCTTTTCCGACTTTTTTTACCATATTACTCCCCCGTTTTCCGTAAAATCCGTGTCAGTAATTTTTCAGTTCAATCAATATTCAAATGTATCGGGTGTATCAATATGCTGGTCGATAAACTCACTCTGACGCATTTTCATTCTTATTCTGTCCTTTTCCACTGCATCAGCGAGTGCGTCACGAAATTCACGGGCGTGTTTTATGTTCTTGATTACAAGAGTAGGATTTGTTTTATCCTGAGAGTAAACCGTGACTGTGCCGAGTCCGAACATTTTCTGCATAAGACCTCTTGAAAGCGACATATCAAGCACCCTGTACAGCAGGATTTCGTTTTCAACCGTTTTCAGCAAGCCCTCTGTCAGCACAAGTTTTTTATTCATAAGTGTATATTTTGTGAATGTCCACGGTATTCCGAAAAACGCCCAGCGTTTTCTCTCTTTCATTATAACATTATTCTGAAACTCATCATTAGTCTGTATCTGTTCTTCCATAAAATTCACCTTTGAGTTTAATTTTATTTTTGCCTGAAAAGCTGATAATAATATATGTGACAAGGGAAACTGCACTTCCCTTGTCACTGAAAAGTATTGTTTATATTATGTTGTTTTAGTCACCAAAGCTGATACCGATATTCTTTGCCGACTGAATAATCTCACAATCTGTCGGAACAGTTTTGAGTTTTCCGGCAACATCTTTGAGCGGTACAGGAACAACCTTGCCGTTGACAAGTGCCGTCATATAGCCGTACTGTTCTTTTATGATAAGGTCAGCCGCAGCCGAACCAAAGCGTGTTGCAAGAAGTCTGTCATAAGAATCCGGACTGCCGCCACGCTGAAAATGTCCCGGAACAGTAACTCTTGTTTCCTGACCTGTTGCCTCCTCAATTTCGTGTGCAATTTTATATGAAATTGACGGATACATAAGGTTTGCCATAGCCTCTTTTTTCTTCTTTTTCGGCAGCTTTGCGATATCCTCAGAAATTGCACCCTCAGCAACCGCAAGAATTGAGAAAGTTTTTCCGCTCTTTGTGCGGTTTTTGATGTATTCGATTACCTTGTCGATATTGTAAGGAATTTCAGGAATAAGTATAACATCTGCACCGCCGGCAATACCTGCGTGAAGTGTCAGCCAGCCTGCTTTATGTCCCATACATTCAATGATGAATACTCTGCCGTGAGATGTTGCGGTTGTATGAATACAGTCGATTACATGTGTTGCAATATCAACGGCACTCTGAAAGCCAAATGTCATATCTGTTCCCCAGAGGTCGTTGTCGATTGTCTTAGGCAGTGTTACAACATTAAGTCCCTCCTCAGAGAGAAGATTTGCGGTTTTGTGAGTACCGTTTCCTCCGAGAATTGCAAGACAGTCGAGCTTCATGTCCTTATAATGCTTTTTCATTTCTGCAACCTTATCGACGCTGTTTTCGTCAATAACACGCATAAGTTTGAAAGGCTGGCGTGATGTACCGAGAATAGTTCCGCCTCTTGTAAGTATTCCCGAAAAATCATCTTTGTTCATAAGACGGTATTCACCGTTGATAAGTCCACGGTAGCCGTCGATTATTCCGTATATCTGAACCTGTTCGCCGTAATGATGATAGAGATTTTTTGCAATACCACGAATTGCGGTATTAAGTCCCTGACAATCTCCGCCGCTGGTCAGAATTCCTACTCTTTTCATAAAGCCACATCCTTTACAAGAAATTATACACTTATTTTACACCAAAATTTTAACTTTTACAAGAAAAATTTATAGAAAATAAATTATTTATCCTGTGTTTCTTTAAAATGTTCTTTTGTAAGAGGAATAAACTGACTTTCTTCCTTTACAATGCTTTTCTTTGATGAAAGAGCTTTCTTTGCCATATCGGCAAATTCACGCTGACAGTTATGCGGTTTCTTGCCTCTGCGATCAACGAGAACATAGGTTGTATCGGGATTTTGTATTCTTGTGTTTACGGTATCGTTCAGCATTGTATCCATTATGCCGAATGAACGCTCGATAAGTTCGGGGTCTTCAATCGGGAATACAAGCTCGACACGCTTGTCGAGATTTCTCTGCATCCAGTCAGCCGAACCCATATAGATTTTTTTGTCGCCGCCGTTTTCAAAAATGAATATACGGCTGTGTTCAAGCAGCTGACCTACAATACTGCGAACCTCTATGTTTTCACTCATACCCTCAATTCCCGGCACAAGACAGCATATTCCACGCACGATAAGCGTTATTTTTACTCCTGCCTGTGACGCCTCATAGAGAAGTTTTATTATTACAGGGTCAACCAGTGAGTTTACCTTTGCGGTAATTCCCGACGGCAAACCTGCCTTTGCATTTGCGGTTTCTTTCTTTATCATTTCTTCAAAGAATGAACGCAGTCCTGTCGGAGCAACCTTCATCTTGTTATATACAGGCGGCGTTGAATAACCTGTTATAACATTGAACAGTGATGATGCGTCCATACCGAATTCTTCATTACAGGTGAACATACCTATATCCGTATAAAATCTTGCCGTTATGTCGTTATAGTTACCTGTTCCCATATGCAGATAGCGTCTTATGCCGTCAGCCTCACGGCGTACAACAAGAACGATTTTGCAGTGCGTTTTAAGTCCGGCAAGACCATAGATTACATGACAGCCGGCTTTTTCGAGTTTCTTCGCCCAGCCGATATTGTTTTCTTCATCAAATCTTGCTTTCAGTTCAACAAGTACCGTTACTTGCTTTCCGTTTTCGGCGGCTTTTATGAGTGCCGCAATAATCGGTGAATGACCGCTGACACGGTAAAGCGTCTGTTTTAT
This sequence comes from Acutalibacteraceae bacterium, assembly GCA_051894195.1. Classification (GTDB taxonomy): domain Bacteria; phylum Bacillota; class Clostridia; order Oscillospirales; family Acutalibacteraceae; genus UBA1213. The sequence goes on from JBJFIB010000200.1 coordinate 5,388, forward strand.
TGCAAGAACATCTTTATCGTTTGCCGCCTGATTGACAAATTTTATAACCGAGTCAAAGCTTTCATATGGGTGATGAACCATTCTGTCCTTTTCCCTTATTGCCTCGAACATATCGTCATATCCGAAGAAATCCGCAGGCGGATTAACGGGTTCTATCGGCTTGAAGCGTAAATTATCAAGTCCGTCAAGACCGCCGAATTTCGAGAAGAATGTAAGGTCAATAGGTCCGGGTACTTCATATATTTCTTTACTGTTGACATCAAGCATATCAACAAGAAAATCTTTGAGTGATTCGTCACATTTAGATATAATTTCAAGACGGACAGGGTCGCCTCTTTTGCGTTTTTTGATTGAACGCTCAATTTCTTCAAGAAGGTCGTCTGCCTCCTCGTCAATGTCAAGGTCTGAATCTCTCGTTATTCTGAACGGACAGCAAGCCTGTATTTCATAAAGTTCAAAAAGTTCGGACAGCTTGTCGATAATGATATTTTCAAGAAGTACAAACTTCCTGCCGTTATCCGACGACACCTCAAAATATCTCGGCAAAATTGACGGCACCTGCACAACAGCAAAAATATTGTCGCCGTCCTTTGAAAGTCTTACGGCAATATTAAGGCTCTTGTTTGCAAGAAGCGGAAACGGTCTTGATGTATCAACGGCAAGCGGTGTCAGAACAGGGAAAATAAATTT
>JBJFIB010000201.1:0-29896 GCA_051894195.1 Acutalibacteraceae bacterium
TTGTAGCAGCCGGTTATTGTGCCGTCATTCCATCCGCACACGCCGCCGACAGAACCTCTGCCGCTGACTGTGCCGGTGTTGTAGCAGCCGGTTATTGTGCCGTCATTACTTCCGCACACGCCGCCGACAGACTGGGATTTACCGCTGACGGTGCCGGTGTTGTAGCAGCCGGTTATTGTGCTTCCATAATTGCTACCACACACGCCGCCGACATAATTATAACCGCTGAAATATGAATCAATTACTCCTACATTTTTTATTTCGCCGCCTGAACCGAGGTGGCCGAATAAGCCGACATAGCCTTTGATTGTATTATTGAAATACAAACCACTGATTGTGTGTCCCTGTCCGTCAAATGTGCCGGTGTATTGATTGGAATAACTGTTTCCAATGGGTGTCCAGTCGGTGAAAGTGCCACTGTTTAATGTTCCGTCTGCTTTCAGCACACCTGTGTTGACAACAATATCCGCTGTCAGCACTGCTTTTGCACTTGTGTTTCCGTTGTTTACAAGCTGTGCAAAGCCGTAAAGCTCTGCCTCCGTGCCTATCTGATACACGCCGTTGCCGTCTTTGTTTGGTGTTGTCGCTGTTATTCCTGCCGCCGAGGTTGAAACCGTGAAAGACGGCAAAACCGAACTTATTATTAAAAGTGTCAATAAAACCGCAATAAGCTTTTTTGTCGTTATTTTTACTTTACTTTTCAAAATGTTTCCTCCTTTACTTAGCTATCAGAACCGTTTCAACATTTGCACCGTTCATTGCACTCTGGTCTTCAAGTGAAAATGTTGAAATCTTGATAACAGCATTATGTTCGCCTGTGTCAAGCGGCTTTGAAAGCGTTATGTTTGTTATTGCCTGACCGGGCGGTACAAGCTTTGACTTGTAAAGAGTTTCGCCCGTGTCTTTCAGCACAAGCTCAAAGACAAAGTAACAGGGATTGCCCTCAGGATTAAACAATGCAACCGTTACATCCGTCTGATTTGCGGGAATTGTAATTGACGGATAGCCGGGTATTTTTATTCCGACCTGACCACTGCTTTTGTCCTCAGGTTTTTCGCCTGTCCACTTTCCTGCATTAGGGTCAATGTCAAGGCTGTTCTGAGAAGCTGACACATTACTTGCTGTTGGTTGACTGTCCGTCTGTCCTTTAAGACCAAGCCCCAAAATAACAGCACCGATAATAAGCACGAGTATGACAGCGGCACCAATCACAATGTTCTTCTTTTTTATTACGATTTCATTATTTTTTTCACTCATAAAAGTAACCTCCATAGAATAATAATATTTTTTATTTGCCGTGGTATAATCATATATATAAAAAATTATACCTACCCAGTTTATTATTGTCAGTATATCATAAACATTTTTAACTGTAAATAGTTTTGCAACGAATAACTATATAGCGGAACGAAAACCTGATTTTTATCAAAATTTATATGATATATTCCAGATAATGTCAATAGACGAAGCCTTTCCATGCACTGTCGGCAAAATAGCACACAAATATATACAAAATCACATCAGGCAGTCCGATATGACTATTACGGCACACGGCGACGGCGGTTCACTGCATTTCTTTCATCTTTTGGATATTCTTTATATCACAGCCTGCGGAAAAAACTCATATATAAAGACATTAAACGGTGAAATACCTGTTCCTGCCAAGAAATTCAGCGATATGCGTGAAACACTTTTGAAAATGCACTGTACTATTGAATAAATCTGATTTTACTGATTTATGAAAAATATTATACATAATAATGATAGTATTGTATGTTGTAATTTTCAATTATCATTGTCCAAAACGACATTAAAACGGCTCAAATGGACAATAAAAAATCCGTTAAACAACAAAACACGGTACAGTCATTCAGGACTGCACCGTGTTTTTTTACTGCTGAAATATTTACTTCAAAAATTGATATTACGGTTCCTGCGACTCAAAACTTTCAGATGTTTTTGTGTTGGTTTCATCTGTCATATCCGCACAGGCAATAGTAATATCCTCATCTTCTTCAAGGTCGTCAATATCGTCTTTTACCTCGTCGTCAGTGTCGGTTTTTGTAACAGGCTGTTTTGATTCAGCGTTTTCGAGTCCGTATTTTTCAACATAGTTATAACGCTCCTGTGCCTTTTGCAGTCTGAGTTTTGAATCCTCAATAACCGTACATATCTCTGACACATCAGAATTCGCCGTATTGCCTTTGAGAATTTTGTAGTATTGTTTTCCAAGTGCAATATAGGCACGGTTGAGAACCTCTGTTTCATTTTTGATAATTGCGTTAAGGCGGTTAAGCTGAGCGTATTTTCTGTTTTTGTCAATAATTGCGTTGACTGACTGAGAAACGCTGTCGCTCACTTTGTCAATAAAGCTCATAAGAATACCTCCCTCTGTTTGTTGCCTTTATTATATAACATTTTTATTACAATTAACAGTGTTTTTTTAATAACAAAAAAATTTTCTGCCGAAAATATATTTTGGAAAATCATACATTACTATGTTATAATATATGCAATAAAAATAAACAAAAAGGACTGAATAACAATGAAATATATGATAGCCTCCGACATACACGGCTCGGCATATTACTGCCAAAAAATGCTTGACGCATACAAAGCTGAAAAAGCTGACAGATTGATTTTACTCGGTGATATTTTGTATCACGGACCGAGAAACGACCTGCCGAAAGAATACAATCCAAAAAAAGTCATAGAACTGCTGAACGCACTGAAAGATGACATTCTCTGCGTAAGGGGCAACTGTGAGGCTGAGGTTGACCAAATGGTGCTGAAATTTCCCGTACTTGCCGACTACGCAATTATGAACACCGACACCAGAATGATATTCATAACTCACGGTCACAAGTTCAACGAGGAAAATCTTCCGCCACTGCACAAGGGCGACATTCTTCTTCACGGTCACACTCACATTCCGAAATGCACAGAACACGAAAACTACATTTATATGAACCCCGGTTCTGTTTCTATTCCAAAGGAAAATTCACATCACGGCTATATGACGCTTGAAAACAACATTTTCCTGTGGAAAGACCTTGAAAGAGAGTGGAGTGTGGAGAGTGGAGTGTGGAGTTATTGTGCAGAAGATTAGTTTATTGTACTGAGGTTTTTGCTTTCGCACAACAACTAATTTTGCGGACATAAAATTTCGGGTAACAGCGACTTTGAACGCAATTTGACAGCGGAGGCACTCCGCATTTTTAATAAATACCCTGAACGGTAACTTCACCCGAATTTATACAGATGTTGTTTCCTGTATCATCTTTGATTATGAGTTCGCCGTTTGTGGTAATGTCACAGGCTGTTCCCTCAACAGTTTTTCCGCCACGCTGAACCGAAACTTTGCGTCCGAGTGTTGCACACAGGGATTTAAAACTCTGTACATCTTCAAGCGAAAAGCTGAAAAGAAATGACGAAATTACCTCATCAAGTTTTTGTATAACGCATTTAAAAAACGGATTTCTGTCGATTTTTTCGCCTGTTTCAATACGCAGTGATGTTGCTTTCCGGCTTATTTCGTCGGGAAATTCCGTATGATTGACATTTATGCCGATACCTATTGCAACAAAGTCTATCTGGTCGCTTTGTGCCGCCATTTCGGTGAGAATACCGCAGACCTTTTTGTTGCCGATAATTATATCGTTAGGCCACTTGATTTTTGCGTCACAACCTGTATAATCTCTTATCGCAAGACATACGGCATAGCCTGACGCAAGTGTTATTGACGCAATAGCTGACGGCGGAAGTTCCGGGCGTATAAGCAAGGTGAAATACAGTCCGCCGTTATCGGATTTCCACACACGACCGAGTCTGCCTTTTCCTGCTGTCTGTTCCTCTGCGGCAACAATAAGACCGCTTTCTTCGCCGCTGTTTGCAAGACGCTTGACTTCTTCATTTGTTGAATCGACTGTTTTCATTACTTTTATCTTTGTGCCGACGGACGAAACATTCAGTCCGTCGGCAATCATTTTTTCGTCGAGAACATCAGGACTTTTTTCGAGCTTATAACCTCTGTTCGTCAGGGAATTTATAACATAGCCCTCGTCACGCAGAAGATTTATATTTTTCCATACTGCCGTTCTTGAAACGCCGAGTTTTTTGCTGAGTTCCTCTCCCGACACATAGCCGTCGGAATTCCGCAATAAAGACAATATTTCGGATTTCATTTTTATCAGCTCCATTTATACAATCTAAAAAATACAGACGGAACAAAATTGTTCCGCCTGCCTGAATTTATGCTCTTACTGTTAATTTTTTCATTACAACGGCAAGTGCCTTTGAAATTGCCGTTCCTGCGATAAAGCACACAATAGCCTCAATAAGACCGTTAATACCGACAAACGCTACAACAAATCCGAAAACATTTGTAGCACCGAGTGTTGCCATAACGCCCTGTATAAAATCTGTATTAAAGAAGCAAAGTACCAGTGCCGACATAAAGAACAATGTGTTCATAAGCGGAACTGCAAGACAGGTAACAATGTACGAAATAACTTTCGTTTTGTCGATTTTGCTGAGAGCGGAAAAAATCAATCCGCCGAGCCAGCCTGTAAGTACACGGGGTACAAAGCAGACAATAAAGGTCAGAAACCAGTTTATCGACAGTAAGGTTGCACCAAAAGGACTCATTCCAAAACACTGTATGAAACTTGTGATACCGAATATTCCTCCGAGTATCGCACTGTCAACAGGTTTGAGGATTACTGCACCGATTGCAACGGGCAGAATGATGAATGTGATTTCAAGTCCGGCTGTACGCAAATATCCGAGCGGCGTAAACGCCATAAGGATAATTATTGCACTGAGCACGGCAAGAAATGTAAGGTGCTGGGTTTTTGACATAGATTTTTCCATAATGATTACCTCCTGCTGTTTTCATACGAAATACAGCGAAATTAAAATAATAAAAAATTTATTGTGTACCCCTCGTAAACGATGGGGTCAGACAGCGGATTTTATTAAGCGATTGGCATTGCGTCGCTGTCGTTTGCCGCCTCTGAGTCAGACGGTTCAACTGTTTTCTTTTTTGAGTATGAACGCTTTTTCTTTGGCGTTTCGGTTTCGGCAATTATTTCAGCCTTTTCAGCACTTTCAGCTTTTTCAATCTTTATTTCTTCAACTGCGGATTTTTCTTGTGTTTTCACTTCGTCAGCGTCTTTCGGTTCTTCGGATACCTTTGGTTCGTCAGCAACCTCGCCTGAAATTTCCGAACAGGCGATAGTAATATCGTCGTCTTCGTCAAGCTGTTCAATATCGGGCTGTATATCCTCATCAGCCGAAATTTTTATAACGGGCTGTTTCGGTTTTTGCTCACAAACACCGTTCTGCTTTATATAGTCATAGCCTGCCTGTGCTTTTTTGAGTCTTGCTTTTGAGGACTCAATCACTTCACATATATGCGACATATCGGGAGTTTCGGTATCACCGTTAAGATTTTTGTAATATTGCTTTCCGAGTGCAATATAGGCACGGTTAAGAACATCTGTTTCATTTCTGATAACAGCGTCAAGTCTGTTAAGCTGGGCAAGCTGCCTGCTTTTGTCAATAATTTTGTTGATTGAGTCCGACAGCTTACTGCTTGCTTTGTCAATAAAACTCATAATAACTACATCCTTTTATAAGAAATTTATCCGGAAATTCCGTCAAATCCGAAAACAAATCAAGCATAATCAAATATATCAAAAAGTATTATACAACATTTCCGTCAAAATTAAAAGTATTTTTTTCTATTCTTTGAAAAAAGCCTGAGTTTCGTCATACTCTCCGAGCGTAATAATATAATCAGTACGGTTTTTCAGCATCTGATATGCAATCTGACCTTTCACTGTTCCGTCAAAATAATATTTTCCGTCTGTTATATTTATTGTTGTTGTACTCCACTGCTTGTCACCGTATTCAAAATAGCCGCCGTTTGCCGCTGTTATAAACGATGTGATACTGCTGTCGGCACCGCCCTCGTCAACCGGAAATCCGTCAAGCGATATTTCATATTCGGCAACAACCCACTCAGCGTCCTGTCCGGGTTCCGTATAATTATATGACGGACTTTCGCTCATAAATTTCTTAACGGTATCGGTCGCTTTCTGTCCGTGTTCAACAGATATAATGCGAACGGGTACATTTATATAGTTCTGTTCCTTTGTGTTGTATTTTGCGGCACTGCCCCAGCTGTTAAGCCCAAGAGGAGAGGACAGTGACGACGAAACAGTACGGATTTTTTCATCAGATGATTCTGTGCTTTGTTCAGAAGAATTTTCCGACTGTGTATTTGAAGTAATTTCTGAAACGGACGATTCTGCCACCGGATTTTCCGAACCGTCGTCGGCATTATTCTTTGTATTGTCAGAACATGCTGCAAGCGACAAAAGTGCAAAAATAAACACAACGGCAGATATAATCTTTTTCATAATGTACCCCCTGAAAGAGCGGCAAGCTGCCGCACCCGAATTGGCGGCAAGCTGCCGCTACCAAATTGCGTTCAGACTTACTGTTAAACCAAACTTTATTTCCGCAAAATCAGTTTGATAATTCAACATAACAACTCAATGTTACATCACACTAAACCCAACGCATAAATTTGCGGTCATAATAATTATGAATTATGAATTACGAATTATACATTATTATTCGTTTCTGCCGCAGCATTTTTTATATTTCTTGCCGCTGCCACACGGACAAGGGTCATTTCTGCCGATTTTTTGCTTTTTTGTTTTGCGGATTGTCTTGTTTGTTGATATTTCACCGTCAAGGTTAGTTGATGTAGGCTTTGCAACCTGCTCACGCTCCATAAACTTTCCTGCGGCTGCCTTTATATCCTCTTCGGAATAACTCTTTTCTTCGTTTATGCTGTTGTTTTCCTCAGGTGTTACTGCCTCGTCAATATTAAACTCGGCTGTAAGTTCTTCTTTTGCTTCATTTGCGGCATTCTGTGCTTTGAGTGCTGCCATAGCTGCGGCTCTTGCACGACCGTTTGCGGCACGCTTAACGGCAAGTTTACGCATTTTGTTCTGTTCTTGCAGTCTTTCGCTTACCCTCTTTGGAACAACCATAAGCATCTGTACGGTATCCTCACGGATTGACTTAATCATATCGTCGAACATATCGAAACCTTCAAGTCTGTATTCAACAACAGGGTCATGCTGACCGTATGAACGCAGGCGGATACCTCTTTTGAGTTCTTCCATAGCGTCGATATGATCCATCCAGTAGCGGTCAACATTTTTGAGAAGATATACACGCTCGATTTCACGCATTGTTTCTTCCGGAATAAGTTTTTCGTTTTCTTCATATTCCTTTGTTGCCTTTTCGGTAAGTTCTTTTTTGAGGTAGTCTTTTTCGAGTTTATCGAGTTCGTCCTGATCATAAACGAGTGTTGTGTCGTCATCTTCTGAAATAAGCCAGCCTTTGAGCGACTCACGCAGACCTTCAAGGTTCCAGTTGTCCTTGTCATCGTGCGGGAGATATTCGTCAACCCTTGACTGCATTGTGTCGGCAATCATTTTGATAATTGTATCTCTGAGGTTTTCACCGTTGAGAACCTGATCACGCTGACCGTAAATAATTTCACGCTGACGGTTCATAACATCGTCATATTCAAGAACGCTCTTACGGATATTGAAGTTTCGTCCCTCAACCTTAGCCTGTGCACTCTCAATAGTCTTTGAAAGCAGCTTGCTTTCAAGAGGAGTATCCTCGTCACCCGGCATTTTATCCATTATTGCAGAAATTCTGTCGCCGGCAAAAAGTCTTAACAGGCTGTCCTCGGCTGAAAGATAGAAACGGCTTGCACCCGGATCTCCCTGACGACCTGAACGACCTCTGAGCTGGTTGTCGATACGCCTTGATTCGTGGCGTTCCGTACCCATAATGAACAGTCCGCCTGCCGCACGGACCTTTTCTGCCTCAGCGTCGGTTTCCTCTTTATATTTTGCAAGAAGTTCCTGATAGGTATTTCTTGCGTTGATGATTTCCTCGTCGGTTGTTTCGGCATAGCCTGTTGCCTCGTTTATCATATCGTCAGAAAAGCCCATTCTACGCATTTCGGCTTTTGCAAGAAATTCGTCATTACCGCCGAGCTTAATATCGGTACCACGACCTGCCATATTTGTGGCGATTGTAACGGCACCGAGTTTACCTGCCTGTGCAACGATTTCGGCTTCTTTTTCGTGCATTTTTGCGTTGAGGACATTATGCTTAATGCCTTTCTTTTTGAGTAATGCACTGAGTTCTTCTGATTTATCAATCGAAACCGTACCTACAAGTACAGGCTGACCGTTGTTGTGTGCTTCGATAATATCCTGAATAAGATTGTCAAACTTGCCTTTTTCGGTCTTGAAGATTACATCAGGAAGGTCAATTCTCTGAACAGGCTTGTTTGTCGGAATTTCGATAACATCAAGTCCGTAAATCTCAGAAAATTCGGTTTCCTCCGTCATAGCCGTACCTGTCATACCCGAAAGTTTCCTGTAAAGGCGGAAGAAGTTCTGGAATGTGATTGTCGCAAGAGTTTTGCTCTCACGCTCAACGGTAACGCCTTCTTTTGCCTCGATTGCCTGATGAAGTCCCTCGTTGTAGCGTCTGCCGTACATAAGACGACCTGTAAATTCATCAACGATGATAACCTCGCCCTTTTCGTTGACAACATACTGTATATCCTTTTTCATAACACCGTGTGCTTTGATTGCCTGATTGATGTGGTGCTGAATTGTGATATTGTCAGGGTCAGTGAGGTTATCTACCCCGAAAAATGCCTCAGCTTTCTTTACTCCGACAGGGGTAAGTGTTGCTGTCTGTGCCTTTTCGTCAACGATATAGTCGATTCCCTTTTCGACATAAAGGTCATCGTTATCTTCTTTGGCGTCAATTTCGGTTACTTTTTCGTATTTCATTGTGCGTGCAAGCTGGTCAGCCCTTTCATAAAGGTCAGTTGACTTGTCGCCCGGTCCTGAAATAATAAGCGGTGTTCTCGCTTCATCTATGAGGATTGAGTCAACCTCATCGACGATAGCAAAAGCGTGTCCTCTCTGAACCTTGTTTTCTTTATAGACAACCATATTGTCACGCAGGTAGTCAAATCCGAGTTCGTTGTTTGTTGCGTATGTAATATCGGCATTATAAGCCTCTTTACGCTGTTCGTTTGTTGAGTCGTGCTGCAATATTCCTACGGTAAGACCGAGAAAACGGTAGATTTTTCCCATCCACTCAGCGTCACGCTTTGCAAGATACTCGTTGACGGTAACAACATGTACGCCTTCGCCTGTGAGGGCATTAAGGTATGCAGGAAGTGTTGCAACGAGGGTTTTACCTTCACCTGTTTTCATTTCACTTATGCGTCCTCTGTGGAGAATGATGCCGCCGATAATCTGTACAGGGAAGTGCTTCATTCCCAGAACTCTCCATGACGCTTCACGGCAAACCGCAAATGCTTCGGGGAGAATATCGTCGGTTGTTTCGCCGTTTTTCAGACGCTCCTTGAACTTTTCGGTTTCCGCACGCAGAGCCTCATCTGTGTATTCCTTATATTTATCTTCATAGCTGAGAACTTTATCTACAAGCGGCTGAATTTTTTTCAGCTCGTGTCTGCTGTTGCTTCCGTTAAACCATTTTTTAAATCCCATTGGTATTCACCTCATAAAAATCTATATGTTATTTTGCATAAATCAAAAACATTATACCACTTTGCAAGTACAAATTACAGTCTTTTTTGTAAAAAAATGCCGATTTAGTAATTTTTGTCTTTTTTGTCAATCAAATGTACGGACATTTATGATTTCAGCGGAATAAATACATTATCTTTTACACTTTTCAGGAACCTGCATTTCTTCAATCCCGTATTTCCGCACATAATACAGAATTTGCGTGGCATCCACACATCAGAAAAAGGAACCGGAGTGTTGAGTATGCGGGTCTTTGTTTTTTCACGCTCACGGTGTATATCGGGGTCTGTAAGCGTGATTATTGCCTTTACATATTCGCTGAGATTGCCGTCTTCAAGTCCGTCAACAACCTTTTGTGTAATGATTGATGTGTGAATATATTTATCAACATCACCCATATTTATCTGACGGCTGCCGCACTTTCCGCACACTGTACCCTCGATAATTTCATTAGGGTGTCCGAAATGTGAACGGATAAAGTCTATATCGACACTTTGTCCGTTCCTGATAAAATGTGCAAGCTTCATACCCATCGCAACCAATGCTCCAAAAAGGGCATTTGTCCAGTCATACTCACAGAATGACGGAAAATCATCAGGATTGAACCTGAAATTTTCAAATACGCCCTTTTTTGAGAAAGCCCTTATAAATTCAGATACATTTCTGTTTGCGTCCCATTTTCCGATAAATGACGAAATTATATCCGCATATTTATTCTGACCGCACTCGGCAAGAAGCGTCTGCATACCTTCAAGCGTTGTTCTGTAAAATCTCATATAATATAAGCTCCTTGTATAATATTTAAAAATAAATGTATATCACCTTGAATTCAGGTTATAAACAGCCTTATACTGATTATATACGAAAAAAATCAAATAGACAATGCATTTTGCAAAAAAATTTTAAACCGTTCCCTCATTTACATTGACAAACTAAAAAGGATAACATATACTTTTAGTTAAGATAAAATTTTACAACAGTTCTGACACAAAATATATGCACAAACAAGCATAATTGTCACAACGAGTGAGGCATAATATGTTTGTGCAGAAATGCATAAGTCAGATTCCCGATAACAGCAAATTTTGCGTTAATTGCGGTATTAAAATAAAAGATGAAATTTCGGGTGATGTCCGGTAAAGAGTTATTGCCGACAGTGCAAAAAGCTCTCCCGTCAGTGACAAAATATACTACATAAATCCGACATTATAAAAAATAAATGCCGACGGTTCAGAAATGACAATTCTTGAATAAAAATCATAAGTGAAAGCAGGCTGATATAAAATGACTGTGGTAGATATAAGAAATATATTTTCAAACAGAAATATTGAACTGGTTGATGTCAACGACTCCTGCATTTATTATGCGGAAGAAAAAAACGAAGAGGGTCACAACAACCTGTTTATACTGGAATATAACAGGGCAACACGCAGAGAACGCCTTGTGACAAATTACTCCCTTGAAGACCCGACATTTGTTGAGCATATTTTTGCCTTTGAAAAAACAATAGCTGTTATCCTCGAAAACGGCACAAACAGTATGTGGCTTATCGAAATCGACAAGCAAAGCGGCACTGAACTCAACAGACGCAAGGTTGTATGTACGGGTTCATTCAGTGATTGTATGGCTCTCGACAATGAACATATACTTATTTATATGGCTCCTGACGAGGCTAATGCCCAGATGTTCAAAAAATACAAGGAAGTAACAGGCAGTGAATGTTTCTGCTACCTTTATAATCTCAAAACAAACAAAAAATTCTTTATCAAAAATTCACTGATTGCAAAAATCGGCTGTGACGGCATAAAACCGCTTGATGTTCACGGTGAAAAGTACCTTGCGCTGCTTGACCCGTTTGCCGATGAAAGCATTAAGGAACATTACTACAAGGAACAAAGATGGATTAACGCCGACATTCGTGACAATATATGGCTTTGTAATCTCACCGAGCTTGAAAACGAACTCGAAAACGGCTGCACCGAAATAACCAAAAAATGTATCGCAAGTGCCGACATCAAGGCTCTTGTGCGTTATATCGGCACAGAGGGCGAAAAGGTTTATTTTCGTGCAAAGGAATTCCGCACAGGTATCGAAAAACTTTGCAGCTATGACGCTTTTACAAATTCTCTTGATGTCGAGGCGACTCTCACTGACCCTGAGGACAACAGAACGGTTTATCTTATCGAAGAAAAGCCGACAAAGGTGTTCTGTGTTACAAGGGGCAGTACAAAGGTATATGTAAAAGGTGTATTGAACAGCACGGCTAATCTTAGCTATGACAACAGCCTCGGTGAATTTATGACCTGTATCGAAAACAGATTTGTCGTAACACAAAGGTCTATATACAGTGAGGAAAGCAAAAATACCTTTACATACTACTATATCTATGACTCTCAGCTCGACAAGAGTGAAAGCTATGAGTGTAAATGCCATGTTTACGGCGATACACTTGTACTTTACTGAGTAAATTTAAATAGCTGTAAAATGGGGATAAATAAAATGGACAAGAGTAAAGCAATGTATGAGAAAGAAGTATTTTTAGCTGTCTTGAAAGAGTTTGCTTCCTCATTGGGAACATTTATTTCATACGATAACAAATGGACAGTTAAAGGATTTATAGATATTTTTAAAAATATCTATACAATTTCAACAGATACAAAAATTATATCCAAAATACTTGAATTAAACCTTTTTCCACAATTTCTCGCTTTTGCAAAAAAGTATGGATATAAACTTGAACTTGCTACTTGTCAAAATTGGTATCCGGATTTGACTTTTATTTCCAATAAAGATAACAACATAAAATTTGCAGTTGATTTAAAAACCACATACCGTGATGAAGAATATCCGGGCTTTTGTAATGGTTTTACATTAGGATCTCACGGAGAATATTTTATTGACCGTAAAAGCACCAAAAATATTCAATATCCGTATGGAGAATATCTTGGTCATTTTTGTATTGGCATTATTTATACCAGATCTTTTTTGGATAAATTTGAAGAAACAAAATTATATTCTATCAATGAAATTAAAAATATACCATCTGTTATTTCCAATTTTACTTTTTTTGCAGAAGAAAAATGGAAAATCGCAAGTGATAAAAGTGGTAGTGGAAATACAGCTAATATAGGAAGTATCCAGAAAATTGATGATATATTAAATGGGAACGGTGTTTTTGCTAAGGCTGGAGAAGAAATTTTTGATGACTATTGGGTAAACTTTGGAAAAATGCAAGTTACTGATGGAAAAGGAAACTTTAAAAAACTTTCATCATTTTCTGAGTACTTAACATATCGTGGATTACCATTAAGTATCAATAATCCTAAATCACCAAAACGAAAGGCACAAATATGAATAATAAGATATTCGTACCACCTATAAAAATACAAGGTATAAAAACAAAATTAGTACCTGCCATAAAACAATGTGTTTCTTTAAATAGAGATACTGTTTGGATTGAGCCTTTTATGGGTTCCGGTGTTGTAGGGTTTAATATTGCTCCAAATAAAGCTATATTTGCTGATTGTAACCCTTGTATTATTGATTTTTACAATCAAATCAAAGAAAAGAAAATTACATCATACATTATACGGGAATTTTTAGAGCAGGAAGGTGCGTTGCTTTCCGAAAAAGGAGATGATTATTACTACGAAGTCCGCAACAGATTTAACAATAATCGAAATCCTTTGGATTTTCTTTTTTTAAATCGTTCTTGCTTTAACGGAATGATAAGATTTAATAAAGATAACAATTTTAATGTTCCGTTTGGACATAAACCTCAAAGATTCAGTAAGGCTTATATAACAAAAATTATCAATCAGGTCAAATACATCGAAACAGAATTATCCTGTAAAGATTGGATTTTTTTATGTCAATCTTTTGATGAAACGCTTGTGGATTTACCAGAAAATTCATTTATCTATTGTGACCCACCATATATAGGTCGTCATGTGGATTATTATGATAGTTGGAACGAACAATCAGAAATAAAGCTACACAACTGCCTGGTTACATCAGACAAACCATTTATCCTTTCAACATGGGATTATAATCAGTACAGAAGTAACGAGTATATTCAAAAAATATGGGGACTTTGTAATAAAATTAACATTGAACATTTTTATTATGTAGGTGCAAAAGAAGAAAACAGAAAACCAATTGTTGAAGCATTATTAAGCAATTACAAAATAACAGCTTTAGAAAATAAAGCACTAGAACTAAAAGATATGGAACAACTTACTTTTGATTGTATATAGAAGTTCATTATTAAGCAAATTTTCAAAAAATATCTTGCATATTAAATACAGATATGCTATTATATAGTATGGATATGTAAGTTGACTAAAAGAGTGGGGCGACCCGCTCTTTTATCATTATAGGACGGTATGCATATCAGGCATAAATCAAGCCTGTTCTGTCCTTGATTTTCAGTCACAGATTATTTTATGAAAGGATGACTTGCGGCTTATGGCAAAGAAAAAACAGGGCAATACTGTTGAAGCGGTTACTGAACTTGTAAAACCTATTGTTGAAAATATGGGACTTACATTATGGGATGTGCGTTTCGTAAAAGAGGGTGCAGGCTGGTATCTCAGAATTTTCATCGACAAGGACAGCGGCGTTACAATCGAGGACTGCGAGGCTGTAACAAGAGCTATCGACAAACCACTTGATGACCTTGACCCTATCGAACAGAATTACTGCCTTGAAGTTTCTTCACCGGGAATTGAGCGTGAGCTTACAAAAGACGAACATTTCGACGCTTTTCTTGCAGCACCCGTTATGGTAAAAACAATTCGTCCCGACGAAAACGGTGAGCGTGAATTCAAAGGCACTCTTACCGCTCACACAAAAGACGACATAACTCTTGCACTTGAAAATGGCGAACAAAAAGTTATAAACAAAAAAGATACAGTATATATTAAACTGGATGATTTCAATATTTAATAAATGGAGGAATAAATCAAAATGCAGAAAAGAAAGAAAGCCGTTAAGGTTGACGACAGCAAAAATACTGAACTCTATGAGGCTCTTGCTCTTATCGAGAAAGAAAGAGGAATACCTGTTGACTTTATGATTTCGCAGATTCAGAAAGCAATTCTTACCGCCTGCAAAAACACCTACGGCGGAAACGACGATGTAACATTTGATATGAACCCCGAAACAGGTGCTTTTGAAGTTTTCCTCAATAAAGAGGTTGTTGAAGAAGTATTTGACAGCAACAGGGAAATACCGGTTGAAGAAGCAATGAAAATTGACCCTTATGCAAGTGTAGGAAATAAGGTTCGCATAAGGCTTGACCCTAAGGATTTCGGAAGAATTGCCGTTCAGACAGCAAGAAATATGATTCGTCAGGGAATCCGTGACGGCGAAAAAGGACAGGTGCTTGCGGAATTTCAGAGTAAATTGCAGGAAATTGTTACCGCAACCGTTGAACAGGTTGACGCAAAAACAGGTAACGCAACACTTCGTCTTGGCAAGGCTATCGCAATATTGCCGAAAAGCGAACAGGTAAACGGTGAAACACTTGCCGAGGGTAACCAGATAAAAGTCTATGTCGTTGATGTAAAAACAAGCGACAGAGGTCCCCGTGCTATCATTTCAAGAACTCACCCCGACCTTGTAAAAAGACTTTTTGAGTCGGAAGTACCTGAAATTTTTGACGGCACTGTCGAGATTAAATCAATTTCAAGAGAAGCCGGTTCAAGAACAAAAATTGCCGTGTTCAGCCGTGACGAAAATGTTGACGCTGTCGGTGCCTGCATAGGTCCGAGAGGACAGAGAGTAGGAACAATCGTTGACGAACTCGGCGGAGAAAAAATTGATATTGTTGAATACAGCGAAGATCCTGTAAAATTCATAACTGCCGCACTTTCGCCGGCTGAGGTTCTCAAAGTTGATGTTGACGCAAACGGCGAAAAGGTATGCAAGGCGACTGTTCCTGACGGACAGCTTTCTCTTGCAATAGGCAACAAGGGTCAGAATGTTCGTCTTGCCGCAAAACTTACAGGCTGGAAAATTGACATTCGCCCCGAAAGCGGATTTTTCGGCGAGGACGACAGCGAAAACTCCGAAAACGAACCGTCATACATCGGCGACGGTCTTGACGATGAAACTAATGCGTAATTCGTAATGCGTAATTATTGTGCGAACCGTTAGTTTGTTGTTATGAAATAAAATTGATTTGGGTGAGAACAATGCGTCAGAAAAAACAGCCTATGAGAAAATGTACGGGCTGCAACGAAATGAAAGAAAAAAAACAGCTTGTGCGGGTTGTAAAAGCTCCCGATACTGTTGACGAAAACGGAAATATCATTAAAACAGGTGAAATTTCGGTTGATTTGACAGGCAAAAAAGCAGGACGGGGAGCATATGTCTGCAAAAATCCTGACTGTCTTATGGCAGCAAGAAAAGCAAGAAGGTTTGAAAGGGCGTTTTCGTGCAAAATCCCCGATGAAATATATGACGCTCTGAGCGAACAGCTTAAAAACTGAAACATATTGTCTGAGAAAGGGTGATCCGAAAAATGAATGATAAGCTGTTGTCGTTTCTTGGTATTGCAAGGCGGGCGGGACGGTTGTCGCTCGGTTTTGATATGGCAACAGAGGCGATGAACAAGGGCAAATCAAAGCTGCTGCTGCTTGCCTGTGATTTGTCAGCAAGAACAACAAGGTCAATAACGGAAACAGCACATAAGTCGGGTACTCAGACAATCGTTTTAAACATACCGATGGAACAGATAGGTATCTCACTCGGAAAGGTTACGGGAATTATCTCCGTAGATGATGAGGGATTTGCAGAAAAGCTGAAAACGCTTTGTGCAGAATAAGACAGGAGGAATGTATTTTATGATAAAATATAGACTTGGCGAGGTTGCAAAAGACCTGAATGTATCAAACAAAGAGGTTTCTGATGTTTTAAAGGATAAACTTAATGTCGTAAAGAAACCTGCCGGCGTTCTTACCGAAGAAGAACTCAATGTTATCTTTGAACATTTTACTCAGGCATCAAGTCTTAAAAATTTTGACGCATATTTTGCGTCGGCTGACGATAAATCCGAAACTACCGAAAAACCGGAAAAAACTGAGCAGAATAAATCTGACAAAAAGCCTCAGCAGAAAAATTCTCAGCCTAAACAACAGGATAAAACTAACGCTCAGAACAAAAAGAACGACCGCAACGCTAACCGCAATACCGTCAATAACAACAATAACGGCAAAAAACCAATTTCTCAACAGCCTGAAAAACAAAAATCAGACGGTATGTCTGTTATCGAGGAAGAAAGCAGTCTTAACGAAAATCGTGGCAGAGTTATAAACACCCGTGCATCTCATGTTGACATCGAAAGATACAACGAAAAGTATGACCGCCTTGCAAGCGAAAAAATGCACAACGAAAATACCGTTCAAAAACAAAAAATAAATCAGCGTTCTCAGCGTAAGGGCAAACCCCGCAACTCCCGCAAGGAAACTGAGGCTGAAAGACTTAAAAGAATTGCTAACGACAGAAAGAACAAGCCTATCACAGTTCTTATCCCTGATGAAATCACTGTCGGCGAACTTGCATTAAGACTGAAAGCAACCGCCGCAGAGGTTATCAAAAAGCTGTTTATGCTCGGCACTATGGTAACAGTTAATGATGTAATTGACTTTGATACTGCATCTCTTGCGGCTATGGAATTCCACGCAAAAGTCGAAAAGGAAGTTATCGAAACCATTGAGGAAAAAATCATTGATGACAGTGAGGACGATGACGAAAATCTCGTTGAAAGAGCTCCTGTCGTTGTTGTAATGGGTCATGTTGACCACGGCAAGACTTCACTTCTTGACGCAATTCGTCACGCTAATGTTACATCAACTGAGGCAGGCGGCATTACACAGCATATCGGTGCTTATCGTGTAAAAATCAATGACCGTGACATTACTTTCCTTGACACTCCGGGACATGAGGCTTTCACAACAATGAGAGCAAGGGGTGCACAGGTAACGGATATTGCAATCCTCGTTGTTGCCGCTGACGACGGTATTATGCCGCAGACAGTTGAGGCTATCAACCACGCAAAAGCCGCAGGCGTTTCAATTATCGTCGCAATCAACAAAATGGACAAGATTGGTGCTAACCCTGACCTTGTAAAACAACAGCTTACGGAATATGACATTGTTCCTGAGGAATGGGGAGGAGATACTCCGATTATTCCTGTTTCGGCACATACAAAAGAGGGTATTGATGACCTTCTTGAAATGGTACTCCTCGTTGCCGATATGAAAGAGCTTAAAGCTAACCCCGACAGAGCCGCAAAGGGTACAGTTATCGAGGCTCGTCTTGACAAGGGCAGAGGTCCTATTGCAACGGTTCTTGTACAGAACGGTACACTTAATGTCGGCGACATAATCGTTGCAGGAACAACCGTAGGTCGTGTAAGAGCTATGCTCAACGACAAGGGTGTAAAGGTTAAATCGGCAGGTCCGTCAGTGCCTGTTGAAATCACCGGTCTTGATGATGTTCCGACAGGCGGCGACATATTTAACGCAGTTTCTGACGAAAGACTTGCAAGAGAACTTGTTGAACAGCGTCGTGACGCAGAAAAGGAAGAAAGATTCAACGCAAGAACAAAGGTTACTCTTGACAATCTCTTTGACCAGATGCAGCTTGGCGAAATGAAAGAACTTAAAATCATTGTTAAAGCCGATGTACAGGGTTCTGTTGAGGCTGTCAAGCAGTCACTCGAAAAGCTGACAAATGATGAAGTAAGAGTAAATGTAATACACAGCGGTGTTGGTGCAATAAGAGAATCCGATGTTATGCTTGCGTCTGCATCAAATGCAATTATCGTAGGCTTTAATGTTCGTCCTGACCCTGTTGCCGAAGAAAACGCAAAGCGTGACGGCGTTGATGTACGCCTTTACAGAATTATCTATGACTGCATAGAGGAAATTGAGTCGGCTATGAAAGGTATGCTTGCACCGAAGTTCAGGGAAAATCAGCTTGGTCGTGTTGAAGTCCGTACAACCTACAAAATCACAAATGTTGGTCTTGTATCGGGTTCTTATGTTGTCAGCGGCAAGGTTGTAAGAGGTGCAAATGTTCGTGTTGTTCGTGACGGTATCGTTATTTCAGACGACAAAATCGCATCACTTCAAAGATTCAAAGACTCAGTCAAAGAAGTTGCACAGGGCTATGAGTGCGGTATCACTCTTGAAAAGTTCAGCGACATCAAAGACGGCGACATTTTTGAAGTTTACGAAATGGAACAGATTGTTGAATAATTCATAAATCTTAACAAAACTTAAAATTCCAAATACAAAAACAGCAGATGAACGCTTATTGTTCATCTGCTGTTTTAATTTGTATTGAGTTGTTGGTGTTGGGTTTATCAGCTGTTTCCTTTTAAAATGGTTATCCTTGCAAAGCCGTTGCCTTTGTGTCCTGTTTCTTCTGTGCCGTCAGGTGATAAGAATGTTTCTGTACCTGCTATTGTCTGACCTGTAAGACCCTCTTTGATATGACCTGAGCCGCCGGCACCGCCTTGCAACTCAGTGGAAGAACCACCATACCAGCCACCGCCACCACCAGAGCCGTACGGCTCTCTTGTATCGTAGGATGCTCCTTGTCCAAACGAACCAACTGATGAATTGTTTGTGCCAGTTCCGGAAGCTGTTTGTGTTGAACCTTGAACCGTAGATGTTCCATGAGATACTGAACCATTATCATGATTACCTTGGCTTTCCAAACCGCCACCAGCTCCACCAAGACCATGATGTGAAAATTGTGTTAAATTTGTATGTTGGTAGTAACCTGAACCACCGCCGCCGCCTGCAACTACAAGTACATCGTCCTGATAACTTTCACAATTAACAAGCTGACCGTCACCCTGTTTTGTCAGTGCAATATGTGTTGCACCGCCGCCACCACCATTATATATATCACTATGATTCGTGCCATACTTAGCCAATCCACCGCCGTTATAACCACCATCGGTAATATTTGTATCGCCATAGCTACCATATACTTCCATACCTTTACCGCCAACGGCAATATAAACTGTTTGACCTTTGTTTAAATAAACATTAGCAGATGTGTATCCACCTCGACCGCCCTCGACAGACACTACATCAGGATCATCGAAACCAGCGTTAGGATAGGTATTACTTGCAGAGGCAACACTTCCGCCACCCTGAGCACCCCAAACTTCAAGTAAATAATTGCCTGAAACAGGTGCGGTGTATGTTTGTATATCTCCTGTGTAGTCAAAGCGTGTGCCTGCATTTGGATTGATATAGGTTATACGAGCGTAGCCGTCGCCATTAGTCATGTCGAAATCGTCACGAACTGTTGCACTGACATTTGACAGATAATATTTTTCATTAGGTTTATATTCTGAATCAGGATAGTATTCATTAAGCGGTTTTTCAACATTTGCGGGTTGTTCCGTTGACCAGGCATATGATGAACCACCTGCACCGCCACCGTTATTATTCCATCCTCCACCGGCACCACCACCATACCAGCCGCCACCGCCGGCACCTATTTTTTCACCATTCCAGTATGAAGAGCCGCCTTTACCAAATGAACCATCAACTTTATATGTTACAGTAGCTGAAGCCGGAGCAGTTTTTCCTCCAGCAGATAATGTTGCACCATTACCATAATTGT
Organism: Acutalibacteraceae bacterium; assembly: GCA_051894195.1. Taxonomy (GTDB): domain Bacteria; phylum Bacillota; class Clostridia; order Oscillospirales; family Acutalibacteraceae; genus UBA1213. The sequence continues at coordinate 20,328 of JBJFIB010000201.1, forward strand.
TGCCCTCACTGTTAGTACCTGCCCAAGCAGTATCATCGGAACCGCCGTTACCACCTTTAAGGTTTGTTTCCTGATTGCACATACCACCGCCGGCACCTGCAACAATTAACCTTGAATACAGATGTTCGTCTGAATCCCAGTCCGACTTTTGTAATGCAATATCAGTTGCACCGCCACCGGCATAATAACGATAGTTACTCTTACCATCATATGTTGCACCACCACCATTCCAACCGGCGTTTGTACTTGTTGGGTGTTCGCCTACATAAATATAAAGTTTAGTACCTTTTTCAAGATATATTCTACCTGAAACATAAGCTCCTGCACCGGCATAAGTACTATTTCCACCACCATAAGCACCCCAAGTTTCAAGTGTATAATAGCCTGAAATCGGTGCAATAAATTCTTGTACATCACCTGTGTAATCAAAGTTTTCCTCAAAACTATCCATATTTACACATGCATAAAGAGTAATCTCTGTTTTATCCTTATTATTTTCAAGATACTCTTTTACGCCTCGTTCATTCGTTGCTACAAAATTGCCGTTCTCATCGCTCCAATCGGTAAAGAACTTCAATTCATCTAATGTCTTTGGCTCAATATAACTGCCCGACACCGCCGCACCATCACTGTAATATACAACATTAGCGGTGAGGTGCTTGCCGTCCTTGTCGAAATAGCTTTCGTTGCCGCTGTCAACTCTGTACACAACCTTTTGAACAGGTGATACAACAAGCGGTGCAATAGTTACATAGAACTTTGTTGTGTAGGTCTTGCCGTCTTTTGTGTACTGTGCGTTAAGTTCTATTTCGTTTGACGCTTTGTTTAAGCCGTTGTCAACGATAAAGTCCGTGCCACTGCCTGTCGGAGTAAGTTTATCCAAATCCGTGATAATTTCCTCCGAACCGTCGTCGTATATTATCTTTGCGGTGAGTTGGTCTTTTGGTATGGTATAACTGCCGCTGTCGTTGTCCTTATCAACCGGAATAAGTTCACCGTTATATACCACGCTGATACCTGTTATCTTCCTTTGAACAGGAATAATATTGTTCACGCCGACAACATGATTGAATTTATCATAATTTTCGAGCGTGTTTGTGAATTTCAGCGTTGCATATCCCTGTGTTTCTGACTGCTGAAATACAACCGTTGCTTTTCGGTTGTTTATATCCGTAGTGACATCTGTTGTTGTTGTATCCGATACAGAGTCAATTTTTTTCAGAGTATAGCGTGATACCTTGATTTCCTCAACTGTATATTCACCCGGATTTACCGACAGAGTGAACGAACCGTTCTTTTTTTCGCTGTTAAGCTGAATTGTCCTCAGCCATTCCTGACCGCTGTTGTCAGCTTTAATCTCTTTAATCTTAAAGATAAATGTCGGATTGCCGAACTGTGTCAGAACCTCGTCAATTTCTTTTTCAACCGTCAGCTGACATTTAACAAGGCTGTCCTCACATTCAAGCTCCTGTACGGACAGACAGTTGTTTGCATTAACCGTAAAACGAACCTTGTCAGCAATAGCGTAACCTGTGGGGGCTATGATTTCTTCAAAATAATACGCTCCCCACGGAAGATTATCAACGGTAATTTCACCGTTTGAATCGGTTTTAAGCTGAACATTGTCGGATTTTTCGTCATAGCTGTATGTACCGTTGCCGTTGTCTTTTATTTTTAACTGATTTCCGTCCTTGTCACAAAGCACGAAAACTGCATTTTCAAGTTTCAGTTTTTCATCAGATGATGTGTCGGGATTTTCTCCGTATTTTGTCAGCTTGACAGAACCTCTTATCTGCTTGTCGGTTACCTTGACATCCTGAACTACATCAACATTTTCTGCTGTTATTTCAACAATTTCAGGTGAATATTCAGCGTCTGTTTTCTTGTAGCCTGTCGGTGCGTATGTTTCGACAAAATAGTATTTGCCCCATTCAAGCGAACTGACTGTCGGAATTTTGCCGTTTGAATCGGTTACAAGCCCTTGTCTTACAAGACGGTCGGCAGGGTCGCCCTCAGGTGCCGAACTGCCGTCCTTTTCGCCGACTATCATATACAGGTCGAACCTTGCGTTTGCAAGATATGCTCCTGTGTCGGAATATTTTGTAAGGTCGATTGAACCTGTTTTGCGTTGGTCGCTGTGAGTAAGTTCTATTGTCTGCTCAGCTGTTGAGGCGTCAAGCACAACGCTTTGCGGAATTATTGTGTCGGAATTTATCTCATATCCGGTCGGTGCATTGATTTCAACAAGACGGTACTCGCCGAATTTTACACCCTCTATTCTCAGTTCACCTGATGCATTGGTTGAGTAATAGGGGAAAGTTGCATCTTCCCATTCATCACCGACTTTTTTCTGCACCTTATACCATGCGTTTTTCAGTGGTTCGCCGGTCATTTCGTCAGTTTTTGTAAGCATTAAGGTAGCTGTTTTTTCGCTGTCAGCCTGACTTACATTAACGATAATTTCCTCGTCGTCGCTGACAGTACCGCTTCTGCTTATCGTAAAGTGGACTTTTTTATCGTTGAGTTCGTAGCCGTCGGGGGCTTTGGTTTCAACAAGATAATAGCTGCCCCACGGCAGTCCCGTTATGGTCAGACCGTTCTTGTCGGTCACAAATGTATCCGTTGTACCGGTTGCACTGTAATCATAGTTTTCATCGGTAAATATTTTTTTGCCGTCAAAGGCATAAAGCTGATATTCGGCACCTGCAAGGTTGTCTATGCTGTCATCGTCAGCGTCTTTTTTCTTGAAACTGAGCGTACCTGTCATTCTCTCGTCTGCAATCTCAACAAGAGTGTAGGAAGTTGTCGCATTGATTACTATTACATCGGTTCTCAATTTGTAGCCTGTCGGGGCCTGTGTTTCCTTTATATAATATGTACCTAAACCCGGCAGCTTGCCTGAAAATATGCCCAGATTGTTTACGCTTATGTTTTCAAGACCTGTAACGGTTTTTGTACATTGTTCGTCCTCATACACGCTGAATTTTGCACCTGTGAGGGTATTGTTGGTCTTAGCGTCATATTTCCTTATTTCAAAATCGACTCCTGCCTGGTCGAGTGAAATGGTCGTTACCGCCGATTTAAGCGTGTTTGACTGATATTTGTCAATTTGCCAGACATTATATTGTACATCAAAATTATTCTGAGCACGGCTGTTGACAATGTTTATATTCTGGTCAGTTATTTCGGGGGACTGCATATTGACTACCGAATAAAGCAGGCGGTTTTGCACAGCTCCCACAATACTGCCGTCGGACATATTTTTTGTATCATATACAACGGCGATTGTACGGACATTCACTCCGTCAGGTGCTGTCCAGATTGAACCGTTGTTGTTCATTCTTGTCCAACCGTTTGCTGACGGGTCATTCGGGTCAAGAGTATATTCCTTGTTTTCGTCATCTGAACAATAAACCGTACTTATTATTCCAACACTGTCGGGCTGAGAGGTGTCAACACTTCTTAAAGTGCCGTGCCATTCTGACTTTATCTCTACATCTTTACCTGACAGTTGTACAGTCTTTGACTCAGGCTCAATGTTATCAAACACAATAATATCCTTTACTGCGTTTGCACCTGCCGAAAGGTCAAGACGGTATGAATAATATGAATTGCTTGTGTCAATGCCGGGCTTTGTACTGTATGAATCCACCCTTACATTTTCATCTTCCAGTCCGTGAACATAGGACTGAGTTTTTTTGGTTTTTACATATTTTTCGGCTGCGTCAAGCCACTCGATAATATTACTTCCGATAGTTCTGTTAGTTGATGATTTTGCGGTATATTCGTTTGTATTTCCGTCGTTGTCAAGGTCATAAACATCAAACGCAAGGTTGTTGCCGATAAATTTGAGTATACCCTCGTCGTGTACCATAGTATAGGTTTCAGCACTATATATTTTTACACCCGTTGACACAAAGGTTGCCGCTGTAACACATACCGGAAAATTAACCGTAACGGTTGTTGGCATACTGCTTTCTATGGGGTTATCACTGAAATCAAAATCACATACAACAATCTTTCTGCCGGTGCTATCGGTTCTTATAGCATAAGAAACATTGTCATTAAACATACTGTCAGTGATTTTCTGACCGTTTATTCCGGTAGCACTGCCGCTTACGGTTATTCCTTCAAGGGCTTCCTTTACATTCATTCCCTTTTGAAGAACCGTATAGACAGAGAACTTTTTCAGCTTGCCTTCCTCGTCAGACTGAATTTTTCCTGTTGAGGTTGCTGTTGAATTGTAATCTCCGCTGCTGTTCTTTTTAAATTTATCAAGTTTCGTTTCGGAATTGATAGATGTTGCCGCACTTCTGAGCTTTACATCGGCAACTTCACGGTAGAGGTATTCATTATAGACTCTATCATCTCTTTCTTTGAGTTCGTCCAGACCTGAACCGACATAATTCTCTCCGTCTGTTGCGGCAAAGTTTTCGTTGTTGGCTTTTACAAGCCTTAAAAAGCTGAAATTGGCTATATTTCCGTTAGGGTTTATTTGTTCTGAGATTGGTTTTTTCTGTTCTTCCTCCCAGTTGAATTTAAATTTTATTGCCGGATAAACATATGAAACATATGAACCGGTTACGCCCTTAACTTTTACATACATTGACTTTACATCTTTTTTGTCAAAACGAACTGTTTTTGTCGCTGATGTATTGCCCGTGTCATATACTTCATAGTCATCAAACGGCGTATCAATGTCTGTTGAAATACAAACATCGTAGTCATAGCCGAATTCGTCCGCCACAATCCTTACATATTCAAAGCTGTATTCTTCCGGTTCAAGCCGACGAAGCTGCAATCCGTTTGTAAGAACAGCTATATAGTCGTCGCCCTGTATTACCTCAAAGGTATCATATTTTCCTGTCGGCGGATTTTGGGCGGTTTGTGTGCCTCCCACCAGACTTGTAAGGCTTTGTACAGCTGCACCGCTTGATGAACTGTACTTTCTGTCGGTTTGTGCCCTGAGCTGGAACTCTATTGTTTTTTCATTATATATATCATTTATAATTATCGTTTTACCGTCGTCGTTTCTGAGTTTTCCATGGCTGTAATTGTAGGTATTATATGTAAAGTCGTAAAACATAACACCGAATGTTTCACTATCATCTAATTTTTCCTCTATTGTTGATTCAGTAATTTTTTGGCTTTCATCATTAAAAAGCGGAACAAGGCGTGTATTGACAGTAACATGTTCCTTGTCCATAGTTGACTGCTTGAATCCAAGACGGAATTTACATTGATCACCATTAACATCGTTGTATCTGTCCTTAAAAAGATAAAATCCATGAACGGTTTCTTTGGTTGAAGGGTCCTGAATTTCAACAATATTTATCGGGGTGCCGTCCATTTTTGTTGCTATTACATCGTCGTATGATTTGCCGTCGGGTATATCAATACTCACAAAATAATCGGATTTATAAATACCTCTTGCTTTCATTTTATTGCTGACATTCGTGACGATATTATACCATATATACTCCTTAACTTCTACGCCTCCCTCAACTTTTTCATATTCAAGCGGCGTCAGCTTTTCATATTGCAAGCTGATGTTATACTGGTCACGCTCTGATGTATATTCAAGTGTGATAGGTTTAAGATTGATTGATTTTTCCTCTGTGTCATTCTTTATGCTGAAAACAGGACTTGAAGTGTATGTATAGCCGTTTATCGCATATCTTGAATTTATTTTCCACTGCATCTGAAAACCGCCGGACAACATCTGGTTCTGTGGAATTGAACGCTTATATATAAATGTATATTCATCTTCTTCATTGTTGTATTCCAGATCCCAGTCACTGTCGTCCTGTGTTGTTGTGGTTTCGGCGATAATCTTTCCGTTTCGCTTTATATCTCCTATGCCTTTTACTTTGAATCTGACTTCTCCCGCCTCATAATCACGGCTTGCACCGTTAAGAAAATAACTGAATGTAAGTGTAAAGGGGATATCTTCAATTTTGTCGGAATTCTTTATAAAATCGTATGAGTTATCACTCCACAATACCTGAGCACTCCACTCGTCAAGGGTATTTGAATATTCTGTTGTATCTTCTTCTGCCGAAAATGCCGAAAAATCAAACATTGTCATCAGCATTGATACCAACATAAGCAAAGCCAACAATCTGTTTGCACGGTATTTTCGCTTTGCAAGGTATTTTGGCCTTTTCATTTTTTATTCTCCCTCCGGCAATTTATGAGTTAAACAGCCTGTAAATATCTTCAAGCTGTGTTTGATTCAAATTTGTTTTGTCGGTCACTTCTACACTTATGTAGTCCGACTGCACCGCACAAGCCTCTATATTTATGCTTTGTGCCTGATTTGCTCCGAGTTCTTCCTTTATGTTTTTCAGCTGAACCTTATCAAACAGCGATTCGGTTGTATCTCCTGTTGCCAATGATTTCTTATATCCGAAAACATAAGTTCTTGTATCCTTAGTGCCGTCTGTTCCTGTTTCAAAAACCGGCAGTTCAATCCAGTTTTCGTTAAAATGATTTTCAAAAAGCAGTTCGCTGTCATCTTTACTTTTCAAATAGAATATTTCCTGCATTTTTTGGGTTCCGTATGTTCCGTCAGGATTGACTTCCGTTACATTTCTTAAAGGCACGGTGACTTTCATAAACACAAAAGCCTCGTTCACACCGACATTCTGTATCTGTGGATTTTTTTCTATCTCACTGTACGGGAGCATATCGGTTACGCTTGAATTTTCATTTCCGGGATATTGTGTTTCTGTAAGATTTATTCTGACATTACCGATTATTAGCTTATTCGTTACAACATCGTTTGATGTAAAAAATGCGATTGTTCCGAAAAGTATGACAGATGTCAGCACTGCAAAGCCTATGATAATTGCCGCTATTTTCTTTTTGTTATTTTTTAACATACCGTCACACTCCCGAACAACCCTGATTTTTTAAATATTTTTTTGCTCTGATTTTTTCCTGATGAAAGAATTTATTATGCACAAAAGCACAACACCGACAACTGTTGAAATTATCACCGTTTTTCCGAAAACGGTATCCGCAAAAATCGACACATATCCAAGATACTGCACCGAAAAAACAACCTTGCCGAGAATTTTGTCCTCAGTTACAATGTTGTTATCTTCAATATTGTTATTGTCGCCCTTTGTAGAAACCGTTTTATTCACCTTGTCAATCCGATAAATACGGTGAGTTACCGCCGTGCTGTTTCCTGCATAAAAAGTAATTACATCATCTTTTTTCAGCTCCGAAAATTCAGTCGGACAAACAACGATTACACTCCCGACGGGATATGTCGGGTGCATACTGCCTGTGCGTACAGTAAAAAACCTGACTCCAAAGGCTCCAAGCAAAAGCAGAGCCGCCGACAGTAATATTACAACACAAAATAATGTGGTTGAAATAATCTTTCCGACTGTTTTCCGCAAGGTGCTGACCTCTTTCTTATACAACAAGTGGGTCGCCAAAGTCAGCGACCCATCTCATTATGTATTTCTTTTCTTCTTTTTGCCGATAAGAAGAATTATCATAACAAACGACGCCAGCATTACCACTGCAATCAGTCCAATGGCAATCTTTTCGCCTGTTGAAATAACTCCGCTCATACCGTTTGACGAGTTTGAATTGTCGCCCGGCGTTACCGATGAATTATCGCCTGACGGTACGGTTTCGGCAGAAAAAATCCACTTGAACTCAGTTTCGCCGCTTATTGTATTATCGCCGCTTTTTTCACGGACAACCTCAGTGCCGCTGTTGGTCACCACACGCTCTCCGTTGTCGATAAAACCGCCTGCTGACGAGCCGTTCCATACTATGCTGACGGTCATATGGCGGCTTTGTCCTGAGTTATAAACGCCAAGGTCAAGGGGAGTAGTGCGTATATCGGGATTTCCCTCGCCTGTAACTTTACCCCTGTACAGCTCCGTTCCGTCAACGGTAATAACACATTCACATTCGTTTGCAAGGTCGATACTGCCGCTTGACGAAACAGGCTCGGCACGAAACAATACCTTATATGCCGCATCGTCACGCATATTCATTATCTGAATTTTTTTGGTGTATGTCGTACCCTGCTGCATATTTTCGACTTCAAAGTAATATTCGCCGCTGTCGCTGACGGAATTACCGCTGTCGTCAAGCACCGCAAGCCGCTCGGGCAAGCCCTTTACAGAGCCGTCCGGCAACTCCTCAGCATTTACCGCAGTGCTTAAAAGCAGTGAAAGGACAGCCGCAAGCAATATGGATATTATTTTTTTATACTTCATCAACTGTCCTCCTGTTTTTATTTTTCAGTTATTTCAAGTGGTAGAAGGTTTTGCCCACGATACTGTGTGGTCATTTTTACTAGCTGAAAGATGTGCGTTAAATGTTGCTTTCATTGGCCAGCCCTGTCCATTTACTACTGTAACAGCATTTGTCTCGTTGTCAACCCTGTTGTCCACAACCTGTGCTGAATCAACCTTTACTTTGAGGTTATATTCCATATCAATAAAGGCGTCTTTTGTAACTTTGCTGTCAAGTTGAAGTGATGAAATAAGCGGATCTTTGGTTGTTTGACCTGCTTCAAGAACAAGGTTGTAGTAGAACGACGGATCTCGCAACTCATCTGTCAGTTCGTCTGCTTTTGTACCGTCAACAGTCCATTTTGCAAGTTCGGTTGCATTAAGGTTGATATTGATAACGATAGAGTTATCAGGAGTTGCTGCCTTGATGTATGCAGGTTTGTTATTTTCGGTATCTGCCGGAATGTATTTGATAGTCGGAATTACAACGCTTGATTTTGTCTTATCAATAGAATAGCCGATGAGATTTCCGTTGTCGTCCGTTTCTGTTGTTATTGCATAATATGTACCTACGCTGGAAGCCGAACCTTCAGGACCCTTTAAATAATAATAACCTACATAGTCATTACCGTTTCCGTCAAAAGCATTGCTTCTTTCAAAAATAAAGAAGCCTGTTGATGACGGTGTATGGTCGGTAGAATCGTAGTAATATTTTCTGATTTTACCTTCGTTAAAAGCTCCGTCATCACAATAAACCAGTCTTCCGCCGGCTTTTAATGATTTTATCTTGTCCGGAATATTGCTGCTGTCTGTTACTTCACCAAGCTTTATGTAGCTGTCTTTGTGGTTTTCATCATACATGCTGTCGCCGGTTGCTTCTTTTTTGGTCAGTTTGATCTTGTTTTCAAGCGACATCCTGACAAATGCGTCAACATTGCCTGTGTTTGTAACCTTAACTGCTTTTTGAACTGTCTGACCGGGTGTCCAGTTAACAGGCGGTGTAAAGTCCTCGACGATTGCTACATCATAGCCGTTTGACGCACTCAGCTTATTGACTACTTCGTCCTGTGAATTGAACCACGCAAATGATGAACTGCCTACGATAAGTGCTGCAAGTATGCATGATGCAATAAGAACTTTTTTTCTGTTTTTCTTTTGGTCTGCCATTTTACATTTCTCCTTTTTTGTATTTTTATTTTATATGACTTTATTGTATAAAGCCAAAAATTAACCGCTATTCATCTGTCTTTTCAGTAGCGGAAGTGCTGTCTGACTGCTCTGTCTGTGTTTCGTTACCCATAC